>NZ_JAVRCS010000010.1:15406-206829 GCF_034530635.1 Nostoc sp. EspVER01
AGCCTCAGAAGGTCAACGTCGAGCCTCAGAAGGTCAACGTCGAGCCTCAGAAGGTCAACGTCGAGCCTCAAAAGGTCAACGTCGAGCCTCAAAAGGTCAAAGTTGAGCCTCAGAAGGTCAAAGTTAAGCCTCAGAAGGTCAACGTCGAGCCTCAGAAGGTCAAAGTTGAGCTTCAAAAGGTCAACGCATAAAAATTACTTAGAAAAAGTTTGATAAATTCCGAAATACACCTTGTATCTTTAGTAGTTATTTTGTAAACACTAGCACCTCAAAATAAAATCTTGTAATGAACCCGCAAAACAAGCCCAAGAGTTTACAAGATATTCTTAAGCAGCGCCAGCAATCAGGTTTTGTGGGTCGTGAAGACCAAGTAAACCAATTTCGCCAAAATTTAGCATTACCCCCAGAAGACGATCGCCGTCGTTTTCTGTATAATGTTTGGGGTCAAGGCGGAGTTGGTAAAAGTACTCTGCTGCGACAGTTTCGTAAAATTGCTGACGAAGCAAAAATCATTTCGGCTTACATCGATGAAGCTGAAAAAACTATACCAGAAGTTATGGGTCGTCTAGCAGAAGAGTTAGAACGGCAAGGTCACAAACTAACACAGTTTACAGAACGCTACAAAGTTTACCGTCAAAAGCGCCAAGAATTAGAAACCGATCCAGAAGCTCCTCAAGGTTTTTCCGCTTTTGTCGGGAAAACTATGGTAAAAACTGGTGTGCGTCTGGCGCGTCGAGTTCCCGTTGGTGGTGCTGTATTTGATTTTGTCGATGAAGATGCTTTTGCTACCCAAGCCGGAGAATGGGCATCTTATGTTGCAAAGAAAATAACGAATAAAGATGAGGTGCGATTAGTTCAAGAACCTGAAGAAGTGCTGACTCCGCTATTTTTGCAAGATATTTTTAAAATTGCAAAAGAAACTGCTGTTGTCTTGTTTTTTGATACTTATGAACGCACCGGGGAATTCTTAGATAACTGGCTACGAGAAATTTTGGAGGGTCGCCACGGTGAAGTATCTCTCAATATATTGATAACGATCGCTGGTCGGCATGAATTAGATAAAAATCATTGGGCACCTTACGAGGGATTAATAGTTCGTTTTCCTCTAGAACCCTTTACAGAAGAAGAAGCCCAACAATATCTAACTCGCAAAGGCATTACAGACAATCGTGTTGTTGAAGTAATTTTACACCTTTCTGGAAACTTACCCCTGCTAGTGGGAATGCTAGCAGATACTCATCCCAATGATCCAAACCAGGTAGTTGAGCCTTGCAACAGTGCTGTAGAACGCTTTTTAAAATGGGTTGATGACCCCAAACAGCAACAAGTGGCGCTTGATGCTGCCATTCCTCGGTGTTTGAATCGAGATGTTATAGCCAAATTAAGAACAGAAGAAGAAGCTGACGAGTTATTTACTTGGCTAAAAGAAACATCTTTTGTCAACGAACGTACCGACGGCTGGGCTTATCATGATGTGGTCAAAACCCAAATGTTACGCCACAAGCGCCTTTCATCGCCGCAAGGTTGGGCTGACATACATGGTAAGTTGGCAGAATATTATGACAGCCTGCGGAATGATTTTCAATTGGAAGAAGAGGAAAAACAGCGCGATCCTAGCTGGCAAAGTCACACATTAAACGTGTTGTATCACAACTTATGTCAGTCACCGCAAAGGAATTTATCTGTATCTCTGAATCAATTTCTTGCTGCACTCAAAAATAAACGCAAATTTGCCCAACAATATGCAGAAACGATGCTTCAGGCTGGTAAAGATGCGGATTCTGCTGAAGTTCAGCGTTGGGGTAAGCAATTAGCGAATGGGTTAAAAGCTTATGAGGAAAACCTTTATCAAGTTACATTGGAAATGTTTACCGCAGTCGTACAAAATTCTGGGATTGAGCTTAAATGGCAACCAATTGCTCTAGGTTGGCGCGGTTATACTTACCACTTAATGGAGCGCTACCCAGAAGCGCTAGAAGATTTTGACCGCGCTATTGAACTTGACCCCAAATATGACTGGGCGATCGCAAGTCGCGGTGAAACTTATTACTCAATGGAGCGTTACCCAGAGGCCCTAGAAAATTTTGACCGCGCCATTGAACTTAACCCCAAATATGACTGGGCGATCGCACAGCGCGGTTTTATTTACCGCTTAATGGAGCGTTACCCAGAAGCGCTAGAAGATTTTGACCGCGCCATTGAACTTAACCCCAAATATGACTGGGCGATCGCAAGTCGCGGTGAAACTTATCGCTTAATGGAGCGTTACCCAGAAGCACTAGAAGATTTTGACCGCGCTGTTGAACTTAACCCCAAATCTGACTGGGTGATCACACATCGCAGTTTTATTTACCAATCAATAAAGCGTTACCCAGAAGCACTAGAAGATTTTGACCGCGCCATTGAACTTAACCCCAAATCTGACTTGGCGATCGCAAGTCGCGGTGAAACTTATCGCTTAATGGAGCGTTACCCAGAAGCACTAGAAGATTTTGACCGCGCTGTTGAACTTAACCCCAAATCTGACTGGGTGATCACACATCGCAGTTTTATTTACCAATCAATAAAGCGTTACCCAGAAGCACTAGAAGATTTTGACCGCGCCATTGAACTTAACCCCAAATCTGACTTGGCGATCGCACTTCGCGGTTTTACTTACCGCTTAATGGAGCGTTACCCAGAAGCACTAAAAGATTTTGACTGCGCCATTGAACTTAACCCCAAATCTGACTTGGCGATCGCAAATCGCGGTGAAACTTACCGCTTAATGGAGCGTTACTCAGAAGCCCTAGAAGATTTTGACCGCGCCATTGAACTTAACCCCAAATCTGACTGGGTGATCACAAATCGCGGTTTTATTTACCAATCAATGAAGCGTTACCCAGAAGCACTAGAAGATTTTGACCGCGCCATTGAACTTAACCCCAAATATGACTTGGCGATCACAAATCGCGGTTTTATTTACCAATCAATGATGCGTTACCCAGAAGCCCTAGAAGATTTTGACCGCGCCATTGAACTTAACCCTAAATCTGACTTGGCGATCGCACTTCGCGGTGAAACTTACCGCTTAATGGAGCGTTACCCAGAAGCACTGGAAGATTTTGACCGCGCCATTGAACTTAATCCCAAATATGACTTGGCGATCGCACTTCGCGGTTTTACTTACCGCTTAATGGAGCGTTACCCAGAAGCACTAAAAGATTTTGACTGCGCCATTGAACTTAACCCCAAATCTGACTTGGCGATCGCAAATCGCGGTGAAACTTACCGCTTAATGGAGCTTTACCCAGAAGCCCTAGAAGATTTTAACCGTGCCATTGAACTTAACCCCAAATCTGACTGGGCGATTGCAAATCGCGGTTTTACTTACCGCTTAATGGAGCGTTATCCAGAAGCCCTAGAAGATTTTGACCACGCCATTGAACTTAACCCCAAATATGACTGGGCGATCGCACTTCGCGGTCAAACTTACCTGATGCTTAAGCTATATAATGAGGCTCTTGCAGATTTAAACTGCGCTATTGACTTACATTTTGGCAATAATTGGTATTTATATAATCGCGCTTTAGCCTACCAAGCCCTTAACCAACTAGATAAAGCACGGGCTGACTTAGCACTTGCCATCAAGCTTGCCACAGAGCATTGTAAAAAAGATTCTAAAGACTGGCTTAATGCCTTTAATTTAGCCCTTTACTATTTAGCTGATCAATATAATCAACCAGCAGAGAAGTTATATCGCTATGTTTTATCTCAAGGTGCTTCCTTAGAGCATATCCATGCAGCTATCCAAGACCTAAATGACTTTTTAACTGTTTTCCCTAACCATGTGCAGGCTACATCCATACGACAGTTGTTGCAGTCTTCTCTAACTGAGATGATGTAATTTCCAGTAAAAATATGAAGCGATGCCTGCGGTGGGCTACGCCTACGCCTCTTCATTCAAAAAACTGGCCTTAATTAAAGCCAGTTTTTTGATTTTATTGCAAACTTCTAGCGGACTTTACGGCCGAGTATTAACGGAACACACTTGAGAAGATATTATTAAGCTTTCTCATTCAAATGTCAAGATTTTATGAACTACTTCCCCAAAGTTTGCCATTAGATATCGCTACTTCCCTTAAATTCTCAGGCTGTGCTGACAAATTTTTATCGCCAAAATGCTGATTCATCAAGGCTGGAACTTGTGCAGCTTGAATTCGACTATGGCGGGTTTTATCTGGCATTACTAAATTCGGCCCAGCTTTACAGTTCTTCATACAACCAGTGCCCTTGATTGTAACTTGGTCTTCTAAACCGCGATCGCTTAAAGCCGCCTCCAACGCCTGACAAACTGCTTTACCACCGCGTTTCATACAATCAGACTTTTGACACACCAAAATCGTGGCCTTAGCCTTAGCTGGTTTTACCTTGACATTATCAATAGATGGGGGTTCTTGTGGTGTAGCGATCGTTTGAATTGTTGCTATTTCAGAACGCGCCGCCATCACACGTTCCGCTTTCAGTGTAACTTTGTCTTTTTTTATATCGTATTCTTTATAACCAACAACTTGTAGCCAAGTACCTGCTGGTAGCCGCAAATCAAAAGCAGCCCGTAAGTGTTTAGCAAGTTTAACGTAGCATTCACCCTCATGAGTACCTAGCAGTAAACCTTTCAGCTTATAGCCGTCTTTAATCACAAAATCTATAAATCTGCCCTCAAGGCAAAATTCTGATACTTCCATATTGTGAGATGCACCCATTTTTGAACCTCTTTTTAGTTAAGACAAGCTGTCAAGCGAGATATTCTCAGCAGTAGCTAAAAATTAGAACTGTTGATAACGACTTTTCCAACAACACTCAAGAGTCCAAATCTGGTCTTGACGAGAGGCTGTAAATCGCTGTACTACACTCCAAAGTTGAACAGCCGCAGTCGGATTGCTAATTTCAACTTTTAATGGCTGGTTAGCCGCACAACTACAGGGAATGTCTAACTCCTCTAAGCGTTGATAGACTTGCCAGCGGTCTACCCAATTCACCTCTACAAGGTGGTTTATTTCTATTTCTGAACTATACGATTTCAAGAGAATTGCCCTCAAAGTGCAACAAACTTGCAGTAACTACCGCCATTTAACTTCCTGCTTTTTGAAAATCTTAGTAGTCTAGCCTCTTAAAACCAGCATACCTTAAGTGCAAAGAATTCTCATTAATTTTGCAAAAAAAATAAAATTATTGCAATCTCTCATGAGAGAGATTAGGGGAATAACGAGGAGTATCAGAGCAAGGAGGCATTTACTCCTCCATCTCCCCTCACTCTCTTCGGGATGTATGCACACTTAACTTTTCATGTCAATAGTAATGAGAAATATACACAACTTGATGAGCGTGCCATAGTCCAGCCAACAATAAAGTTAAGGTTTTTAGTAAACAAAAATACAAAATCTTGTGATGGCAAATTGGCTTGCTCTTATTGTGAAAATGTTAATATGTAAAGAATGAGCAGTTAAAATCTATAATTGCTAAATAATAAGGAGAACAATGTCTGAAACGCAAACTTTGTTACGGAATTTTGGTCATGTATATGACAATCCTGTGTTGCTGGATCACAGTGTAACTGCTCCAGTTACAGAAGGATTTAATGTTGTATTAGCTAGTTTCCAGGCACTGTACTTGCAGTACCAAAAGCATCATTTTGTAGTTGAAGGCTCAGAATTTTACTCTCTGCATGAGTTTTTTAACGAAAGCTACAACCAAGTACAAGACCACGTTCATGAAATTGGAGAACGTTTAGATGGACTAGGTGGTGTGCCAGTAGCTACCTTCAGCAAATTAGCAGAATTAACCTGTTTTGAGCAAGAATCTGAAGGCGTATATTCCTCTCGCCAAATGGTGGAAAATGACCTAGCTGCCGAACAAGCAATCATTGGCGTAATTCGTCGTCAAGCTGCTCAGGCAGAGAGTTTAGGCGATCGGGGCACACGCTATCTATACGAAAAGATTTTGTTGAAAACTGAGGAACGTGCGTATCATTTATCTCACTTCCTCGCCAAAGACAGCTTAACTTTAGGGTTTGTCCAAGCAGCTCAAAGCTAAAATTCTCATAATCTAGATTTGTCTACCTAGACTGAAAGAAAAAGTTGGCAGCACCAACTATTAAAATATTATAAAAAATGGCAGAGAATGGTATCCCTATATTCTCTGCCATTTTTAATCTAAGTAAACATATTTATATAATATTTAACGTTGAAAATATTTAGCAATTAGCTAGGTTAGATAAAAATTTATCTAAGTAATCTATTTGTGTATAAATAAGTAGACAGATAAATACCAAAATAAATCATCATTTATCGGAAGAGTTATCAGATTAAATAACAAAGATTCGCAAAAACTTTAGAAATTTGAGCATCATAATTAAATAAAATTAAAAATACAAAATAATCATCGGGCATTGGGCATGGGGAAAAGGGTAAGGGGAAAAGGGTAAGGGGAAAAGGGTAAGGGGAAGATTAAATTTATTCCTTTAACCTTTAACCTTTAACCTTTAACCTGTTCCCCTGCTCCCCTGCTCCTTGTCCCCCACTCCTTGTCCCCCACTCCCTTCCTGTCATCAAACTTAGAAAACTTAATAATAAAAAGCACCAGAGGGGGTAAAGACCCTTAAAATGATCAGGATTTCTATTCTCGTATTCCAAGGCAACGACTATGCCCCGCCGTGACGACCTCCAGAAGATTCTACTGTTAGGTTCTGGTCCAATTGTGATCGGACAAGCCTGTGAGTTTGACTACTCTGGCACTCAAGCCTGCAAAGCGCTGCGAGAAGAAGGCTATGAAGTGGTTTTGGTCAACTCCAACCCTGCAACGATTATGACCGACCCGGAAACGGCCGATCGCACTTACATTGAGCCGTTAACGCCGGAATTGGTCGAAAAAGTCATCGAAAAAGAACGCCCTGATGCTTTACTACCAACGATGGGAGGACAAACCGCCCTCAATCTCGCCGTTGCTTTAGCCAAAAATGGCGTATTGGAAAAGTACGGCGTTGAGTTAATCGGCGCTAAACTCCCAGCGATCGAAAAAGCCGAAGATCGAAAGCTGTTTGGTGAAGCAATGGCAAGAATTGGGGTAGCTGTGTGTCCCAGCGACACAGCCGAATCTTTAGAAGAAGCCAAAGCTGTTGCCCGCCAAATTGGTACTTATCCGCTAATTATTCGTCCAGCTTTCACAATGGGTGGAAGTGGCGGTGGCATTGCCTACAACCAAGAAGAATTTGAAGAAATGGCACAGGTGGGTATAGATGCCAGCCCCGTTTCGCAAATTCTCATTGACCAGTCTTTACTCGGCTGGAAAGAATATGAACTCGAAGTGATGCGTGATTTGGCAGATAACGTGGTGATTATCTGCTCCATCGAAAACCTTGACCCTATGGGCATTCACACCGGGGATTCAATTACCGTCGCTCCTGCGCAAACCCTGACTGATAAAGAATATCAAAGGCTGCGGGATATGGCAATTAAAATCATCCGTGAGATAGGTGTGGAAACTGGTGGTTCTAATATTCAATTTGCTGTCAATCCGCTGAATGGTGATGTGGTTGTAATTGAAATGAACCCCCGCGTTTCCCGCAGTTCGGCTTTGTCTTCCAAAGCTACGGGTTTCCC
Source organism: Nostoc sp. EspVER01 (assembly GCF_034530635.1). Classification (NCBI taxonomy): domain Bacteria; kingdom Bacillati; phylum Cyanobacteriota; class Cyanophyceae; order Nostocales; family Nostocaceae; genus Nostoc; species Nostoc sp. EspVER01. Next base: position 23,044 of record NZ_JAVRCS010000010.1, read on the forward strand.
CATCGCTAAAATGGCCGCAAAATTGGCTGTGGGCTACACCTTGGATGAAATTAAAAATGACATCACCAAAAAAACTCCCGCGTCATTTGAGCCGACAATTGACTATGTGGTGACAAAAATCCCCCGCTTCGCCTTTGAAAAATTCCCCGGTTCTGACCCAGTACTGACAACCCAAATGAAATCAGTTGGGGAAGCGATGGCTATTGGGCGGACTTTTAACGAATCCTTTCAAAAGGCATTGCGATCGCTCGAAACCGGACGCGCTGGTTGGGGTTGTGACAAAGCTGAAAAATTACCTAGCGGCGAACAAATCCGCGCCCAATTACGAACACCTAACCCCGATCGCATTTTCTCCGTGCGCCATGCCTTGCAACTAGGAATTAGTGCTGAGGAAATCTATGAACTGACTGGTATTGACCCGTGGTTCCTAGATAAATTTCAGCAACTACTAGATGTCGAGAAATTCCTGAAGCGGACACCTTTGCAGCAATTGACAAAAGAGCAACTTTATGAGGTTAAGAGGGACGGATATAGCGATCGCCAGATTGCTTACGCCACCAAAACCACTGAAGACGAAGTTCGCGCTTACCGCAAGTCGCTAGAAATTATCCCAGTTTACAAAACTGTAGATACTTGCGCGGCTGAATTTGAAGCCTTTACCCCCTACTACTATTCTACCTACGAAGAAGAAACAGAGGTAATCCCCGCAACCAAGCCAAAAGTGTTGATTTTGGGTGGTGGCCCCAACCGCATTGGACAGGGAATTGAGTTTGACTATTGTTGTTGTCATGCCGCTTATGCTTTGAAGAAAGCGGGGTATGAGACGATTATGGTCAACTCCAACCCAGAGACAGTTTCGACTGATTACGATACCAGCGATCGCCTTTACTTTGAGCCTTTAACAAAAGAAGATGTTCTTAACATCATCGAAACTGAAAATCCAGTTGGGGTAATTATCCAATTTGGCGGACAAACACCGCTGAAGTTGGCTATTCCTTTACAAGAGTTTCTTAACAATGACACTTCTGGACTGCTCACCAAAATCTGGGGTACATCACCAGATTCCATCGATATGGCAGAAAACCGGGAACGGTTTGAAAAGATTCTCCAACAGTTGAATATTGCCCAACCGCCCAACGGTATCGCGCGGAGTTACGAAGATGCGCTGATTGTTGCTAAACGCATTGGCTATCCGGTGGTGGTGCGTCCCAGCTATGTGTTGGGTGGACGGGCGATGGAAATCGTCTATTCTGATGCTGAGTTGGAACGCTACATGACCTTTGCGGTACTAGTGGAACCAGAACATCCAATTTTGATTGATAAGTTTTTGGAAAACGCGATTGAAGTTGATGTCGATGCGATCGCCGATCATACGGGACGGGTGGTAATTGGTGGTATCATGGAACACATTGAACAAGCGGGGATTCACTCAGGAGATTCCGCTTGTTCTTTACCTTCCATTTCTCTATCACCAGCAGTTCTCAATCAAATTCGCACTTGGACGGTGCAGCTAGCACAAGCGCTTTCAGTCGTAGGGTTGATGAATATCCAATTTGCTGTTGTGGGTGCAAGCAGCTATTCTCCCCAAGTTTACATTCTAGAAGCTAATCCCCGCGCTTCCCGTACAGTACCTTTTGTATCTAAAGCGACAGGCGTACAGTTGGCGAAATTAGCATCCTTAATTATGTCGGGTAAAACCTTAGAGGAGCTACATTTCACCGAAGAAGTCATCCCAACTCATATTGCTGTAAAAGAAGCTGTATTACCCTTTAATAAATTCCCAGGAACTGATACAATATTGGGCCCAGAAATGAGATCCACTGGTGAGGTGATGGGGATTGACAGCGACTTTGGCCGTGCTTTTGCCAAAGCGGAATTGGGTGCTGGGGAGCGTTTACCGCTAACGGGAACTGTATTTGTATCAATGAGCGATCGCGATAAAGCTGCTGCAAGTGGTGTAGTGAAGGAATTTATCGATTTGGGCTTTACAGTGATGGCTACCCTTGGTACACGCCGAGTTCTTCTGGAACAGGGGCTAAATATTGAATTAGTCTTAAAACTCCATGAAGGTCGTCCCCACGTCCTTGATGCGATCAAAAACCAGAAAATCCAACTTATTATCAACACACCTTCCGGGGAAGAAGCCCAGACTGATGCTAGGTTAATCCGCCGCACAGCCTTAGCTTACAAAATTCCCATCATTACTACCATCGCCGGTGCAAAAGCTACCGTCGCCGCCATCCGTTCCTTACAAAATACGACTTTGGACGTAAAAACTATCCAAGAGTACTGCCCGATTGCGAGGGTGTAGGGAAGCAGAAGGGCAGGGGGGCAGGGGAGCAGGGGAAGATGGGGGGACAAGAGGACAAGGGGGTAAACAAAACTCTTAACTCCTAACTCAGCACTCCGTATTCCTAATACCCCATGCCCAATTCCCAGAAAAAATTAAACAATTGTTAGAAGAGAATGAATATAGTTCTCATTGAGATACTTTAACAAATATGAGGAAAATTATTTGAACCAGATAATTTCTTAAATTGACTTTTAGTCAGCCTTAAGATAGAGGGCAACGTTGCATTAACTGGAAAAACCAGTAGATTTCATGTCGTTATCTAGCCAAAATCTTCTCATAAATGTTACAATTGTTCATAGGACTTCCATAAAAAATGTTTAAAAAGCAACCTTTTATCTAACTGTAGATACTTGTGAAAACTAGGAAATAACTGTAGTTTTAGCAGTTAACAAGCCTAAATTTGATGATTATGAGCAGCCGAGTTTCTCAGGCGCGTAAGTTGCAAACCATAACATGGGTTCCCAGTCTGACTGGGTAGCACCCTAATAAATAAAGAAAGCATCTATCCCTTAATGACCCTACCGCCAACCCCATCATTACCAAAGAGTAGCGCCATGAAGACCGCTCAGACAGCCACAGACCTCGTGCGGACTTACCTGCGTGAGATTGGCCGTGTGCCACTCTTAACACACGAGGAAGAGATTTTCTATGGTAAACAGGTGCAACGTTCCTGTGCTTTGCACGAATCAAGAGAATCTCTTGCCACTCAGCTAGATCGTCAACCGACTCTAGAAGAGTGGGCCACAGCAACAAACCTAGAACCAGCAGAGTTGAACGAAGCGATCGCAGATGGTGAAATTGCCAAACGCAAGATGGTAGAAGCCAATTTGCGGCTGGTAGTGTCCGTTGCCAAAAAATACATCAAGCGCAACGTTGATTTACTGGACTTGATCCAAGAAGGTAGCATTGGTATGCAACGGGGCGTAGAAAAGTTTGACCCCACCAAAGGGTACAGATTTTCTACTTATGCCTATTGGTGGATTCGGCAAGCGATTACTCGTGCTATAGCCGAAAAAGCTCGTACCATTCGGCTGCCTATTCATATCACCGAAAAATTAAATAAGATTAAAAAGGCACAGCGCCAATTGTCTCAAAAGTTGGGACGCGCTCCTACGGCTGGGGAGCTAGCTGAAGAATTAGAATTGACCCCCAAACAAGTACGAGAGTATTTAGAAAAAGCGCGTTTGCCTCTTTCCTTGGATTTGCGGCTGGGTGATAACTACGACACCGAACTCGGAGAAATGCTGGAAGATCCAGGGGCTTCTCCCGAAGAGTTTGTTATGCAATCCTCCCTATCTTATGACTTAGATCGTCTGATGGGCGATCTCACACCACAACAGAGGGAAGTAATCACACTGCGCTTTGGCTTAACTGATGGGCAAGCCCTGACTCTGGCTAGAATTGGTGAAATATTGAACATCAGTAGAGAACGAGTCCGACAAATTGAACGGGAAGCCTTAAGCAAACTTCGCAAGTCTAAAGCCAATATGGATGAATATTTGGCAAGTTAGAAGTTAGGAGTGATGAGTTTGTAATTAACTCCCCACTCCTCACTTATTTATTTGGGTGAGAAAATACGCTGACTTTGGTACGGTTACACCCACTTCCACTCTTACGCGAGGCTGTTACATTAGTTGACAGGAAGACAAAATAACTAAGTCAAATCCAAAACAGACATTTAATATTCAAATCACAAGCACCGCAGCTAATAGTGGTAGTTAAGGAGCTAAAAAATGAGTAACCCATCCAATCGTGTCTCAGAATTTTTTAATAGCGAATCAGAAACTAACGATTTACTCTGGCAGTACGTTAAATCCTTGAGTCCAGAGACAGTTACCCAGCTATCCAAACCCACATCTGCCGAAGTGTTTCAGGTGATGGAACGGAATATTACAGGACTATTAGGTAATCTACCTTCAGAACACTTTGGTGTTACTGTAACCACAAATCGCGAAAATCTAGGTAGGCTTCTTGCTTCTGCGATGATTAGTGGTTATTTCTTGCGTAACGCTGAACAGAGAATGAATTTTGAAATGGCGCTACAAGGATCTGAAACCGACAACAGCGAAATTGAGTAGAAATGTAAAATTTTGGAAATTCAATCAATATTGTTGGGCTGAGAGCTAGTCAGAGTTACGGCGATACGAATTGAAAATAAGTCTCTGCGAAATCTTTGCCGCTAATTTCCGCTTATACATCAGCTAAGTTTTTTTAAATATCCAAAATAGTGACGCATTGAGGTTAAAATTTCAATGCAGAGGAACGCGGAGTCTTTGATTTCGCTTCTCTGTAAACTCCTGTAATTTTGTGATTAATTCAATCAATTATATGATGTCAGGGATGTCATGCTAGTTAGTTATAACTCCCGAACCTATGCAGAAAGCATAAAAATTCCTCTCCTGTAAGGAACTTCCAAGAAATAAATTATCCAATCTTGTGGGGTGGGCATCTTGCCCGCCTTTGACTATGGGCTATCGTGTCGCCCACCCCACAATAAATAGTTGTATATTTTTTATTTGGAAGTCCCTAAGCCTTTTTACGGTTTGAATAATAAGTCTTTAACCGAATATGATATTAGAGGCTTATTCATAAATGATGAATGCACATTTGTGGATAAACGAACAGTGCTAAATGACCTTTGCAATAAATCAAAACTCGGCAGAGTTACAACTAGTCTGCCGAGTTTTGTTATTAGTCAAGAGTCAAAATTCAGGAATTCTTTCTCTACTCCCTACTTCCCATGCAATTATGAATGAAACTAGTTCTTTCCCACCCCATAAAATCATTGGTGTTGCAGTAATTTGGAATGACCAAAAGCAAATTTTAATTGACCGCCGTCGTCCAGAAGGAGCGATGGGTGGTTTGTGGGAATTTCCTGGTGGTAAAATTGAGCCTGGTGAAACCATCCAAGAATGTATTCAACGGGAAATTTCCGAAGAACTGGGAATAGTGATTGAAGTAGGAGAGCATCTGATTACTATTGACCACAGCTATACAAACTTACGCGTTACCCTCACAGTACATCACTGTCGCCATCTTACAGGTATCCCCCAACCTTTGGAATCTGATGAAATTCGCTGGGTAAGTTTGGAAGAACTGGAGCATTTTACTTTTCCGAAAGCAAATACTCAAATTATTGCTGCATTGAAAGGAAGTGGGGGCTAGGAAAGAAGCATAGGGAGCAGGGGAGCAGCACTTCGGCTACGCTCAGTGACCGAGGAGCAGAGGAGAATAATTAATAACCAATGCCCAATGACAAATCCCGTAACAATCTATTAATTGCATCAGGTTGAGTCCCGCAATTTTCTACAATAGGCGCAGGGACTTTGATTTAAGGTGTCAGCAAATAAATGCCTAAAACCGTTGCCGATGTGATGAGCCGCGATCCTATTGTTGTCCGGGAGGAAACTCCACTCAAGGAAGCTATCCAAATTCTCGCAGAACGCCATATCAGCGGACTACCTGTTGTGGACGATCTCGGTAAATTGGTGGGCATTATCTCGGAAACCGATTTGATGTGGCAAGAAACTGGTGTTACTCCACCTGCGTACATTATGTTTCTTGATAGTGTTATCTATTTAAAAAATCCTGCTACGTATGACCGTGATTTGCACAAGGCTCTAGGGCAAACCGTTGGGGAGGTGATGAGTAAAAACCCGATCGCTATTTCCCCTGATAAAACTTTAAAAGAAGCAGCTACAATCATGCACGATCGCAGCGTTCACCGCTTGCCAGTACTTGATATTACAGGTCAAGTAATTGGTATTCTCACTCGTGGTGATATTATTCGGGCTATGGCTGCTAGTCAAGATTAGTCAGTTGTCATTAGTTAATAGTCAAGATTTTTTTGACCCTTGAGTATTAACTAATGGCTGTTTTTTATACATTTGAAAATCAAGGATAACTAAATGAGTATTACTCCGGAGTCTGTTAAGCAATTGCTCAGTTCTGAGGATTTAGGCGATCGCTTACGTGCAGTAAATCAAATCCGCGAATTGGAACCTGCGATTGGCTTTGAATTAATTCAAAGTGCTATTGGCGATCGCAATTCCCGTGTCCGTTACTCAGCGGTGAGTCAAATGGATACACTTGGAACCCAAGATTTACAGTTATCCTTGGATATCTTGCGCGATCGCTTGCTTCATGACTCCGAAGTAGATGTACAAGCAGCAGCAGCAGACTGTTTGGGCGCTCTAAAATTAAGCGAAGCTTTTGAAGATTTACAGCAGCTTTATCATACAACCGGTGAATGGCTAATACAATTCAGTATTATTGCTACATTAGGAGAGCTGGGCGATCCACGAGCCTTTGAACTACTTAAAGAGGCACTTTTATCAGAAAACGAATTAGTCCAAACTGCTGCTATTAGTTCTTTGGGTGACTTGGGAGATGTACAAGCAGTTCCTCTGTTGGCTCCCTATGCTACCAACCCGGATTGGCAAATTCGTTACAGGCTTGTACAAGCCTTGGCTCGTTTAGATAATCCAGAAGCCAAATCAATATTAGAAATTCTGGCTAATGATAAAGTAGATGCGATCGCAAGCGAAGCTAAAAATTCTTTGCAGTCAGTTTAAGTCTATCTAAGGTTAATAAAATTCACCTTTAATATAGATTTGTCTGGCAGTATAAAAAATTCGACCTGGTTGGGAAAATTTTGCATTCCAGCCAGATCGAATAGATAAATTAGAGTTACTTTTAGCAATTAAAAGTAACTTTTTTATATTTAGGATAGGACTATTGAAGAATACTTTTGCGACGGCGAGACATAACCATGCCAGCACCAACTAAACCTAAACCTAACATTGTGGTTGGCTCAGGAACACTAACTGCTTCGAGAGTTAAATGGTAAGTGCTTCTAGCTCCATTAACAGAAGCACCCAAATTGCCAGCCGCAATAGTTTTTCCATTGAAATTAAATTTGCCCGTAATCCCATCCAATATTACGTCATTAATGTTAGTAGCCGATTTCCGAATTCTGGTAACTACAGAATCATCTAGATCAAAGGTAAGAAGCGCAGTAGTACTACCCAAGGTTCGCGATCCGAAATTAATGAATGGAGTGTAAACGCCTGTAGAATATGTAGCGCTTGTGGTTGTTCCCACTGTTGGTAGATTAGCTATCTTTGTTAAATTTAGAGTGTTAATGGTAATACCTGTGCCTGATAAAGTTGGTGAGAAGAATTCAAAATCACCATCAGGATCAACACCATCAACATCGACAAATTGAATGCTAGTGGTATCTGGATTGATTCCATCACTAGGAACGATAGATGTACCATTAAGACCAATACTTCCGCTCAGGGTTACAGCTTGAGCCGAACCAGCAGAGGTAAATATTCCAGCAGTAGCCAAGGGGATTGCAAAAGTAGCTGCTAGAGTTGCGTTTACTAATTTAGATTTAAAATTAATCATGATCCTTTGAGAGTCCTAATAATAACCTGGAACAGAGAAATTGATTGCTTAACCTTTACTATCAGTAATCTATTTAAAATACTGTCAGTGAAAGCGAAACTTGCGTGATGTATTTCTTATCTCCATAAAATCACATAGACTTAGAACCTGCAATATTTACTGAGTGGTCTTCATCACATCTTCAACTAATAAGTAGTCTTCATAAAATTTTAATTTCTTACATATCTGCGCTTCGTATATCTCTTACTCTCTAGGGTTTCAATTATTGGCATTCGCTGTGACTTTAAGAAAAATTATTTACGTAATTCAATAAAATAGTAGCTTTTTATACGTATAGTTACTAAACTATATTTTAGATAAATGGAGTATGCACTGTATCTATAATCTTTCTAGTTATCAGTATTTAGTGAAACGGTTCCTCTCATAGAATAAATGGGAGGAACCGCTGTATTTGTTTGCTATGAATAGTCTTTGCGATCAAATTGAATGTTTGTAATCAAACAGCTAACTGCTAGCTATTGCCGCTATTCTCAAATCTGTCTGCTTTTTCAAATGCTAAGAGCCAAATACCTGTGGCCAGGTTGTTACAACAAAAACTACAACTGCGGCGATCGCTAACAACCCTTGAATCAAATTTCCAACCAAAGATCCGACTACAATCCCTATACCTGCTTTAACTGCTAACCCAAATTCACGTCGGTACAGATACTCACCAATAATTGCTCCCAAAAGCGGGCCTAGTAAAATTCCTAACAGTGGCCCCCCAAAAGGTAAAGTTGGCAATAATCCCAAAAATCCTACCACCAAACCAACAATTGCGCCAATTTGCCCCCACTTGCTAGCTCCGGCTTGCTTTGCTCCTACGTAGCTAGCTAAAAAATCTACTCCGATACTGAGCAGTAAAACTATAATTGTCACAATTAGTGGAATTTTGATAGCTGCAAAGGAACTACTAACAATTCCCCAGATGATAATTGCAATTAAAATTAAGCTGCTACCGGGAATGGCTGGAACTACAGCACCAATAATACCCACAAACATTACAGCAACTAATAGCCAATAAATAATTTGCATAGATCAATTGTAAATTTCCAAATTTTCTCATAGGGATGCACATCTGTGCGTCTCTACTGTTTATTCTATCTGGGTAAGATAGCGAAAAATACTTAGTACACTGTGGTGCAAGTTTGCCTAATGCTTCTAAACTGCTATTAAAAAGCTCAAAACCTATGACGAGAAAAATATTAACTGGACTAAGTTCGGAAGCATACGAACACCCCTTCGATCGCAAAGCCTTGGCTTCTTTGCAAAATATGCCCGGTGTCTCCTTGCTACTCAAAAAAATTAACGAATACGGTATCGATCGCCTACTCAGACTGCAAAGCCTTGGTAGTGAAATCAGAATTTCGCCCCGTAATTTTCCCGAATTACATCAAGCATTTGTAGAAACCTGCCAAATTCTTGATGTTGCTCCACTTCCTGAATTGTATCTATTTCGAGGCACAGGTCACATTGAAACCTACATTGTTGGCGTGGAAAAACCCCTTGTCGGTATCAATTTAGATGCAATGGAGTGGCTTGGCGCAGATGAGTTGCTTTATGTTTTCGGACACGAAATCGCTCGCATCAAAAGTCAGCACATGGTTTATCACCAAATGGCAATTGTGATGCCAACGTTGAAAAATTTGTTGAGCAGTACCACATTGGGTGTCGGTGGCTTGGTAGCTGGTGGAATGGAACTAGGTTTGTATAATTGGCGGATGATGGCTAGGTTCACTGCCGATCGGGCTGCTTTGCTTGCTTGTCAGGATATTGACGTAGCAACTACTACACTGATGAAACTCGCGGGTTTACCAGATGAGTACTTGACTACTGCTGTAATTGAAGATTTCCTCGTTCAAGCCCGTGAATTTGCATCCAATAACTTTGATAGCGTGGATAAAGTCACTAAAATATTAAGCTATACAGAGCCTGGGCTTTCTTGGATAGTTATGCGGGCTGGCGAATTATTAAAATGGGTTGATTCAGGAGCTTATGATAATTTAATTCAACAGACAAATTTAAAGACACCAGAAAAACTAGAAGAAAAAACACCGGAAGAAAAAGAAGGTTGGAATTTTTTGACTTCTTGGTAATTGAATTTTAAGTTTTAGATTTTAGATTTAAAAATTAAATTTAAAATACGCTTGTGACAGTCAATAACTTGCTAATACAGATTAGCTGTGAGCTGCTTCCAAACAAGGGGCTTAAGCCCCTTGTCTCACTCAAATTGGCTGACTTCTAGCTGATTACCGAAGTACTAAGAGTAACGGCTAGCTTATCAGCAATTCCCGCAATCCAGTTTTCATCTTGTTTGGTGTAACTGCGAGGAGCATTTGCTCCCAAAATTAATGCACCTTGGTTGCCAATAGGTTGACAAATTACACCTTGAGTATTTTCTGGTAAATAATCAAATTCGAGCCTACCTGGATATATTTTTAGAGCAACTAGATAAATCGGTTTTTGTTTTTCGAGTACCTGTTTTAAGATTACTCCTGGTACAACCTCAGATTTAGTACCCAGAATCCCACGACGCAACAAAACTTTACCTTGATAAAAAACCACAAGCGATCGCGTTACTGTATTAGTCAACAATAAATGAGATGCCCAGGCTAGCTCTGTTTTCACGGCTTCGGGCAAATCTGCTGCCAGTACAAAACCTTCTTCTCCAATTAGTTCTACAATATCAGGCGATCGCGGCTGAACTTGCTGCCAAATTAAACCCGTCAAAATTAATACCGCACTCAAAATTACGCCTACTACATCACCACGCGATTGAGACTGGGTTAATTCCGGTGTCAAGAAACGGTTAATCAATAAAAGTACAGCGCCTAGCCCACCCACAACAATAGGTAGACGCCGCAAAACGCGATTAGGATCGGGTTTAGTCATTTGTCATTTGTCATTTGTCATTGGGCGTTAGGAGTGCTGAGTGCTGTTAGCGTCAGCGGGGTGTTGAACCAGTGCTGAGTGCTGAGTTAGGAGTTAAGAGTTCGGAGTTTTATTTATCTCTTTGTCCCCTTGTCCTTTCATCTCCTTCATCTCACCTGCTCCCTGCCCCCTGCTCCCCTGCTCCCTGCTCCCCTGCCTCATCTCCTTACTCCTCTCCTGGTTCAATAATTCGCTGGAAAAGATAACCAGTACCTCGTGCGGTGAGAATCAATTCTGGGTTGCTAGGATCGTCTTCTAATTTTGCCCGCAAACGTGATATATGCACATCTACTACGCGGGTATCTACATGACGTTCAGGTGTATAACCCCATACTTCCTGTAAAATTTCCGAACGAGAAAAAGCTTCTCCAGAACGACTGACTAACAACTCTAACAAGCTGAACTCCATACCTGTCAATCGAATCCGCTCATCGCCTTTGTAGACTTGTCGCTTATTCGTATCGATTTTAATATTAGCGACATGGATTACCCCAGAACTGGGAATTCCAGAAGCTCCGTTTTTATCTACTCGCCGCAGCACCGAGCGAATCCGGGCTTCTAGCTCCTTGGGGGAAAATGGTTTAACTACATAATCATCAGCACCCAATTCTAACCCGGTGATGCGATCGGCGACATCACCCAAGGCTGTTAGCATAATAATGGGGACATCTGATTCTTTTCGTAATTCTTGACATACACCATAGCCGTCTAGCTTTGGCATCATTACATCTAAAACTACCAGATCAGGCTCAGTTTTGCGAAAAGTTTCCAAAGCTTCTTCCCCGTCGCCAGCCGTCACTACATCGTAGCCAATCATGGAAAGGCGTGTTTCCAAAATCCGGCGAATGCTGGCTTCGTCGTCTACCACCAAGATTTTTTCTTTATGGCTTTCCAAGTTTCTCTAGGCTCCTTGACTAAAAATTTACATGATTAATTTTTAATACCATAATATTAAGATATCATTCCATGAATTGATTTGGAAAAAGCTCTAAATACCACTATTATTAGTTTCTAGTTTTTTTCAAGAATTAAGTAAATATTAAGATTATTTAATAAGATTTAAGAATGGCAAAGCCAAAAACCTTTTTCACTTGTAACGAATGTGGAGCAGAATCGCCCCAGTGGTTTGGTAAGTGTCCAGCTTGCGGCACTTACAACTCTCTAGAAGAACAAATTTCGATTCAATCCTCAGTAGATGTACCCAGTCGAGGGGGGGTAAGTAGTTGGCAATCCGCTCAAGGCAATGGCAAATCTCATAATAAACCAGCTAAAGCGCGAGCCTCTTTAACATTCGACCAAATTACCGATCGCCAAATCGCTCGCTGGGAGTCTGGTTATGGGGAATTAGATCGAGTGCTTGGAGGTGGGGTTGTCCCTGGCTCTATGGTGCTGATTGGTGGCGATCCAGGTATTGGTAAATCGACTTTATTGTTGCAAGTATCTAATCAATTAGCGCAGAAATACCGCATCCTTTACGTAACTGGCGAAGAATCGGGACAGCAGGTAAAATTACGAGCTTCCCGTTTGGGAGTATCAAAACCCCTAAGTGTGGTTAATGAGGAGAAGGTAACAGTAGTAGTAGATCCTACATTACCCATAGACCCTGACAGTATAGGTGCAGATTTATATGTACTGCCAGAAACAGATTTAGAAGAAATTTTACGGGAAATAGATTCTCTCAAGCCAAATGTGGCGGTGATTGATAGTATCCAAACGGTGTTTTTTCCAGCGCTGACTTCTGCACCAGGTTCAGTCGCTCAGGTACGGGAATGTACAGCAGCACTGATGAAGGTGGCGAAGCACGAAGATGTCACCATGCTGATTGTGGGACACGTTACTAAAGAAGGAGCGATCGCGGGGCCTAAAGTTTTAGAACATTTAGTCGATACAGTGTTGTATTTTGAAGGCGATCGCTTTGCTTCCCATCGGTTATTACGGACAGTGAAAAACCGCTTCGGCGCAACTCACGAAATCGGCATCTTTGAAATGGTGACAGATGGATTGCGAGAAGTCTCCAACCCCTCAGAGCTATTTTTAGGCAACCGTGACGATCCAGCGCCAGGTACGGCAATTGTGGTTGCTTGCGAAGGTACTCGCCCGATTGTCGTGGAATTGCAAGCTTTAGTGAGTCCTACCAGCTACCCCTCACCCCGTCGTGCTGGTACTGGTGTAGATTACAACCGCTTGGTACAAATTCTCGCCGTCTTAGAAAAACGGGTGGGAATTCCCATGTCGAAGTTAGATTCTTACGTTGCGTCTGCGGGTGGGTTGAATGTGGAAGAACCGGCAGTAGATTTGGGAATTGCGATCGCAATTGTCGCTAGTTTCCGCGATCGCATTGTCGATCCCGGTACAGTATTAATCGGTGAAGTTGGCTTAGGTGGACAAGTGCGATCGGTTTCCCAAATGGAACTGCGGTTAAAAGAAGCTGCTAAGTTGGGATTTAAAAGAGCGATCGTGCCCAAAGGGACAAAATTCCCCGATTTAAATATTGAGATATTACCAGTCTCTAAAGTCATAGATGCAATTATCGCCGCCATCCCGCATCAGGAATTGACAGCCGACGATTTAGAACCCGATGAAGATCAGTAAGGATAACGGGGGAGATGAAGGAGATGAGGGGGAATAACTCCTAACTCTTCACTCCTAACTCCTAACTCAACAGTCCCTTTTACACCCCAAAGGACAATCCACCATGACAACCCTCACCCAAGACTACAAAATCACTTGGGAAAAACTACCTGATGATTACAAACTCCCTGACGATCCAGTGGATAACATCAACCAACCAGCCTTAGCTGCTGCACTCACAGAAAGCCTACAATTAGCCGGAAAAATTTCAGCTAACACCTTAACAACAACTAATTACGGTATTTGTGCCACTCTAAACAACAAAATGGTCATTAAAGCCCCTGATTGGGCTTTCATTGCCAAAATTAATGTTAGTAGAGAAGAAGTAACACGCAGTTATACACCTCAATTACAGGGTGACATTCCCGTAATTGTGATGGAATTTATTTCTGATACACAGGAGACAGAGTATTCTATCAAAGCGACATATCCCCCAGGAAAATGGTTTTTCTATGAGCGCATCTTAAAAGTACCAAACTACATTATTTTTGAGCCAGATAGCGGCAGTTTAGAGATGTATCGCTTAACCACAGAACAGTACATTTTGCAAGAGCCTGATGAAAATCAACGCTATTGGATAGCCGAAATCAATCTTTACCTTGGAGTGTCGCAAGGTACTCGTGAAAACCGCACAGGAAAGTGGTTAAGGTGGTGGGATGAACAAGGAAACCTTTTACCTTGGGGAACAGAATTAGCCGCACAAGAACGCCAACGCACCGAACAAGAACGTCAACGTGCTGAACGACTAGCAGCACAATTGCGGGCGGCAGGGATTGAACCAGAGATGTGATGACTTATTTTAGGAAAAATTGAAAGCCATAGATCCCCGACTTCTTTGAGAATTCGGGGATTTTGTTTCTCACAAATAATTAAGTAGTGCTGAATACCAGTTGTTAGGCCAATACGGTTCAGTTAAGCATTGTTTTCCTCTCTCTGTTCCCTCTGTGCCTCTGCGGTTCGTTAAAAAAATTGACTTTGATAAAGAGTTTTAGCCTTAACTGAACCATATTGGTTGTTAGGCAAGATGAGGATTTACTAACTGCGATGTCTACGACGGGCTACGCCTACGCAATAGGTTGATTACGATTGATGGCAAGGTTCATTTCGAGATATTGAAAGGTTGTGGTTAAGGTGGTTCACTTTGACAGGAGAATTAATTCCTGAACCCACAGAGGAAGCCGCTGCTGCAACTGAACGAGCTATCATTGCGGAACAAGAAGTTGCTCAAGCCAAAGGAAAAGTAGAACAATTAACAGAACGTTTGCGTCAGTTAGGCGTGAATCCTGATGAACTAGATGAATTCTTGTAGCTTTACAAGTCTTTTCTGATACGCAGTATGATTTTCTGCTTTTGAAGAGTTACCTGCACTAAAAACTTTGATAGCTGATACCGAAGCAGCTATCTGATAACGATATTGGCTCCCATAAAGATTAATTTTTGAGAGCGATCGCATATTTAGCACTTGAAATACATATAATATTCCTTTCGGCAAGTCTATAGCAAACCTCAGTTTTTATGAAAAATCATGATGTCACGCTATATCCTTACTGTTCCTCAACTCAGTTTCAATTGGGTTACTAAGGGGAAAATAAGGTTCAGCAGCAAATCTCAAAGGCGATGCCTTGAACATTTGCAGATATTACCGCAGACACTGATTATGTGGCGGCGGCTAAAATACTTAAGTATGAGTAGTACGAGCTAACTACCCAGGTTAAAATTGTCTATTTGGTAACACAAGACCATCAGAAAATTGTAGAAAAGTGTATTTCCTTGTCTCGATAGTGATGCTAACCTCAATTTAAAGGATGTTATCAGCCTTTATCTGCTAGAGTTTCTGACTTTCAGCAAATTAGATAATTTATCAATAACAAAATCGCTAGGAGTGCGATGATGATGTCACAGTCCCCTATGACAAGACCAGAAATAGCTGCTGGAACTCTAATCGATAACCGCTATATTATCCAAAAACTTCTAGGACAGGGAGGATTGGGACGAACTTACTTAGCATTTGACACTCGTCGGTTTAATGAAGCCTGTGTTCTCAAAGAATTTGCACCCATTGGCACCGGCGAAAGTGGACTGGAACAATATCGTAACTTATTTAAAAGAGAAGCAAAAATTCTTCATCAATTGCAACATCCTCAAATTCCCAAGTTTTTGGCTTGCTTTGAAGGAGATGGCCGGCTATTTTTAGTACAAGAGTATGTTGACGGTAAAACATATTCAAGACTGCTAGGAGAACTTCAACGTCAAGGAAGAAATTTTTCTGAAGACGAAGTTATACAGTGGCTAAAGAATCTGCTGCCTGTTTTGGAATATGTCCATCAGCACAATATTATCCATCGAGATATTTCTCCAGACAACATCATGTTACCCGATGGCAAGGATCTGCCAGTGCTGATTGATTTCGGGGTAGGCAAGCAAATTGCTGATATTAACGAGGGGAGAAGTTCCAACCACCAAATAACGTTTGTTGGCAAAATGTCCCTTGTAGGCAAAGTTGGATATGCTCCCCGCGAACAGATTAGTTTGGGTTTATGTTCACCCTCTAGCGATCTTTATGCTTTGGGTGTAACTGCTATTGTATTACTCACTGCTAGAGATCCATCTTTACTAATGGATCAATACTCACTTGAATGGAACTGGCGTGATTATACCTATGTTACTGATGGGTTTGCTCAAGTACTTGATTGTATGTTGGAAGATAGACCTAATAAGCGATACCAAACAGCCAGCGAAGTTCTTAGAGATTTAGAGCGTATTGGAGAACCAGAAATAGCAATATCTTCTGCAATCATGGTTGATGATTTGCCAGCCACGGTATTTAACCCTGAATTTCAGGCTATGTCAGCCATATCGCAGTCATATAACCAATCTGAAGAAACAATTTTTAGTTCACCGACTAGTCCACAAAATGGGCGGCGAATTGAACAACAGCAACAACAATCCTCACTCCAACCAGCATTTATCAAACATTGCCAGCAAGAATTAGCCTACCACATCGGTCCAATGGCAAATCTGATTATAGAAGAAATACTAGCTCACAATCCTTATATTTCAGCTGACCAATTTATTGAACTTGTAACTAAGGAAATTCCTAACTTTCAAGCAGCTTTTGAATTCAAAAAAAGCTTATTTTCATAGAGATTTAGACATCATGAAATTGAGGAATAATTTTTTATCTCTTAACTAATTCTGTAAGTTGAAGTCAAGAGAGCTAATAAAAGTAACAAGGTTTTTTGGCAAAGCTACATGCAACGTCTTCTACAAAACGTTATGACGTTAGCGCAGCGGTAGCTAGTCCACGTAACCCTGGGGGGAAGCAACCTAATAAACGCAGCATCTTGCAGAGAGCATCATTACGAATTATTGTAATCGCTTGTACCTCCTTGAGTACGTTTGATTCTTTTCATTGCCATTTCTAAACTTAACTGCATCCGTTTAAAGGCTTTAGCTAAATTACCAATTTCATCATTAGACATCTGCTCAAATTCAACTTCCATATGTCCCGTACTAACTTCTTCGGCTATGCGAGTCATGCGTTTGAGAGGAAGAACAACTTGTCGATTCAAGAACAAGTTGACTAACAGAATAGTGGCTATAAATATAGCTGATACAATCAAGATAATTACTAAGGAAGACTGATTGGCTTTGCTGATGACATTCTTTGCAGGTACTGATATAATCTGAGCGCCAACAATTTCATTAAGCTTCCACCCAAATCCATTAGCAGCACCATAAAGACTAATCATACTTTGAGGTGCAGCTTCAGGTACACTATGACAGACCAGACAACTTTGTTCAGAAACTGCTAAGGGACGAGCAATATAAAAGATATCCCCTCCAGGAATTGAACGAAATCCACTAACTTCTTTAAGGTCTGGTTTATTTCTGAACTGTTTTACAATTTCCGTCTCAAAACCGTCAGCCTTATCCCGAAGATTTGTGGGATTGAGAGTTGCTTCTTTATAAAAGAAATCACGGTAGTCTGTTGTTTCCCGTAAAATTTCAAACACCTCTCGTGCTGAGTATCCAGGCACAGTTTGCGGCAAAAATTCAGTAGCCAATTTATCAACTAGCTTTGGATTCACTTGAGTACTGGTGTATTTACGAACAGAACTCATTGTTTGGATCAGCATGAGACCAGTTGAGCTAACATCTTGTTTGGCATTCTCCCTCAGTAGAGAAGAAAGAGTAAATCCACTCAAGCTCAGACCAAATGTCAAAATTACCAGTAGCAGAATTGTAAATTTTTGTTTCAAATTGAGATTCTTTAGCATAATCTTAGATTACCTACAAGTCAAATTATTATGAACAAATATGTCTAAAGTCACTGTTTACTCTAACATGAGCAATCAACTTTCATATTTTCATGTAAAGGCATGGTTTAGCCAAAACTATGAGGGTATATCCAAACTTTATACTATTAGTAATTATTGAGGTTAATGAAAATGTTCTCTAAGTAAGCTATATGCAAAAAAGCTACGACAGCGATTCAAATGGAATTCCCAAAAATTCGTGTTGGCTGTTCTGATACCTTGCCAAAATAAATACCAGCAATTGTCAAATATTACTAATGGTGTGGAATGCAGGAAAGTCTTTATTCGGGGGACGCTACATTATTGAAGGCCAATTAGGTGAAGGCGGAATTGGCATTACTTATCTTGCCAGAAATCAACGAAATCAACAGCGAGTGATTAAAACCCTCAAAGAAGAAATCCTGAATCACCCCGCCTGGATACTCCACCGAAACAAGTTACGGCAAGACTTTCGTGATGAAGCAGTTCGGCTGGCTGTGTGCCACCATCCTCATATAGTACAGATAGAAACCATCTTTGATGAGGGGAATTTGCCCTGCATGGTGATGGATTACATCGAAGGGGAAGACTTAGCACAGCGCTTGAGGCGAATAGGGGTGCTATCAGAGGCAGAAGCACTACTGTACATCCGGCAAATTGGCGATGCTTTGACCCTAATCCATTCTAAAGGACTGTTGCATCGGGATCTCAAACCACGCAACATAATGATCCGCATTGATAAATTAGAAGCAGTGCTGATAGACTTTGGCATCGCTAGAGAATTTGTTCCTAATATGATCCAAAGGCATACAGTGTATCGTACTCCTGGTTTTGCCCCACCTGAACAGTATGAATCAGAAGCGCCGCGAGGAGAATACATTGATATTTACGCCCTAGCCGCTACTTTGTATAACTTGCTTACCGCAGTTGTACCAACTAGTGCAGATGATAGACGTCACAATATTAATTTAGAACCACCACAATATTTTAATCCCAACATCAGCAACAGGGTAAATCAGGCTATTATGTGCGGCATGGATCTGGAGTCAACGTATCGTCCCCAGTCTGTGCAGGAGTGGTTAGATTTATTGGGCCCTGATACTGGGGAAGATATAACTAAAATATCATCTACTCTAGTGATAACACCTAGAGTGAAATTAACTATACCTGTACCTGTTGTATTAGATCGGCAGAACTGGCAATGTATACAGACCCTCAAAGGTCATTCTAGTATGGTTCATGCGATCGCCATTAGCCCAGACGGACAATTTATTGCTAGTGGCAGTAATGACAAGACCATCAAACTTTGGCAAGTCGGTACTGGTAAGTTAGTGCGTCAACTGGGTCGTTGGTCTTCTAGTCATTCCAGTATGGTTCATTCCGTCGCCTTTAGCCCAATCTCTTCAAACCTTTCTTATCAAGGCGAATCCGGCAAATCTGCGGGAGTTGCAGACCTGAACCGAGGAATCTTAGCTAGCGGGAGTTGGGATAATACAATCAAATTGTGGGATGTCAAGACGGGTAAAGAAATTCGCACTCTCACTGGTCATGCTAATTGGGTGAATTCCGTTACTTTTAGTCCAGATGGCAAGTTTCTAGCTAGTGGCAGTGCTGACTGCACAATTAAACTGTGGCAGGTACACACAGGCATAGAAATCCAAACTTTCACAGGTCATTCCGACCCAGTTTCGTCAGTTGCTTACTCTCCAAGAACGCTTGCAACCAATAGCCAGGATAGACAACTAGTGGCTAGTGGCAGTAATGATTACACCATTAAACTGTGGCAAATATACACAGGCAGAAACATTTACACACTCACAGGCCATTCTTTCTTTGTCAACTGTATCGCCTTCAGCAAAAATGGGGAAATTATCGCTAGTGGCAGTGGTGACAACACGATTAAACTGTGGCATGTAAATACAGGCAGAGAAATTCGTACTCTCACAGGTCACTCTGATTCAGTTTGGTCAGTCGCCTTTAGTCAGGATGGACAATTTCTCGCTAGTGGCAGTTGGGACAACACTATCAAACTGTGGCACATACACAGTGGTACAGAAATCAGTACACTTACAGGGCATTCCAACTATGTTAGATGCGTTGCCTTTAGTCCCGATGGCCAAACCCTAGTTAGCGGTAGTGATGACGACACTATTAAAATTTGGCGAAGGGGGTAGTAAATAATTCGTAATTTTTCTATAAATCTACAGATAGAACTGCGATCGCCCCAAATTTGTGACAATAATGACGGCAACCGTTATTTTTGAACAAAAATAAATTATATGGGCTTTGGTATTGGTGATTTATTCTGGATTTTCCTCCTTCTGACTTCTTTACAACCCCTTTGGCAAAAACGTCAAATAGAATATCGGCGCTTGCGTGCTTTACAACAATTCCAGCAGGAACGCAAAAGTCGGGTGATTTTGCTGATTCACCGTCAAGAGTCCATTAGCTTTTTGGGAATTCCCCTATCTCGCTACATTACTATTGAAGACTCAGAACAAATATTGCGAGCAATTCGCCTCACACCGCCAGATGTACCGATTGACTTAATTTTGCACACTCCTGGTGGTTTGGTTTTGGCTACAGAACAAATCGCCAGAGCATTAATTCGCCACCAAGCAAAAGTCACAGTCTTTGTACCCCACTATGCTATGAGTGGCGGTACAATGCTTGCGATCGCCTCTGATGAAATTATTATGGATGCTAACGCTGTCTTAGGGCCAGTTGATCCCCAACTGGGTAATTACCCCGCAGCCAGTATCCTGAAAGTGGTTGAAGATAAACCCATCAGTGAGATTGATGACCAAACTCTAATTATGGCCGATTTATCACGCAAAGCAATTCAGCAGGTACAGCGATTTGTACGAACTTTGCTAAAAGACAGTATACCTAAACAAAAAGTTCTGCCAGAAAATATTGAACCGATTATCGAAGCCTTGACAACTGGGCGCGTCACCCACGACTATCCCATCACTATTGAAGAAGCAACAGAAATGGGGCTGCCCGTAACCGTCGGACTGCCCCATTCTATTTATGATCTCATGGATCTGTACCCACAGCCACAAGGAGGACGACCCAGCGTGCAGTACATTCCTATGCCTTACAACGATCTCCGTCCAATTCTACCTACACCCAAGGGCAGACCCTTAGAAGAACCAAATCAGATGACCTGAGGGGCTAGTTTTGGGGTAAGAGTTTTTTATGGGGGCTAGGGTGTAGCTGTTGGTGTAGCTGTTGGTGTAGCTGTTGGTGTCGCTGTTGGTGTCGCTGTTGGTGTCGCTGTCGGTGTCGCTGTTGGTGTCGCTGTCGGTGTCGCTGTTGGTGTCGCTGTCGGTGTCGCTGTTGGTGTCGCTGTTGGTGTCGCTGTTGGTTTAGCTGTCGGTTTAGCTGTTGGTTTAGCTGTCGGCTTAGTTGTTGGTTTAGTTGTCGGCTGGCTGAAGAGTGTCTTTGCTTCTTCATTCAGCTTTTGGCGGAGTGCTAAATTAGCAATTCCAGTTTCTTGCAACTGATATTTCTTCTGATACTCCTTCACCACTTCTTCCGTGCGGGAACCATAAAAATGATCGCGCGGCAAGGGAGGATTTGGTTTTACCACTGCATTCAAATTTCTGTGCAGAATTTGAACGATGTTAGCAGCAAAATCTTGGGTTTTTGGCCCTGCAATGCCATCAACTGGTTTTAGCTTATAACCAGTCTGAAATTCTCGAATTGCCTTTTTAGTTTCCTCATCCGTCAAAGCAGTATTTGTTACCTTGACGTTATAGCCTAATCCCCGCAATACCTCACGGAATTGCTGGGGCGTATAACTTTTTTGAGGGGCTGCAAAACCTGTGTCTGCAATTACCAAACTAGCAGTCATCAGGCAAGTAACAGCAAAGGTTGCGCTTGATTTTCCAAACCCACACCACATACTTAAAAACTCCTTTGGGTTAAATCAGCAGGATTGTAAACGTTAACAGCTGCATTTTAAGTTTGTTTAATAACTTTTTTCACGATTATTTAATGAATTTTGAACAAATTGTGATTTTTTTTTGTTAAATTTAACTCCGTAATTAAAAAATAATTTATGTCATCTATCAAAAGAAGCATCTTGTATTGGTAGAGGTACAGCAGCGATCTGATCATTTGAATCGAATACACCTTTTCAACACTAAGTTGCTGTGTAATGCACATCTGAGCATTTGTGTCAACTTAAAATAAAAGGTAGTCTGTGTCTCTTTACCTGTGGCTATGCTGCAATCAAGAGTATTTCTAGCCTATGGTTGGAAAAAAGGTTTTAAAGGGGTTTTGGTTTGGGCTGAAGTTGACGCCCATGACAGATGTGCCCTTCTATTGAGGTCTACTCGACTAGAAAGGGGCGAAAATTAATAAATGAAAGAGTTTATATTTTAAATACCCAAACAGGTATTATATATTACAAAAAAATGAAAAATGTAAAATCTTCTAAGCAGCGTAATCTTTGGTTTGAAAGATTTATGGCAATTACTGCCACCGTAAATTTAAGTTTAGTGTTGTTTGATTTAAGTTACGTACCTTGGCGAGATTTCTACTTGCGAAAAGTTCCCCAAATTACTAAGATTTATGACCCGATAAAAGGTATTGAAGCCCATCGAGACACAGAAAACTATCTGAAAACAGTAGACGCATTAGAAGAAGAAGTTAGACAAACAGGGTTACAGTCGCCTCAAGTAAATGGCAAATTAATACAAATAAGTCGTCTTAGTAGCGAGATGATTGACAGTAACCCGTTTGCGGGAGCTAATAAGAGTGGGACGCTGGAAAAAATCAAACAAAGGATGCGATCGCACATCCGCAAAGAATCTGCAAAACAGTCCTTCGCTACTTTTTGGAGTCAGCCGCACTTATCACAAAATGGCTGGCTTGAAGAAATTAATTTTTTTAACAAGAGCATCCGCCCTTTGATCGCCAGTAACTACTACCGCCAAATCGGGGAAAATGGCGATTTTATTGATAAATTCTGGCTTATTGACTTACCCTTTGTAATTTTATTTGGCGTAGAATTGCTGGGGCGTACCTTCTTGCTCAAACGCCAACATCCTGGTTTTAGCTGGTTAGAAGCACTATTGTGGCGTTGGTACGATTTATTTTTACTACTGCCATTTTGGCGAGGGTTGCGAATCATACCTGTATTAATTCGCCTCGATCAAGCGCAGTTATTCAATCTGCATCCAGTGCGAAAGCAAATTAATCAGGGGATTGTCGCCAATTTTGCGGAAGAACTCACAGAAATTGTCGTGGTGAGGGTGATTAATCAGGTTCAGGGTTCAATTCAGCGGGGTGAGTTAACAAGCTGGCTCTCCCAACAAGAAAATTTACGTCCCTACATAGATATTAATAATGTGAATGAAGTAGAAGCGATCGCAGGTCTTTTGGTAAAAACAATTGTCTACCAAGTGCTACCTGATATCCAACCTGCGATCGTTGCCATTCTGCGCCACAACATCGAAACCGTCTTCCATCAAGTCCCCGTCTACCGCAACCTCCAGAATCTCCCTGGCGTGGGACAGGCTCAAACCCAATTAAGCGAACAACTGGCGACTCAAATCACAACTAATCTTTATAAAACTTTAATTAGCGCTGTTGAAGACCCTGTAGGAGCAAAACTCACCAGTCAACTAATAGAAAGCTTCACCAAGGTATTGGGATCTCAAATCAAGGAAAAACATGTACTCTCAGAAATTCAGAGTTTACTTTTTGACTTCTTAGAGGAAATCAAACTCAACTACGTCCAGCGTTTATCCCAAGAAGACATAGACCAAATTATCGAGCAAACCCGGCAGCTACGAACACAAGTATCTGTTCCCGTGGTAGTGGATAAAGGCGCTACTCTCCCAAAAATACGAGAAGGGTAGGGAGAGCAGAGGTGCAGGGGAGACAAGGTGACAAGGGGGTAAACAAAACTCTTAACTTCTAACTCCTAACTCTTAACTCCTAATGTAATGCCCAATTCCCAATACACGACTATAAAAGAAATGCGCTAAACTCGAATTAGGCGAATCATCATTTGGTTCGTCACAAGACTTCTTGGAAGATATACCTATCGCAGGAAGTGGGTCGATGCCCACTTTTTTTATTGAATTCTCTCATGGCTCATCCTTTAGTTCCACAAATTATTGATTTGGCGACACCAGTAGCAGAAGAACTGGGCTTGGAAGTGGTTGGCGTGGTTTTTCACACCAACCAAAATCCACCAGTGTTGCGGGTAGACATTCGCAATCCTGAGCAAGACACTGGGTTGAACGATTGTGAGAGGATGAGCCGTGCTTTAGAAGCCTCCTTAGATGCTGCGGAAATCGTTCCAGATACATACGTCTTGGAAGTGTCTAGTCCTGGTATTTCGCGGCAACTGGTAACAGACAGGGAGTTTATTTCCTTTAAAGGATTTCCTGTCATTATCTCCACAACGCCCCCCTACGACGGACAACAAGAGTGGATTGGTCTGTTGATTCGTCGGGATGAGACAGCACTTTACTTAAACCAAAAAGGTCGTGTAGTCGAAATTCCCCGCTCCCTAATTACTAAGGTGCAGTTAGAGGAGCGCCGATAAACAAAGGGCTATGGCTCAAGAGTTAGAGACTAGAGCACCTTAGCTCAAGGCTAAAGATTAGGAACTAAGGGCTAAAGGTTAGAGGCTAGAGGTTAGAGATTAGTTTAAAGCTATTCTCTAATCCCTGGCTCTAGTGCGTAGTTTTCAGTCCCTAGTCTCTAGTCCCCACTCAGTAGAGGCGCGATTAATCGCATCTCTCTCCACTCCCTAATTTTTAAAGGAGATTGCTTATGTCAATGGTTACTTTACCTGGATTAAAAGAATTAATTGAAAGTATAAGTCGCGAACGGAATTTACCCCGGCTTGCAGTTCAATCAGCTATTAGAGAAGCACTACTCAAAGGCTATGAACGCTATCGCCGCGCCCAAAATTTAGAGCGCAAACAGTTTGACGAAGATTATTTTGAAAATTTTGAAGTAGAACTCGATATTGAAGGAGAAGGATTTCGCGTTCTTTCCACCAAAACCATTGTTGAAGAAGTAGATAATACAGACCATCAAATTTCCCTAGACGAAGTTCAACAAGTCGCTCCCGAAGCGCAGTTAGGCGACTCTGTAGTGCTGGATGTTACCCCCGACCAAGGAGAATTTGGTCGGATGGCGGCGATGCAAACTAAGCAAGTATTGGCGCAAAAATTACGGGATCAACAGCGCCAGATGGTGCAAGAAGAGTTCCAAGATTTAGAAGGAACTGTTCTCCAAGCAAGAGTCCTGCGGTTTGAGCGGCAATCAGTGGTTTTGGCAGTTAGCAGCGGCTTTGGTCAGCCAGAAGTAGAAGCCGAATTACCGAAGCGGGAACAGCTGCCCAACGATAATTATCGGGCAAATGCCACCTTCAAGGTATATCTGAAAAAAGTTTCCCAAGGTCAGCAACGAGGGCCACAGTTGCTTGTGTCTCGTGCTGATGCTGGTTTGGTAGTTTATCTTTTCGCCAATGAAGTCCCAGAAATTGAAGATGAAGTGGTACGGATTGTTGCCGTAGCTAGGGAGGCAAACCCACCTTCCCGTTATGTCGGCCCCCGGACTAAAATAGCAGTAGATACTCTCGATCGCGATGTAGACCCAGTAGGCGCTTGTATTGGAGCCAGGGGATCGCGAATTCAAGTGGTAGTCAACGAATTACGTGGTGAAAAAATAGATGTAATTCGCTGGTCGCCAGACCCAGCAACATACATTGCTAATGCCTTAAGTCCAGCACGGGTGGATGAAGTACGCCTAATGGACCCAGAATCGAGGCAAACTCACGTACTTGTAGCTGAAGATCAATTGAGTTTGGCCATTGGTAAGGAAGGGCAAAACGTCCGTTTGGCAGCCCGTCTGACTGGTTGGAAAATAGACATTAAAGACAAAGCTAAGTATGACTATGCAGCAGAGGATACTAAGTTTGCAGCCGTCAGAACAAAATATCAATCAGAGCAATCAGAAGAAGACGATCTTGAATATGAAGAAGAATTCGAGGATGAAAATCAGAACGAATTAGAAGAGGAGGATAGTTTTGACAATAACGATGATGAATAATTGATTAATTTTGTAAAGTTTTGATACTGTAGATTGTAGTCTCAGTCTTAAGGATAATTTTCTCAAAAGCTATTTGGTATAAGTAAAAAATAGTAATAATAAACTTCTTTTTACACCCAAAATCCTGGACTGAGATCGCAAAGAACCGATGAAACCAAATTATCGGCGCTGTATTAGTTGCCGTAAAGTAGGCTCAAAAGATGAGTTTTGGCGGATTGTCCGCGTCTTTCCCGATGGAAAGGTACAATTGGATCAGGGCATGGGGCGTTCTGCCTATATTTGTCCAGAAACGAGTTGCTTACAAGCAGCTCAAAAAAAAAATCGACTAGGGCGATCGCTACATGCATCAGTGCCAGAAGCACTGTACCAAAGCTTGTCGCAACGTCTAGCCCCCAGTAATACCCAAAACCAAATTTAGTTGGAACAACTTTGTGACGTAATCATTAGAGAAATTGTGTCGAAAGCCGAAGTCGCGCTTTCATCACACCCTCTGTTGATCGTTAAGGTTAGTGCCAAAATAGTAAATGGGTGTAAAACGCATTCGGCTCTCCAATAGCGAGGGGCGAGGCAACATTCCCAGAACAAGATGTAATCGATTGTGTTGTGGAAGACTCAGAATCAACAAAACAAGAAACTACAAAATGGCAACCTGGTAGCGCTCAGGCGCAGTTCGGCGTCAAGGGTTCCTATAAAAATCTTTTATTTAAGAAATTTTTATGGGTATCCCTCAACCATCATTCCTGGTGGGGATGCCATTATTAAACCGAAACATCTCTCTTTCCTGATTGGAGGCACCGGCAAAAACTGAACGGCAGTCTAAAAACAGTAATCCAAGGATGGAGATGTCGCAAACCAGGCAACCATCCGCTAAAACTGTAAATTAAAGGGGAAGAGTGGATGACCAACGGCAAAGTTAGAATTTATGAATTATCAAAGGAATTGAATTTGGATAACAAAGAGCTACTAGCAATTTGCGACCAGCTCGATATTGCGGTCAAAAGCCATAGCAGCACGATTTCCGAATCCGAGGCAGAAAACATCCGGGCGGCAGCAGAAAAGCTTGCAACTACGAGTGTGTCTGCCAAAAAGGAACTAGGTACAACCAGCCATAAGCCAAATTCACCACCCAACGGCGGACGTAACCGACCTGCTGCACCCCACAAACAGCAAATTTTGGAAATACGCAAACCCAAAATATTGAGAAATACTACTCCCAACGCCCCAGAGGCGTCACTTGCTAACAATACCCAAGCTGCCTTGTCTGAAGCTAATCCTCCCTCTCCTCCACGGCCTTTCGCTACACCAGTCTCACCCCTGAAACCGGCAGCACCAACTCGACCTGTGCCCCGGACTCAATCTGAGACTCAAGAGCAACCTCCGATCGCTGACTTGCAACAAACGCCTAATCCAAATCCGGCGCCGGAAAAAATAGCATCCCCAAAACCGGAAAAAACAGTTTCACCGAGACCGAAATCGGAAAAACCAATCAAACCGCAACTAGTTGCTCCTCCAGCCAGACCGGCGGCGGAAGAAGCACAGGTGGTGGCAGATGAACAGCCAGTATCTCAGGCAGATAAACCGATCCTCAAACGCGACCAACGGCTACGTCCCGCGGAAGGCGATCGCGAACAAATTAAGCCAAGAGTCGCTAAACTGCCAACCGACCAGTCCGCACCAGGTGCGCCACAAAGGATAAGTCGTCCTACCCCTGCACCCAGCAGACCAGAGCAGAGAGGCAATAGACCATCTGCACCATCACAACTAGGAGAGGGACAAAGACCCAGACCGGCACGTCCAGGTGAAGCAGTAGCAGCCGCAATGCCGATCGCTACTCCACCCAGACAGATGTCAGGCATAGCGGGCAAATCTCAAGGATTGGGTGATGAACCAGTCACACCGGATCTCCTCGATTTGAAACGCCCAAGTCCGCCTCGCCCGACCAAAGGCGGCAAAAAGTGGGTAGAAGAGGAAATCATTGACGAAGTTAAAGAGAAGGCGAAAGCTGGCGTCAAAGGCAAGCGGATCAAACCCATCCTTGATGATGAGTTTGAAGAAGATTTGCTGGATGATGACGATATAGATTCACCAGCCACAGTCCAAGTCAGCCTTTCCATCGCTCGTCCTCCGAAACCGAAAGCGACTCGACCTGTACAGATGCCAGGTGCAACCCTTGCTAGCGCCCCAACTGCAAGAGGGAGAAAATCTGGTTCTAGGTCTGGTTCCAAGTCTTCGGGTCGCGACCATCACCAAAACCGTCGCCAAGAAGCTGAGACAAAGCGCGATCGCCCCGAAAAAGTGACGATCACAGGGCCGTTGACTGTGCAAGAACTGTCTGACGTATTAGGCGTTGCCGATACAGAGATTGTCAAAATCCTGTTCCTTAAAGGTATGGCGGTGAGTATCACTCAAAATCTAGATATTCCCACAATTACCCTGGTAGGAAAAGAACTAGAAATAGAAGTCGAAACCGTCGAACGAGAAGCAGAAGCTCGCAAAATCACGGAAATGGTCGGTGCAGAAGACCTAGAATATCTCCACCGCCGTCCGCCAGTCGTGACAATTATGGGTCACGTAGACCACGGTAAAACAACTCTGCTCGACTCAATCCGCAAAACCAAAGTGGCTGCTGGCGAAGCTGGCGGTATCACTCAACACATTGGTGCATACCATGTAGATTTGGAGCATGAGGGCAAACCTCAGCAGATAGTCTTCCTGGATACTCCTGGTCACGAAGCCTTTACAGCTATGCGGGCACGAGGAGCGCGGGTAACAGACATTGCGGTGTTAGTAGTGGCTGCTGATGATGGTGTCCGTCCCCAAACCATTGAAGCCATTAGTCACGCCCAAGCTGCGGGAGTGCCAATTGTTGTGGCAATCAACAAAATTGACAAAGAAGGGGCACAGCCAGAGCGGGTTAAACAAGAACTGACCCAGTATGGTCTGACATCAGAAGACTGGGGCGGTGAGACAATCATGGTTCCCGTGAGCGCCATTAGAGGTGAAAATCTGGATACGCTCTTAGAGATGATTCTGTTGGTAGCAGAGGTTGCAGAACTATCTGCCAACCCAGATCGTACCGCCAAAGGAACTGTCATTGAAGCACATCTGGATAAAGCTAAGGGAGCAGTTGCTACCCTACTAATTCAGAATGGCACTCTGCATGTGGGAGATATTTTGGTAGCTGGCTCGGCCTTTGGTAAAGTCCGAGCGATGGTGGATGACAGAAGTAAGAGAGTCGATATTGCTTCTCCTTCCTTTGCTGTCGAGGTGTTGGGTTTAAGTGATGTGCCAGCAGCCGGTGACGAGTTCGAGGTCTTCCAGAACGAAAAAGAAGCCAGAGCACTCGCTAGCGATCGCGCAGATAGACAACGCCTATCCCGCCTCTTACAGGGACGTGTTACCCTCACAACCCTGTCGGCTCAAGCACAAGAAGGCGAGTTGAAAGAACTCAACTTGATCTTGAAAGGAGACGTACAAGGTTCGGTGGAAGCCATTGTGGGAGCGCTCAAGCAAATCCCGCAAAACGAAGTCCAAATTCGGATGCTGTTGGCTACGGCTGGGGAAATCACCGAGACAGATATCGACTTAGCAGCTGCCAGTAACGCTGTAATTATCGGCTTCAATACCACCTTTGCCAGTGGTGCTAGACAAGCCGCCGATGAAGCGGGTGTCGATGTCCGGGAATATAACGTCATCTACAAACTCCTAGAAGATATCCAAGATGCCTTGGAAGGTCTTTTGGAACCAGAGTTAGTGGAAGAACCTTTGGGTCAAACCGAAGTCCGTGCCGTCTTCCCAGTCGGTCGTGGTGCGGTTGCCGGTTGCTACGTTCAATCTGGCAAGCTAGTTCGCAACTGCAAAGTCAGAGTGCGACGCGGTGGTAAGGTGATCTTTGAAGGTGTCCTTGACTCCCTAAAACGGATGAAAGAAGATGCCCGTGAGGTCAACGCCGGCTATGAATGCGGTGTCGGTATGGATAAATTCAATGATTGGGTTGAAGGTGACATCATCGAATCCTATCAGATGGTTACGAAACGCCGCACTCTCACCTTAACGAGATAGTGTTAAGGGTAAAATGGTTAGACGTTAGGAGTAATAAATTAGGAGTTAGGAGTTAAAGGCTGCTAATTCTTAACTCCTAACTCTTAACTCATAACTTTTTATTATGCATTCATTTCGCTCTGAACCTATTTTGTGGATTCACGTCGCTGGGTTGGCGACGTTGCCTGTTTTTTTAGTACTCTGCTTATTGTTCCTGTCTGTAGGCGAACCGTTTTTGCCAGTCTGGGTGGAGCTAGTCTTAGTTGCCTCTATTGGTGTTCTACCCCTGCTATGGATGCAGTTGCGTCGCCCCTTTTATATATTTGCTCTTTTAGGAATAGCCCTAAAGCCAGAAAATCTGACTGAACGGCAGCGAAAAATTCTCTGTTTAATTAATACAAAGTTAAATCGTATCCTGGCATTAGTTGCAGCAGTATTATCAGTTTGGGTACTGTGGAATCTTTACCAAATTGCCCCATTAGTAGCAAATTCAGCTAAATTTCTCCCACAATGGCGTAGCCTTGCACTAGTGCTTGCGGGATTAGCCTTTTTGGGCAGCAATCTATTTTTACAAATCCCTGTGAGTGTAATGCGAGTTTTGGTGATTAATGAGACAGAATTCGCTGGCATCGAGCCATTATCTTTAGAAAAGATTAAGCAAGATTTCACCATTTTAGGAGTCCGGGTTAATCAAATCGTGCCCCGATTATTGCAATCCTTGTTTAGGATAAATACAGATTCGTAGTAGCCCATAAAGTATATTATTTAACTTTCAAGGGCTAGAGAGAAGAGCAGTGGAGGCAGGGGGCAGCACTTCTCTACGAGAGGCTGCGCTCAGTGACCAAAGGAGCAGAGAAGAATAAATAACCAATGCCCAATGCCTAACGTCCAGTTACCGTTGAAGTTTAAAATAAAGGAATTAAGGAACTATGGCTCAAATTCCAGCTTCTAGCGATCGCCAATTTTCTGCCGATACTGAAATTTGGTATAGTCTCAAATGTGCGATCTCCACTAGTTCAGGTTTTCAACGTTGGCAAATAGAACGCGATGCTCAATTGCATGGAATTCGCTTGGAACAGCAGGTACAACGGTATTTACGAGAAACTTTAGAAACTTTAGCTTACTAAACACCTAATAAATCTTGTAGGTTTGTTTGTAAGCGGCGGAGTTGACGGTATACACTCTCCAAGCGATTGCCATCAACTTCCACTTCATTGGTAGGATAATTCTTAATAATTTCAATCAGCGAGACTTGCCTGTCTTGACTAGCAGAAAGTACCAAAGCGGCTCGTAAAGCCTGCCGATCTGCTCTCCGAGACGGTGTATAAATAACTGGACTAATTTGATCAAAAATAATATTACCAATCTGGCTATTTAGACACTCTATGTAAAAATATAGTGTTTAACTTTACTGGCTTTGTTAAATACTGGCGAATCGCCTCATCCCCATAGTGGCCATACGAAAATTTTCTGACTAACACAATATTAGGACTTACGCAAAAAACCTCTTTAAATCTTATTACTCTGCGTCCTCTGTGGTTTGATTTCCCATGACTGTGCGTAAGTCCTAAATATAAGCAATGTATAAGTTCTGTGATCTATCTAAGGAATTTAGCTGAATCAGTGCTAATCATCCAGTATAGTTTGCATGGGTTTTACAGCAGCTACAAAGCTGCTACCTTTAACCTTGTTCGACATACCGTAATTAAGCACATCACAGACTCAAAAAATGAAATATCGGGGTTATCACATTTCTCTAGCGAAAAATTTTCGCCTTCTTTCTAGCAGTCATCTCAGATATACTTTGCGCGTAGGAGCCGGACTCACGGCAATGCTCGTTGTATCTAGTGGTTCACTACTACTACCTGGTCAGGTTAATGCTGGTGCAACTTACCCAGAAAGTATCGCCCCAACTCGCACAGCGCAAGCTCCAGCAACTGCCGCAGCAATTTACGTTAATCCAGCAACTGGTGCAGATAGGGCTGGTGCTGGTGCAACCTCAGCTGCACCCTACAAAAGCATAAGTTTCGCTCTCAGTCAAGCCCAAGCAGGTGCTGTTATTCAATTAGCACCTGGTAACTATAACCAAGAAAGTGGTGAAACCTTCCCGCTTTTACTTAAGCCAGGGGTGACACTGCGGGGTGATGAAGCTACAAAAGGTCAGGCAATATTGATTACAGGTGGAGGCTTCTACACTAGTCGCACCTTTGCCCAACAGAACATTACAATCCTTGCCGGACAAGATACCACGATTACTGGTGTCACCGTCACCAACACAAATAGCCGGGGTACGGGTGTGTGGGTGGAGTCAACCAATCCGATTATCCAAAACAGTACTTTTACTAACAGTGCCAGAGAGGGTGTTTTTGTCACAGGTACAGGCAATCCCAAAGTCGAAGGCAATCTCTTTGTGCAAAACAAAGGCAATGGCATTTCAATTGCTAAGACTGCCCAAGGAGAAATTCGGAGTAACTTATTTCAGGATACTGGTTTTGGTCTTGCGATCGGTGGCACTTCTACACCTCTAATTGTAGAAAACCAAATTATCGAAAACCAAGACGGTCTTTTTATCTCAGAGTCAGCGAAGCCCGTATTGCGTAAGAATGTCATTCAAAATAATAAGCGGGATGGAGTTGTAGCAACTGTTAGTGCTTTACCCGACCTTGGCACTAACGAAAATCCTGGTGGCAATCTTATTCGCAACAACACTCGTTATGATGTGAACAACGCCACCAAAACAGGTAAGATTGTCGCTGTTGGCAACGATATCGATCAGAAAAAGATTTTTGGCTCAGTAGATTTTGTTGCCGCCAGTGTTGATGTACCCCCTGGAGGGCCTGTTGCCTTTAAAGATGTGCCAGCAAATTACTGGGCAAAAACCTACATCGAAGCTTTAGCCTCCCAAAATATTATTGCGGGCTTTCCTGATGGTAGCTTTAAACCAAATGAACCTGTAACCCGCGCTCAATTCGCCACTATTGTTACTAAAGCTTTAACGCCAGCAGCCAAACGCCCAGCCATTCAGTTTAAGGATGTAGCAAGCAATTTCTGGGCTTACGCTGCCATTCAATCTGCTTACCAGGGTCAATTTGTTTCTGGTTATCCCGATGGTACTTTTAAGCCACAGCAGCAAATTCCCAGAGTGCAAGCGTTAGTCGCTTTAGCTAATGGTTTGGGCTTAACTGCAAGTAATCAAAATATCCTTTCTTTTTACACCGATGCAGCCCAGATTCCTAATTATGCGATCGCTCCTGTTGCTGCTGCAACTGCACGGCAACTAGTAATCAACTATCCCACAGTGAAGCAACTCAATCCTAATCGTCAGGCAACTAGAGCCGAGGTTGCTGCCTTTGTTTACCAGGCACTTGTTAATGCTGGACGTGCCCAACCAATTCCTTCATCCTATTTGGTAACAGTTCAGTAAATACCTAGTTAGCAAATTGGAAGCGCCAGACTGATAATTTGTTAGTCTGGCGCTTCCAATTAATGTTGAGTTTTTTTATTCTAGGGTTTTTAAACATAAAAATTGGGGTCTTTAAATATAGCTAACCCCATTTGAATGTGATTGGGTTTATGGTCAGGGTCTTTATATTGGCTGACCCCGTTTCAATGATTTCTATTTTCTCAGAAATTTTTGCTTTTTAGGATTTCCTAATAATTTTTTTATTTTTTCTTTCTTGATATTTTAATCTTCATAAAAGCATTAATAAATTTGAAGAATATAAAGATATATCAAAAGAAAGTAGTCAAAAATTAACTAGCTAAAATTTCTCCCTTCAGGAATTAGGATTTTTACCTGATTGTGGGCGTTGTTGCCGACGCTGTTCCCAGCGCCAAAGGAAAACCATTAAGGCAACTATTCCTACTTGGAGAGCTAAACTAGGCAAAGCACTCTCAACATTTCGTCCGGCAAGCACTTGGAAGAAAAAGACGAATGCACCGAGTGAACCAGAAGCACCGAAAGCAATGTAGAAAAATTGTCGTAAGCCCCGATAAGGAGCGGCTATTTCTGCTTTGAGGCTGGCATACTGTTCAGAATTAAGGCGATTTTTAGGATTTTGATCTACCATGATTAAATCATGTTATACTCTTAGATTGTGTACGCCGATGTGGCTCAGTGGTAGAGCAGCTGATTCGTAATCAGCAGGCCGTGGGTTCAAATCCCATCATCGGCTTTGATGAAAGTATTGCTCAATAGTCAAGTTTGACACAAATCATGTACACTGACTAATTATCTATGATCGGTGACACACTGATGTCGTTGTGACAAATTATTGTCATCAAACCTAGATTATTACTGATGATGGTGATTGATTATGTGACAGTGCCAGGAATTCAAGTATTTACTACTAATTCGGGAGCGATCGCATCCTTGACATAAAAAAATGTTGGCGACAAAAAGATCCCCGACTTTTCTAAAAAGTCGGGGATCTGATTTCTTGCTTAAGTAGGTGTGGATTATTGCAGTAAAGGAGTTGTGCCATTACCGTTAGTTGAAGCATTGCCAATTGCAGCTTGAGTAGGTTGAGTAGTAAGAACCGCAACTCCAGTACCGCGGCAAGCTACGCACCAGACTTATACACCCAGCGCCGCAAATCGTTGCATTAACAACTGGTTAATCTCAGTTTCTGCACCACTCGGAGAATGGTGCATAGCTAATTCTTCAATAATTTGAAATAAGCGATCGCAATCTCACATCAATTAGTTTAGTTTTTAACTGTTATACGAGAAAATTGTGCATCGATAACCCGGACTGCTGACCTTTTTTGTTGACGCTTCAGCACTCCTACCGCACCAAAAGCACTAAGGGCTAAAATCCCCAAGTTTATCGAAGGTTCAGGAACAGACTTAGCCTCAATCGCCGCCAGTGCAGCGTCCGCTACTAACTTATGAGCAGCAGTCGTTGGGTGGAAATCGTCCCAGAATAGAAACTTGTTGTTAGCTGGATCGCATATATCTAGCCTAGATAGACAAGACTCGGTTACATTCGTAAAATCTAATGCACTGGCCTGATTAAATAAAGAAAAAGTATCAATAGAGATAATGTTGAGATTTGGGTTTTGACTCAAAGCGTTCACAGTTTTTGCTAAACCCAAGTTAAACTCACTAGTCGATTTGCTAAGGGTTGCAGGATTGCGATCGTCAATTGTAGCTGCTGGGATCTTTCCCAAATCTGACGAGTTAAACACTAAAATATTTTTCGCGCCGACTCCTACCAGAGTATTCAACGCCAGGGATATATTATTGATTGGCGTGGTAGAGTCTTTGGGGTTAAGAAAAAGGAAATCATTCCCACCTCCCCACAATGTATAAAGTGCATTTGGGTCAGCAGTTTGATTATTTGCTTGCAAAGTTCCAGCAAAACCAAGGACTTGTTGGAGTACTCCTGGTAAATTTGGATTAGGAACGAGAGCGTTACCTGAACCAGAGCTAGCCCCACCGAAAGCGAAGTTTATCCCTTGGGTAGGAGGTGTGGAAGGAATAGTAGTTAATAAAGTAGGCTTTAAACCTAGCCGATCTCCGAGATAATCCACCCAGATAGGCCCATTGGAAAAACGTCCTTCAAAGTAAGGTGGGCTTAGAGGGAATGTTTTCCCAGTAGCATTATATATATTGCCTGTATCAGAAAGACTATCGCCAAATACATAAAGCCGATCAAAACTCACAGCTGAAGCTGTGGTCGGCAACATGAAAGAAAATAGAACAAATCCCGCTGCTACAGCTTGTTTTTTCATATTTGTTTTACCTGTGGTCTTTTTAACTTGTTAAAAGCAATGAAAGGGCGATAGTCTCACAACTTACTCTTTTGAGATACTTCAAAACTAAGTACGTCTATTGAGGTAATTTACGTTGTTTCACTTAACTATGCCTCAAAAATTTATGAAACACAGGTAAAAACGCTTAAAACACTGAGATTTATATTTTCTTGATGAAAAATAGGTGTATTACAAAGAAATAGCAAAATTTATATCCTCAAGGACGGAATTGCCTACTTTTATGCTGATGCTGGACTAACCGCAACTAAATTAGGTAGACCGTAGTAGACATAGCTTTAACTTTGCTTTAATTTCAAAGCCTCAGTAGCCGAAACACCCTCACCCTGACTACCGAAATACCACAAAGCCGTAGCAGCCTCAGCACGAGTTACTGGTTTTTTGGGTTGAAACAGAGTCGTATAACCAAACACCCGCCGAATATTGGATTGTTCGCCATTCTGGTAATCAGCCAACACTGCTCTTAAAGCCTTCGGGTCAATTCGCGCTGCGTCTTGGAAACCCCAAGTTTGTTTGACCGCATCTAAGTTAGCAGAGGGTAAAGCTTGGCGACTATCTAGGGGTAATTTCCACAGCAGCAATTGTTCTCGCGTTAGAGGTGCATCAGGACGAAATAAAACTACTGTAGAATCTCCAGATAAAGGACTGGGAATTAATCCAGCTTCGGCTAATCCCTGAATTGCTGGGAAATCAGGATCTTTTGCGGACACATCACTAAAAGCTGGTTGAGTACTTTCTGATGCCAAGCGAATCTGTTTAGCTGGATTGTTGGTATACACAGCATTGTTAGCAGCGATTAGCCAACGAGCATATTCCCGATGTGTAACGGTTTTACTGGGTTCAAACTGATTAGTTGTGGTAGTGGAGTTGCTCTTAGTTGTCTTTGCTTCTATAGATAAAACACCTAATGCAGCCAAGTCTTGGATATGTTGCCGCCATTCTTGTGGTGCCTTATTCAGATCGTTAAATACCTGAGATTTAGGAGTGGCTGTAGGGATTGTTTGGTTATTAGTTGTGCTTGGTGGCTGTGCAGCCAAGTTTTTGGGTGGTATTGGGCCAATGAACTGTGAATTTCCTGGTTGAGGAACGGCGTCAGCGGTTTCGTTAGAATTTGTAGTTGAAGTAGGTTGTGCTGTTACAGTGCTATTCGGTACGTAATCAATCAGTAATTCAGTGGCTGTTTGGGGTTGATTAGGTGTGGCGTTAGTAACTGATTTGGGCTGAATGGAAACCTTCAACAGCAAATCGTTGCGGCGTGCCTCAAAAGCGCCTCCCGCATCATCTGTCGGCTGTTGTAAAATCTGCCAGTTATTTGTTTGAAACTGGCTGCGATAAAAGCTAGCAATAAAATTACTGGGGTCAGAACTTAACCAACGAGTTGAGATTTTGTTTTCTGAGCCGCTAGCAGGTTTAACTTCCTGTAGTTTGGCATTGGAATATAGAGGAATATCTTTAGGAAAATCAGCTGGTAACTGAACTGCTGATTCATTTTGCTGTGCTTGCGCTTGATTACCTTGGGATTCGCCAAAGACAACTTGATCGCTTTGCAGTTTCGGATCTGCCGCCAAAGATTCTTCAAGGTTTTTGGCGACTGGACTATCAGCACAGGCTGTTAACGAAGTGAGTAGAACAGCCCAAATTAGAAATACAGCTGGACGTTTACAGGGAAGCACAGGAAATCACAGATTGAGTTTCAATTCCTACCCTAGCGCAGACTGTCCATTAAATGGGAATGAGGCATGGGACATGGTTATTCTCCTTTATTCCCCTGCTCTCCTTTGACTATCCATATCACCAAAAGACACTACCGACTTACTATGTCTTCTTCGTAAATGTCTATTTTGGTGATGATATCTCCAAAAATGAGTAAACGGTAGCAAAAGCTACCGTATTGTCTTCGTTTTACAGCCATTAGGTTTTGATAATTCCTATGCTTATTTATAAAGTTCCCTAAAATTCTGGAAAACTAACATTTTTGAGAAAAAACATCAATAAATCTGAAATCCTTGCTAGATAATAGTTTTATGAGTTGGGAGTTTGTAGTAAGAACTATAGTCTTGAGATGAGAACTAGAGCCACCGACTACAAACTGATCGATACTAGATTGTGAACCAATTTTTAAGATAATTATCTAAACATCCAAGTTTCAGAGCAGATAGCTGATTGATAACTGGTCAAAAAACAGTTTAGTTAGCAAAAGCTTGAATCTACTTCCAGATGCACTAGTTGTAATGCGATGCCTACGGCGGGCAAAGCCTACGCCAAGCAACTGAAGTGATAGACTAGGAATAAAGCCCCCCTTAGCCTCACCCAAAGAGGGGAATAGATCGAGTTAACTAACACTGGCTGACAATCGATTCTGGAAATTATTCATCTGACGATGGTAAGGTGAGTAAGGCAATCTCTGGAAAATGGCAGTGTTAAACAATTCCAGGAAATTAGCGTAAGTTCGTTCTTCTTGGCAACTGGGGTAAATAGGTAAAGCAGTCAAGAGTCGCAGCATTTTCCCTAGTATTTCTAAATTTATTATCTGGAGAAAGTGCTACTTGTGCTGTAGTCAAGGGTTTTTTGACAGCCTCGAAGGCAATGAGTGCTTCGTCTAAAAGTGCGTAGTTTGCCGCCGTAGGCATCGCCTATCCAAAACTTTCCCTCAATCAACCCATCCCCTGTTATTCTGGGATAGGACTGTGGTTCTTTTAGGAAAGCTGGAAGGTGCGCTTCGCAAGTTATAGAAGTAGTACATAGCTAGCTATGGCTGTTTTTCCCAATCCTAGTTAATGATTGGCTTGAGGCAAAAAAGACACTTCATCAAATGCACTGGCGGTTGAAAAAAAACCTCTACAAACTTGGTCTGAACAGTTAACAGCTTCCTGATAGATTAGATACAATTAGCATCTGTGTTTTCTTGGGCGATCGCTTGCTTAAAGCGAATACTCAAATTGACATGGTGCTGCACTAGCCGATTTGACATACCATTAAACCTTTCACCTCCTGGCTCTGGTGAAAATTTTTGATTCAGGGCAAATTAAGACTTATATTCAAGGGGCTTGGGTGTTTCTTGGGGATGAAGTTAACCAAAAGGGAGCAAAAGGCTGAATAAGATATGTCTGATGTCAAAAACGCAGATCGGATAGGAATATGAAAATCTAAAATAGATATTAAGAAGAAAAAACAACGACCATCGACAACCGTCAGTCCTTTTTACTTTCTGTAAAGCGTCACCGGGTTGTTACCAGTGCTGAAACACGATTACATGCAAGTTTCCCAGGATCAGCCTATTTATTCTGAGGCTCCACTCCAGCTGTTACTGTTTGTCGATGGACGCCCCAAGTCCCGTCAACAGGTGCAGCGAATACGTGCTTACTTAAAAGAATTGCAGGCTGAGTATAGCTTTGAACTTCAAACTATTGATGTTGGACAACAACCTTACTTAGCAGAACACTTTAAATTGGTAGCAACGCCAGCTTTAATCAAAATTCACCCGGAACCACGACAGGTTTTAGCTGGGAGTAATATCATAGCGCAATTGAAAAACTGGTGGCCTCGCTGGCAAGCCGCTGTAGACGCCTATTTGAAATTACAGGAAGACTTACAAGAACGGATAGACGATACTGCTAGAGTGACATCACCCAAATCCACTATCCGTTCAGTTGCTGTTTCTGCCGAACTCATCCGACTCTCAGACGAAATTTTTCGCTTAAAACAAGAAAAAGATAACCTCCAAGAGCAGCTACAGTTTAAAGATCGGGTGATTGGGATGCTGGCACACGATCTCCGCAATCCCCTAACTGCCGCCGCGATCGCCATTGAAACTCTCCAATCTAACTACAATTTAGAGACAGGGCAATTTCAGCGCCTCAAACCATCTTTGACAGCGCATCTATTAAAACAAGCCCGTAATCAAACTAAGATCATCGATCGGATGATTGCCGACCTTTTGCAGGTAGGTCGTGGCAAAGATACTGAGTTTCCAATTTTACCACAAAAAGTGCAGCTAGGTAAACTGTGCTTAGATGTACTAGAAGAGTTGTGCGATCGCTATACCGCCAAATCCCAAGAGGTCGAAACAGATATTCCCAACGATTTACCTTATGTATATGCCGATCCAGAACGCATCCGGCAAGTGCTAGTGAATCTGTTGGATAATGCCATCAAATACACTCCAGCAGGTGGCAAGATTAGCATCGCCGGATTGCACCGCACTACCCAAAAAGTTCAGTTTAGTATTGGCGATACTGGACCTGGTATTCCTGTAGAGAATCGCGATCGCATCTTTGAAAACCACTTCCGCCTGCAACGGGATGAAGGTACAGAAGGTTACGGCATTGGTCTTTGTCTATGCCAACGCATCGTCCTGGCACATTATGGCCAAATTTGGGTGGATTCTGCCCCCAATAACGGAGCATGGTTTCACTTCACACTGCCAGTTTATCCTTCTTAAGTAATGGGTATTGACAAATGACCAATGACTAATGACAATTAAGAACTTGAGATAAAGCGATCGCGTCCCCCGGCCTTTGCTTGGTAGAGTGCTTTATCTGCCAGCACGATCAACTCTGAAGGAGAAGATTCCCATGTCGGGACAACAGTTGCCACGCCCATACTGAGAGTGACGTGCTGACTCACCGCAGAACCGTCATGAACAATTTGCAAATCTTTGATTCCAGCTTGGATCGCGGCGGCAACGTGAAGTGCACCAGATGCAGGAGTGTATGGCATAATCACAGCAAATTCTTCGCCACCATAACGCGCTACTAAATCCTGATGTTTTTGTGCCTTAAGGCTTAAGACAGCACCCACCTTTTGTAAACATACATCCCCTGCCGGATGGCCATATTTATCATTATAAAATTTAAAAAAGTCGATATCACACAAAATCATTGACAACGGAAATCCCTCTTGTGCGAGATTAATCCATTGAGTATTGAGATAATCGTCAAAGCGGCGACGATTAGCCAACTCAGTTAAGCCATCTACATTGGCAAGGTGATGCAAAGCTTCGTTTGCCGCCTCTAACTGTTTGTATACTTGTGCTTGCTGTAGTAGTCGGCGTAACCGTTGGCGCAATACAGGCCAGTGAATTGGCTTGGTAACATAATCAGTTGCTCCTGCTTCAAAAGCACGATTTACAGATTCCTCATCGTCCAAGCATGTAATCATCAAGATGGGAGTGCGCTCCCATATCTTGGAGATGACTGTATTATTAAGAGTCGAGTCAGTATCAAAGGTGGCAAGGGCTGAGATTAAATTATTCCTAGCAATCTGGAGCAAGTTCTTACAGCAGGTAAAGCCATCCATCACAGGCATTACAGCATCTAGCAAAACTATATCCGGTTTGATAGTCTCGTAAGCATCTAAACATTGCTTACCAT
The DNA here is from genome assembly GCF_034530635.1 of Nostoc sp. EspVER01. Lineage (NCBI taxonomy): Bacteria > Bacillati > Cyanobacteriota > Cyanophyceae > Nostocales > Nostocaceae > Nostoc > Nostoc sp. EspVER01. Next base: position 63,980 of record NZ_JAVRCS010000010.1, read on the forward strand.
CATTGACCTCGACTACTCGATAACCTTCTTGTTCCATTGCTTTACGCAACAATACCCGGATGGTCTTGTCATCATCAGCCACTAGAATCAGTGGTGGTTGCTTAGAAACAGTAAATGGGCTTATGCCTGACATGAGTTGCCTTCCACTTGCAGAACTATCCTGAAAAAGGCTGTGCAACTCAATCGTATGGGGGCGATCGCTATTTTCATCAATGCCAGGATTTGCGGGAAAGGCGTGTCTGGCTTCACAATCAACTGTTTTTTGACAATGGACTGCCCAATGTTGTTGGGCCAAGCAAGCGGTAGATAAATAAGTTGCATAGACAATCTGTAATTGGAACACGAAGGCAATTGCTACCTTTTTGTTCAGCGATGGTTATGGGAGGAAATGTTACTTTTATATTTCCCTATTGTTAAAGTCAAATTACGATTTTTTTGAGAATTACAAATACACACCTTAATTCTTTAGTTGTGTAGTTAGTTGACAAACCTAGCGATCCAGAGCAAGGCAATTGCCAAAGTACCCTCAGAAGATAGTTAATACTAAATACTAATATCACCTGACTGAAATTTATTTAGTCTATCCGACAAGGCTTGCTGAGGTTTAGTATAATTACATAAGATTGAGATAAAACTTAGTGAAAAACTTTATTTTCAAGTGACTTCATAACCATTCCATTCTAGCCATAAACCGCCCAGGATTCACGTTCGTTAGCTATACAAACAAGCAAAAGCTCTTACAAAAACCATCCAAACCTATTGACATTCGCTAAATCTTTAAAATGCCAGACTCATTAATGTACCAGCAGGATAATTTTGTTGTTCTAGAAACAAATCAACCAGAACAATTTATGACGCCATCAGAGCTATTAGAAAAGCTCAAAATAACTCTTCAACAACTCATAATTCAAGATTTACCGCCGGACTTGCAAAAGTTTGATACTGTGGAAACTCAAGCCCAATATTTAATTGACACTAGCTGCGAATTAGATATTGGCCCTGGGAAATATTTACAGTGGTACGCAGTTCGTTTAGAAAAGTAAATTTTTGGTAAGTGCTTAAGAGAATCCCAAAGAAATCTTAAGCAAAAATTATTGCCCATCTCCCCGACTTCTTCAAGAAGTTGGGGAGTTAAATCGTGGTTAAGGGAATTCCCAAAAGAATAATTACTAATTCATAATTCATAGTTAAAGACACCGTACACTAGTCCACACACTCATCAAAATTTAGTGGTAAACAAGAGAATAGAGAGTGCAGGAGCCACCACTAATTGTAATTATAAATTATTAATTATTTTGACTGTTGCAAAAATATAGTCAACAACAAGTCATGCAGGTATGAAGTTTGGGTAACGATAATTTTTGCTCTTGACTATTGACTACTGAATAGTGATTCTTTTTGAGAATTGATTAGCGCTAGCTCAATTGTATTTTCAGATGGCTGTGTTATTTGAATTTCCAATCCAGGGCCAAAATAATTGGTCATTTTTTCATGCTTTTTTTGCCACACATCAATTGGTATTAGCGGTGAATCAAATTCTAAAATTAGGGCATAGCTTCCATTAACTTCTGTTTCTCGTAACCCTGTTACTGTTGGCCGTTCCTGGTCATTGGGACTCAAACCCAGAAAAGAAAGTGTTGTATCTAGATGAGCATCTTGACCGTAGCAATATCGGGTGATGTCTTTGCGAATTTTATTTTGAGTCTCAGTTGCTTGCTGCTGGCGCAGTATCAATGCTGACGGTGACGTAGTTTGGGTAAATGGTACTGGCTTAAGTTCATTAGCTTTTAGTGCCAGTCCTCCCAATAATAGAGGAATCCCGTAAAAAAATCCGACAAGATTGAGTGTGGCATTGTTATCAGCATAGGCGACGAAGCCAATGATGGTTAATATACCGCCGATAGTTAGACCGAGTGTTCCTAAAGAGATTTGGCGTAGCATGAGCTTAAATTAGTATAAAGTCTGAATACCTTAGTTTTATTATCATCGGTTATAAGCAACAAATTAGGGAAGAACATCGCCTTCAGGCGCTAGTATTCAACTAATTCTAAATTGCTATATAAGGGTTAGAAATCGCACACCAGTTGCTAAGAGACGGAAGGAAACACACCAAGAGCGAACAAGTCAGGCATTACATTACCGCCTAAAGCACAGGCTTCGTTTAAACGAGACTTTACCCACCTTTATCTTTGTGGTTTTCAAACACTGAATTTTTCCTTAGTCTACATTCGCGCCGCATCCCGTAGGGAAGGCAACTGACTCTAAGTTGTACCACTAAGGGCGGTATAGTGTTCCAGAATATTAGATTTTGAGTTAACTTTAAATTTAAAGGTAGTTAAAGATAGGAAAAAAATAATGGATCTACAGACTATAAAAGAACGAATTGTCGCAGTTCAAAGTAAACGCGATTACCTATTAAGCTTACTGGAGCAACCAAACCTGGGAACTTTGAGAATTGACGTAAATCAGGCTTTGGAAGAACTGGATGAACTAATTGATGAATTTACACGCACCATTCCGGTAGAGTAGAAGTTATCAAAAATTACGTCGGTTTAACCTCAACTTCAGGCTAGACCGACGTTCTTCACTAGTATCATGTCTTCAAATCCCCAGAATTGAACTAAGCCTGAGTTGGCGAAGCAATAAATCACTGCATCATTTATCCTGCCACTGAACCATCTCCTGCACGCTGACCTAGCTGCCTAACTAAGGCAATAAGTTCGTTTGTAGGTACATCTTTCTTGCAAACGTCATCAAAGCTAGACATTGCCTTTGTCCCATGAAAATTTACGTCTTCCACTGAGGAGTAAGCAAGTATCTGAGTGTTCGGAGATATAGCTTTAATGTGACTGGACGCACTCCAGCCATCCATGACTGGCATCTGTAAATCTAGAACAATTACGTCAGGATGGCAACGTTTAACCATTTCTATAGCTTCTTCACCATTACTGGCTAAACCTACTACTTGAATATTTTCCTGGCAAGAAAAAACTAATTGTAAAGTTAAACGAGTCAGTTCGTGGTCATCAACTACTAAAACACGCAAGGTAGAGAGCTCGCAGGATAACATTAACATTGAGGGGAAAGACAAATTTATTCAGAATAACTTCTCCAGTTTATGAGAACAAGTGCCAGCACTGACTCTATCCTATGGTTGAATAACTTGTGTGAACCTATGATAAACAACTTAGACAACTGCTCAAAAATTTAATTTTTCCAAAAAAACTAAGTTGAGCTAGTTGTCAAGGTATAAGTAACTTATTTTTTAATCAATCAGGTTGGGACTACACCGGTTGAGCGTAATACCATGTTCATGAGAATTTTTTGTGAATTAGCTTCTGGAGAATCATCATAAGGACGCCGTTGAATGTAAGTACCATCAGCTTGTAATTCCCAAGCTTGGCGATTATCTGCGAGCATAATTCCCATAATTTCTTGCAAATCTTTAGCAATATCTGGGTCTTTTACTGGGGTAATTACTTCAACTCGGCGATCTAGGTTGCGACGCATCCAGTCAGCGCTGCCGATATAGATTTCCTCCTGTGTATTGTTATGGAAATAATAAATCCGAGAGTGTTCTAAAAAGCGACCAACAATGCTGATGATGCGAATATTTTCACTAATGTCTTTGATTCCTGGACGTAAACAACAAACACCCCTGATAATTAAGTCGATTTGCACTCCAGCGCGGGAAGCTTCATATAAAGTGGCGATAATTTCTGGATCGACTAGGGAATTCATTTTGGCAACAATCCGTCCAGAAAATCCATTTTGAACATTTTCGATTTCGCGGTGAATTAGTGCCAAAAAGCGATCGCGCATATTCACAGGTGCAACCAGCAACTCTCGATAAGATTTTTGCAGAGAGTATCCTGTTAAGAAATTAAATAAATCTGTGATGTCAGCACCCAATTCTTCACGGCAACTAAACAATCCCAAATCTGTATACAGTCGTGCCGTTTTAGGGTTATAGTTACCAGTCCCAATATGCACGTAGCGACGTATCCGGTCTTTTTCGCGTCGTACCACCATAACAGTTTTACTATGGGTTTTTAGCCCGACTAAACCATAGACAACATGAACTCCAACTCTTTCTAGTCGTTTTGCCCAGTAAATATTATTCTCCTCATCAAATCGTGCCTTTAATTCCACCAGCACAGATACCTGCTTGCCATTTTCAGCAGCAGCAATTAAGGCGTTGACGATGGGCGAGTCACCAGAAGTCCGGTAAAGGGTCATCTTGATGGCTAACACATTCGCGTCGTATGCGGCATGGGTAATAAAGCGAACAACCGTTTCCGAAAAGGATTGATAGGGATGGTGTACTAGTAAATCCTTTTCCCGAATTACAGCAAAAAAGTCTTTTCCTTCATCCGTCTCCAGTGCATCTGGGTCTAAACTTGGTTCTCTCAGCCTTTGCAAACGTAACGGTACAACAGATTGGCGTGGTGGATCTTTGAGTTCCGGCAATGGCAAGGACATAAAGTACATTAAATCTCGCAGTCCCAAAAGACCATCTACCTCGTAAACATCACTTTCTGTTAATTCCAAATCTTGCAATAATCGCGATCGCACTATTTCAGGAGTTTGGGATTGAATTTCTAGCCGGACTGGACTACCACCCAGACGCCGTTTTCGCAATTCCTGTTCGATCGCTAACAACAAATCATCTGCTTCATCTTCTTCTAAGACCAAATCGGCATCACGGGTAATGCGGAACGGATGATATTCTTGAATGTTCATCCCTGGAAATAGAGATTCCAAGTTATGAGCGATCGCCTGTTCTAAAGGTACTCCAGTCCAGTGGGCAGGTTTTTCGCTATTCTGATCTCCCAACTCAGGCGGTATCGGTAAAAATCGTGGTAGAACACTAGGGACTTTGATTCTGGCAAAAAATTCTTCTTCGGTGTCTGGGTTCTTGACGACAACAGCCAGATTCAAACTGAGATTAGAAATAAACGGAAAGGGATGACTAGGATCGACAGCCAGAGGAGTCAAAACTGGAAAGATTTGTTCCTCAAAATAGCTGTTGAGATGAGTCCGCTGCTTTTGATTTAAATCTATGTAATTCAGAATATGAATGCCATGATTTACTAGGAGAGGACGAAGTACTTCCTCAAAATGTTGGTGCTGTTTGTTGACATGGGGAGTGAGGGTAGACCTAATATCGTCTAGCTGTTGTTGTGGTGTGCGACCATCAGGAGTTAACAGGCTAACTTTTGCCTCTACTTGTTGCTTTAAGCCAGCAACGCGCACCATAAAAAACTCATCTAAATTAGAGTTAAATATTCCCAAAAACTTAAGGCGTTCCAGAAGTGGGGTGCGATCGTCACAGGCTTCATGTAATACCCTGGCATTAAATTCTAACCAGCTTAACTCTCGGTTAAGATAATATTGTGGATCGCTGAGATTGATGGGGGTAGCGCTTTTCTTAGATTTTGCCATAATGACCTAACGGCAGGCAGATGTAGCCCATTGAACTGGGGGACAATAAATATAGTAAGTTAAATGGTGCTTGAGGGTGACGCTAAGGCAATTTTTTGCTGCGCTTACGATCTACCTCGTTACTGGTAAAGGATAGACATCAGACTTTTAAAAATCTATTTGTATTTAAATAACTGTAGTCAAAGATTCAAAAATTAACTTGTGTAGGCGCGAAAGCCAAGATTCCTAAGAAATTTTTGGGTGCTTTGCGCGATGCCTTGGGTATCTTCCACAGGACTTACGCACGGGTAACAGAAAATCGAACCACAGAGGACGCAGAGTTCACGGAGGAATGAGAGTTTCAGAGGTTTCTTGCGTAATATCATGTCCGGTAAATTACCCATAATTAAGCTGCAAATTTCGACCACCAGTGAAAATTGGTTAAACCATGTACAAAATCAGGCTGGTCAATAATTTGACGACAACGTTGAATTAAAATTTCCTCAACCTCATCAAGACTATCAAAACTGCGATTAGCAATCAGTTCATTCGTAAGAGTCCACAAACGCTCGGCTGGTTGTAATTCAGGAGAGTGGGAAGGTAAAAACTCCAAGTGTATACCTTGTGGAATCTTGACTTTGGCGCTCTTGTGCCATCCTGCTTGGTCAACAACTAAAACTACCTGTTTTTTCTCACCAATGCCAAAGTGTTGTGCAAAATCTGCAAGTACTTTGTTGAATAATTCAATGTTGACGTAGGGCAGTATCCACCAATATGTTTGACCTAAGTGTGGATGAACAAAACCATAAAGCCACAGCCACTTAAAACGCCAATTAACATTTACTGTAGGTACTGTCCATTCATCAACCCAAATACGTCGGATTACTGGTTTTAAACCAACTCTATGTTCATCCTGCGCCCATACTTCTACGTCGGATTCTGGATTTTGTGTTTGTATCTGTTCGACTTTGGTCTGTAGATTTTTTTTTCCAATCAGCCTGTTGTTCCAAGCAAGATTTAGTATGTTCTGGTCGCGGAACTCTTAAACGAAAACGCATTTGTTTAAGATATTCCCACCCACGTTGGCGACTGACTGGACGACCGATTAAATCAGCAATCCAGTCAGCAACCTTCCGACCATTCCATTGTCCCCCTTCTACTGGTGGCTCTTGTAATGCCTGCCATAGTAATGCTTGCTGTACATCGTCTAAAAGTGGTTTACTACTTCCTTGATTTAAGACCCTTTGATCTCCCAATGTTTCAATTCCACTGCGGTTGTACCCCCAAACCAACTCATAAATCCAACTTCGGCTATAGCCTGTGACTACTGCTACTTCTTCTGTACTCATACCTTTGGCTAACAGCCAAATTATCTGGTAATGTGTCCGCAATACTGGTTTTTTGGCTTGGCGATAACCTACCTCTAACTCTTCTAAACTCAGATGTGGCTCAATTTTTATGATTTTTGGCATTGCGACCCCACCAATTCATCTACCTCTATTTATATTATGGGTGATTTGCCGGACATGATATAAGTCCTATTCTAGATAATCACCCTAACCACCCAACCCATAACTAGATTTTATAGCCGTTTTCAATTTTGTGGAATATGGTATTGGCGTATAGTTATCTGCCCTTTCAAAATATTGCATCCATACAATAACTGCGATTAGCTTGAGGATTCAATTCGTTGCCCACAGCATATTAACCATAAATATGCACCTAAGATTTAGCAAAGATATGACGTAGCCATATCTGACAAGTTTTAACGAATTATTAAGCAGTGTTTACATAGATTGTGGTGTCGAAAGCAGTCTCAAGCCTTACCTCCAGTACTTTATGGATTTTAGAAACTAAAATCCATAATTTGGTGATTATTGCCACAAATTTTATACAGGCACTGGCTATGCATAAGCCTTGCTGCGACTCTATTTATATGATTGTTTTGAAGCTTTTATTCAGATCCACGCCATTACTTCCATCTATTAGTTTTTTTAATTTCTGACCTCTGTAATTTATCTAAATTTCAGTATTGTTACTGGGATTTTTTTGGTAGGCAATGGTTATATTGAGAACGTAAAGAAAAACAACACGGGGAGTTTGTTAATCATGAAAATTTCTGCAATTCTCAAAGGCAGCGTTTGTGTATTAGGTTTGGTTGGTGTTGGTAATTTCTTTGCAGCACCTGCAAATGCAGGAGACGCTGCTGCTCGTGGTGCGGTTACAATTGTTAGACCATCAGGTGCTTCTGTCAGCGTCAGTGCTGAGTTAACTGCACCCACTTCTGCATATTTCACCGGACCAGCGTTAGTTGTTACACCTACATATAACGGTACCATAGGTGCCAATGACGAAAGCGTAGTTACTTTAACAATAGATCCAGGTGCAGTTGTAAACCTGGTCTCACCACCCAGTTCTACAATCGAAGCAGCCATTGCAGCTAAGATTGATGCCGGTACTGCTACATCAGTTGAAGACCTAGCAGCTCTTATCAGAGCAGCTAGTGTTAATGGCGGTCTAGAATAGACTGATTGTTAACTGACAGAAAATCACTATAGTGTTAAAAGCTATTGGCTTTTAGTCTATATGCTTTCACTTCTTGAATTGATTTTCAACCTCTGTTTAGGTATTGTTTGAGAAAATTTTGCCATCAGTTGAGACGAAACGTCTACGACTATCCCCATGCTGGGCATTTGCATCAAAGTATTTGGTAATACGCGAATCGATTCTTTGACTGACTCTACTTTACTTGTATCCATAGTTTTGACAGGGGATAAAGTAGAGAGTGACTGAGATGTAAAAGATTGAAGAAAAAATACAGCCCCTTGAATGTAGTTGAGGGGCGGTATTTCCAAACTTATCTACTATATTACCATATAAACCCGGTTTCTTGCAGAAATCGGGCTTTTGATGTTGTTTAAATAGATACTTCACGAAATCTTTTAAATTAGCCAATAGGTAAAATACAAAAGGCAAAAGACGGAAGCTAGAAAGCAATAGGCGAAAGACAATCACACAATAATTACTCTTGCTATTTGCCTATTGAACTTTGCCTTTATTTACTAAGTGTCAATTCTTATACCAAATTTTAGTAGTCTAGCAATCAAATTTTCTGAAAAGTTACCGCTATATTGCTCATGCCAATCAAAAAAAGCATGAGAAATAAATTATGTATAGCGTGTTTCGTCAATTGCCTGGAACTATCAAAAGAACCATTTGCTTGCTAGGTTTTATCAGTATAGGCAATTTTATTGCAGTGCCAGTATATGCACAAGAAGCTGTGGCACGTGGGGCTATTTCTATAGTTTCGCCTTCCGGCGCTTATCAAAGTGTTAGTGGTGAACTCTCTTTACCTGTTAGTAATAATTTTTTAAATCCCGGCACAAATACAACTCTCACAGTAACGCCTACTTTGACAAATATTGGAGCAACTAATCAAAGAATAACTTCTTTGTCTCTGACAGTAGGCACAGCAAATGAAATAATCACAAATAATAACAATTCGTTTTTGAACCAAACTTTAGAAACAGTCAATAATCAAACATTAATTCCCGATACAGCCTCTTTAATTCAGACAATCAACAGTACTAATGGCTTAGGGGCTTTAGAATAGTTGCAAAAACTATATTAAATTTATTGCTGCATCTACGATATTTGATAATTCTTAGGCAAGAAGTAAAGGGCAGAACGCAATAGGAAAAAGCCAAGATATAAAGGGAAAGAAGCCTCCTTGGATTATACTGATTGTTTTTATATATTAAATTTATATTATTTAATCAAATAATCCAGGATAAATTTTTCTAATTTTAGCTTCCCTATTTATTTTTGTATTTAAAATCGATAACCACCTTGAATTTGCATATCAAGCCCATTCTCTCCCGTACCAATTTTAGATTGTATAAAAATATTATTATCTGTAAAATTATATCTAAAAATGGCTCCGTAGTTTAGACCAGATAATCGGGTATTTAAACCCACGTTTTTAGTAAAATAATTTTTAATATAAGCACCAACAGAGAAATTTCTACCAACTTTTTGCAAGCCTTCTAACTCATAAAAAAGGTTTTTACCTAACTCTAAGTTAGTATTAATATTTAAGCCTGTACTAGTGCTAACTTCACCACTAAACAGTGTTAAAAACTCACCATTGCTATTATCTTGAATAAAAGCTATTGCAGGCGCTAAGGAAAAACTTAGATGTTTTTCTTGATGATTAAAATAATAGCTGAATACAGTTGAAAAAGGATTATTGTTATTTGATGCACTATTCCAGTCAATTTTTAATGATGGTATGTGAGTATTGACAGCTACAGGTTTTTTATTTGAGTTTAACTGGACATGAGTTTTAATATAGTTAGCCAGAATACTGGCATATATACCCACAGATGGTTCTGCTAACCCTAAATTATTATTAGAAACTCCAGGCGCTGAGTTGGCATTTATATTAAACCAAGTTCCTAAGCTAGCACTATAGTTTAAATCCCCAGCAGAACCCGCAGCTAATAATTCAACTGAAGGTAAAGATAGATAACCATCAAATTTTTTAAAACTCACACCTATACGATCGACTCTGGTGAGTTCAAAATAATCGAATGCTAAATCAAATGTGCGGACTGGAATTGGTACTATAGTGTTATCTTCGGAATTAAATCGTTGTACAAATTGTCGTCCTTGGGAGTTAGTCAAAATAACTTCAGCACCGCTAGATTCGTTAATAGGATTAATGTCAGTATTAGTCAAAGGCATCTGATTTCCTATGAAAGTCAGAGGGCCAAATCTTTCATTAGAAAGTCTGAGGGTTGAAAAGAATGTATCCCCTGGATCTAAAAGTTCAACATCCCTTTGTAAAAATTGGACTGTGCGTTTATGATTTCCTGTTCTCAGTTCCAAAATACTAGAATTATTGGGAGTGATTTTACTCTGAATTGTCATACTTCCAGACACTTGCTCTAGATCGCTGGTTGCATTAGAATAAGCTAAAGTACGATTTAGTCTGTTGTTAATTTGTCTTCTTTGATTTGGTGTAGACTTTGTATTTAATTCAACAAAACCTTCTCCATTTTTAAAGCTTTCTCGTGCTTCTGCTAAACTTTCATTAATATTATCTATTTTAATGTATTCAAAGATTCCGCCTAATGCCAATCCTAAAGTAGAGTTAGCTGTTTGGATACTATCAATACTAAAGTCACTTAAATTAGCTGTAAGAGACAATCCTGGACTAGAAAAAATATTAGAATAACTAGCACTAATTTTTTCTTTATCATATTGAACAATAGTACGGTTATGAGGATAGTTAACATATAATCTATGCCAATTAGAAGTTTTTTGTGTCTCAGATAAAGTTTTAAATATGGGGTCTCTTTTGCCGAAAGATACCCAAGATAAAGAATTTAAATAAGACAAGTCTCTCTCAAGTGGCGTCAAGTAAGGATTAACTGCTAGATTTAATAAATCAAAATTATCAAATTCGCCTATCTGGGCAATCTTAACACCTGGTAGTGAAGAGACAGGAGCAGTAAAACCAAAACCTTCACCTGTCAAGATATTTCCCCATAAAATACCAGTCGCTTCTAGAACCCGATCAGGAATAATTTCGCCTAGTTTAAGTTGAACGCTTCCGCCATTTAGTAAAGGCTTTAAATTAGTAGTAGGAAAGGCTTGTAAAATTTTAGGTGTATTAGTAGCATCTAAAAAATCAAATAAAGATCCGCCACCATCATTACTAAAAGTGGAACCGCTTCCAATAATTGGTGTAGTATTTCCCAGAACTATGACATTAGGATCGTTAAGATTAATTCCGCTATTAATTATTACTTTACCAGCAGGTATTCCTTCAGGATTAATTAGTTCTCCTGCTAGAGAAAGTATAGAAAAATCTTGAATTTCAGCTCCGCCGACTAATTCATCAAAATTCACAGGTAAAGTACTAATATTTTGCAATCCCCAAAATCCTTGGGTTGATGTCATATTTTGGGTAGTGTAAGTTTCAGAAGCTCTACCTTGGGCAAGAATACCAGCTTGTCTACCTTTAGTCTCAATTACTAATCTATTGTTATCGAGAACCCAGTAAAACTGGTCGTCCTTGGGAAATTTAGCATGAGTAAATTTATCAATAAACTGATTGTCTCCAGAAAATCTGATATTTAAATCTGTATCTATATAATTTTCGTCTTCATTTGGTTTAAATAATTGAGGTTTAAAAGTCAGGTTATCTGTTGGATTAACAATCCAAGAATACCGATTGGAACTTGCTGTCAGAGCATCAATAATTATTTTCTTTTGGATTACTTGTTGTTGTTTTTTTGTTCGACGTAGTTTTTCTATTAGTATTTGTTGCTGGGGTGTGTATGGTTTTGATGGATTTGAATTTGATGGTTTAATTGTATCTGGCTGAGGCTTTTCTTCATCCTCTTCAGGTAGCTTGGGAGGTTTGTCTTTGTATTCTTCAATTGGGATAACGTCAGCAATGATGAATTGGCGTAATTGTTTTGGTTTCTCTAGGTTAGAGTTAGACTTTTTTAAAGCCTGTTTTAACAGTTCTTGCCTTGGTAAGTTATTTGTTTTTTGATCGGAATTTATTAATGACTTGTTATGAGTAGCGATTAAATCAATATTGTTTTGCCTGTTTATGCTTAAAGCGATCGCAGGTAATTTAATAAATACAATTTTGTATAGAATCGTTGAATACAATAAACAAATTCCAAGAATTTTTACATTTTTTTTGAATCTCATTAGGGAGATATTGATACCTTTTCGATTTGGATTTTTCAATGTTTTCAGAATAAAATTTTTGGCGATTCAAACTATTGAACATTGGCTAATGTCAAAAATTAACCATTATTTAATACTTAGTCTTTGAATTTATTATTGATTTATTTGATTCGAGGAATTCAACAGTGTTTCAGTAAATATAGGTAGTCAAAAAAGCTTGATTTTTTATCCTGGCGCAAAGAATAAAATAGGATTAAGCAGATTTACTGCAACAAGAGTGTAATTCTTGAGCAAAAATTCAACCTCAGCAAAATCACCACAGCTCAAAAATCGAGCAATAATTTAGCCGTATAAATACGTAATCAAAGGCGCTTAACTTCAAAAATGGAGTAAAAAATATACTTCAGACTACTCGCTACAGTCTTTAAATTTGATACACTTCAGCAACTGCCAGATTACTACTGCTGTTTGCTAGCGGAGTTTATTTATACATTCGCAGTACACTGATTGAGCGAATTAAGAATACCCTTAGCCATGTAGTGCAAATACTAGAGCGATATATCACAATTAGCCTTTGTGCATCAATGCTGATATTTGAGCTAATTAATGCTGATGCAGATAAATTTCACATTAATGTAAAAGCCAGTATTCCTGAGAATCCCGACACAGTAGAATAAGCTATTCTTGAGACAATCACGCTGCTGACTGGATATCACATTTAGATTTATTAAAAAAAGTTAATGAAACCTAAACATATTGATACAGAAGTAGCGAGGTTAGAAGCCCTCCGCCAGTATCAAATTCTTGACACAGAACCTGAAGAAGCCTACGACAATCTTGCTCAGTTAGCGGCCTTTATTTGTGGCACTCCCATATCCTTGGTAAATTTTATTGATGAAAACCGTCAATGGTTTAAGGCAAAAATAGGTTTAGACGTATCAGAAATGCCCCGGAGTGTTGGATTATCTTATCTTTGCCAAGAGCAGCGTAATGTTGTGGTGGTTCCTGATACTCTAGCTGATGAGAAGCTGGCAAATAATCCGGTAGTAACTGGCTATCCATATATACGGTTTTATGCAGGTGTACCCTTAATTACTCCGCAGGGAGATATGTTAGGAACTCTGTGTGCGATTGACCAAGTTCCACGACAACTAAGCCAAAAACAAGTGGAGGCTTTTGTGGGTTTGAGTCGCCTGGTAATCGACCAACTTGAACTCAGGCGTCATGTAAGTGAGGTATCTAAAGTTACTGAGAAACTAGTGGCACAAGAGCAAGCAACCCGCGCCCAATCTGAAGCTGCCAAAACCCGCATCACCAATCTTCTCGAAAGTATCACTGATGGTTTTTTTGCTCTAGATCAAAAGTGGCAATTCACCTATATTAATAATCAAGCAGAACGGCTGTTGCAAAAAACTCACAATGAGCTTTTAGGTAAAAACATCTGGGAGGTGTTTCCAGAAATTATCGGCACAACATTTGATTGTGAATATCGCAGGGCAATCTTAGAACAGGTTAGTGTCGAATTTGAGGAGTTGTATCTGCCACAGCAACAATGGCTTAAAGTTCACGCCTATCCGGCAAAAGACGGCTTGTCTGTTTATTTTCAAGATGTTACTGAACGACGGAAAACAGCAGAAGCACTACGAGAAAGTGAAGAACGTTGGCAATTAGCATTACATGGTAATAATGATGGTATTTGGGATTGGAACCTCAAGACTAATGAAGTGTTCTTCTCAACTCGATGGAAGGAAATGCTCGGCTATAAAGACTACGAAGTTTCCAACCGTTGGGACGAATGGATAAAACGAATCCATCCCGATGAGCGAGATTGGGTACTTCAGGCTTTCCAAGACCACTTTGCCAAGAAAACACCGTTTTACGTCTGTGAATATCGAGTCCAGTGCCAAGACGGCAGCTATAAATGGATCCTAGATCGAGGACAGGCACTTTGGGACGCATTGGGTGATATAGTACGGATGGTTGGTTCTTATACTGATATCACAGATCGCAAGCGGGCAGATGAAGAATTAAAGCGGCAAAATTTGCGATCGCAATTATTAGCCGAAATCACCCTAAAAATTCGAGAATCTTTACAAATAGATGAAATTCTTCAAACCGCTGTCACAGAGGTACAAAAATTACTGCAAGCTGACCGAGTGTTAATTTTTCGAGTGGAACCTGACGGTTCGGGAACAGTATTACAAGAGGCAGTGCTGCCTGGTTGGCCGGTAATTCTAGGAGAAAATCTTTTTGACCCCTCCTTCAAAGAAGACTATATAGAAAGATATCGCCAGGGAAAAGTCAGCGCCCTTGAAGACATTGAAACTGCTGATATCCAACCATGCCATCGAGAATTTCTTCAGCGGTTTGCTGTCAAGGCTAATCTGGTAGTGCCGATTATTGTCAGGGACGATATTTGGGGCTTATTGCTAGCTCATCAGTGTGACGCACCTCGACAGTGGAATCAGTTTGAGATGGATTTGTTACAGCAACTAGCGAACCAAATTGGGATTGCTTTATCTCAGGCAAAACTATTAGAAAAACAAACCCAGCAAAGTCAGGGACTTGCTCATTCTAATGCGGAATTAGAACAGTTTGCCTACGTGGCTTCCCATGATTTGCAAGAGCCATTGCGGATGGTAACTAGTTATTTACAACTGCTGGAGCGGAGATATAAAAACCAACTGGATGCCAATGCCGATCAGTTTATTGCCTATGCAGTAGATGGGGCCAGCCGGATGCAGACCCTAATCAACGATTTGTTAAACTATTCCCGCGTCAGCACCCGTGGACAGCCTTTTGTGCCAGTTGATTGTAGTGTTGTCTTAAAACAGGTGCTTGCTAATCTTCAAGTTGCGATCGCAGATCGAAAGGCAGTTGTCACCTACGATACTCTACCTCAAGTGATGGCTGATGCTACCCAATTGGCACAAGTATTTCAAAACCTGATTGCCAACGCGATCAAATTTTGCGATCGTCAACAGCCATTAATTCACGTTGGAGTAAGTAAGAGAGATGCAGATATATTAGATGGAAAAAATTTAAATTTTACCCCCTCGGAGGATGAATGGTTGTTCTGGGTGCGTGATAATGGAATTGGTTTAGAATCCCAATATAATGAGCGTATTTTTATAATTTTTCAGCGCTTACACGGTAGAGACAAGTATCCAGGTACTGGAATTGGTCTGGCAATTTGTAAGAAAATTATCGAACGCCACGGCGGCCGGATCTGGGTTGAGTCGAAACCGGGTCAAGGCTCGACTTTCTACTTCACAATTCCAGATAGAGTAGGTAAGCAATGGTAAACACCATAACAGCGATTATGCCTATTGAGGTTTTGTTAGTAGAGGATAATCCTGGCGATGTCCAACTTACACGCATCGCTCTAGAAGATAGTAAAATCTCAATTCACTTAAACGTAGTCGAGGATGGTGTAGAGGCAATGGCATTCTTGCGAAAACAGGGAAAATATGCTAAATTACCTCATCCAGATATTGTACTGCTCGATTTTAACCTTCCGAAAAAAGATGGACGAGAGGTATTAGCAGAAATAAAAGGAGATGAAAACCTTAAACGAATTCCTGTAGTAGTTTTGACGACTTCCCAAGCTGAAGAAGATATCCTCAAAGCCTATAATCTTTTTGCCAACTGTTATATAACCAAGCCAGTAGATTTCGATCAATTCGTTGAAATTGTCCAATCAATAGAAAATTTTTGGTTTGCGATCGTAAAACTGCCACCGGAGTAGTGGAAATGGCAGGTAAAAATATTATTAAAGTCTTGTTAGTAGAAGACAACCCTGGTGATGTCTTATTGTTACAAGAGTTATTTAAGGAAGTTACCACAGTTGTAGTTGAGTTAATGCCCGTTGAACGGCTTTATGAAGCAGTCAACTACCTAACAAACGAAACTTTTGATGTTATTTTATTAGACCTCTCGCTGCCAGATAGTCAGGGATTACAAACCTTTGTCATCGCTCACAATCAGGCAAAAGCAACTCCAATTATTGTACTGACGGGTATAAATGATGAAACCTTGGCAACTAGCGCAATGCAACAAGGAGCGCAAGATTATTTAGTAAAGGGGCAAGTAACTGGTGACTTACTGGTGCGATCTATGCGTTATGCCATCGAACGCCAACGGGCAGACAACGCACTGCGGCAGAGCGAGGAGCGATTTCGGGTTGCTCTCAAAAACTCTCCAATCTTTGTCTACAACCAGGATAAAGATTTACGGTACACCTGGGTTTACAATCCCCCATCTGGATTGACAGTTGAGAAAATATTGGGCAAACAAGACTTAGATATCATTCCAGTAGAAGATGCTCAACATTTGATCGCAATTAAACGTGGAGTCCTGACTACAGGCATCGGAACGCGAGAGGAAGTATCAATTACCATCAAAGATACAACGCGATATTACGATTTAACTGTCGAGCCACTACGGAATGAAACCCAAGAAATTGTCGGGGTGACATGCGCCAGTATAGATATTAGCGAACGACAAGCTGCACTACGCGAACGGCAAGCCGCACTATGCGAACGCAAATTGGCAGAAGAAAAAATTCGCGAACAAGCAGCATTACTAGATGTCACTACAGATGCCATTTGCGTCCGAGATTTAAACAATCAAATTATCTTCTGGAACAAAGGTGCAGAAACACTTTACGGCTGGCAAGCTACAGAGGCTTGGGGTAAAAATGCTAGTGAGCTTTTGTATGACGAACCTTCACCGGAAATTGAAGCGGCTTTATTACAAGCCATTAGTAAAGGCAAGTGGCAGGGCGAATTAACAAAACTTACTAAAATGAACAAAGAAGTCCTTGTGGCTAGTCGCTGGACTCTGGTATGCGATGAACAAGGAAAACCCAAATCAATTCTCACCGTTGACACAGATATTACCGAGAAAAAGCACCTAGAAGCCCAATTGTTTCGCGCTCAACGCCTGGAAAGTATTGGCACTTTAGCTAGTGGTATTGCTCACGACCTCAACAACATCCTGACACCGATTTTGGCAGGAGCGCAACTGCTACCGCTAAAATTTCCTAATGCAGATGAGCGGACTCGTCATCTCCTAGAAATTTTAGAAATTAACGCTAGACGCGGTGCTGATTTAGTCAAACAGGTACTGTCCTTTGCGCGGGGTGTAGAAGGGAAGCACATCACTTTGCAACTCAGACATATAATTGTGGAAATTGCCAAGATTCTTAAAGAGACATTTCCCAAATCGATAGAAATCAGCACTAATATACCGCAAGATTTGTGGATGGTTTCTGGAGATAGTACCCAACTGCATCAAGTGCTGATGAACCTCTGCGTTAACGCCCGTGATGCTATGTCCAATGGTGGTACTTTGAGTATCTCTGCCGAAAATATGTTGATTGATGCAAATTATGCCCGCATGAACCTAGAAGCCAAAGAGGGGCCTTACATAGTGATTACTGTCTCCGATAGTGGAGTTGGGATTCCTAAAGAAATGCTAGATAGAATTTTCGAGCCATTCTTTACTACAAAAGATGTCGGACAGGGCACTGGTTTAGGACTTTCCACAGTATTGGGAATCGTTAAAAGTCACGGAGGTTTTGTGAACGTGTATAGTGAACCGGAAAGTGGCACTAGCTTTAAGGTTTACTTGCCAGCAGTGGGGGGAATAGAAACACGCAGCCACGAAAATTTGCCATCACAGACAGGACATGGAGAATTGATTTTGGTTGTGGATGATGAAGCCGCCATTCAAGAGATTACAACAACATCATTAGAAGCTCACAACTACAAAATTTTAGTTGCCAGTGATGGTATTGAAGCGATCGCGCTATATGCTCAAAATAGAGACAAAATTAGTGCCGTACTCATGGATATTATGCTGCCCTCACTGGATGGTTTAACAGCCATGCGTACCTTGCAAAAAATCAACCCCCAAGTCAGAATTATCGCCAGCAGTGGACTGATGTCTGACAATAAGCTCAGTGCAGTAGCAGCTATTGGTGTCAATACATTTTTGTCAAAGCCCTATACTGTCAACGAATTATTGCTTTCTTTACAGAAAGTACTATCGTAAGTCAACTAATTACGTAAGTATACATTAGGTGTGAGTACAAAAAATTGCTTTATTGATGTGGGTGCAAATTCCGAGGAGGCATCATAGCTGGTTGCTAGAGGAACTCAGAGGACAAGAATCATCGTTCATTCTAGACATGATAAAGGTTTAAATGTACAGACCAGGACTAAGATTTAGGAGTAGCAGTTGGTAAGTAAGATTTAAACTGATACCAATCCTTTGGAAATAATGATGAACCCCAAGACTTATAAAAAACTAGTTGTCAAACAGTTGAGCCGAGATTTTAGAAGCGCTGTCGATATTGTTGAAGCTGATTTTCCTATACCTGCTCCTAATGAGATTGTCGTGCGTAATCTGTTTGCCGGAGTGAATGCTTCCGATGTCAATATTGCTGCTGGGGCGTATTTTGTAAATACACCACCATTCGATGTAGGAGTTGAAGCTGCATCTGTTGTCGTTGCTCTTGGTAAGAATGTACAGCATCTGAACATAGGCGATCATGTTATTACTTTTCAAATAGGAGGTGGATACCGGGAGTATTTTGCAATTGATGCTACTCAAGTTATTCCAATTAAAGAAGCGACTCCAGAAATCCTGACTGTTGTGGCTAGCGGTATAACAGCTGCAATTGGTTTAGAAGTTGTTGGAGAAATCAAAAGCAGTGATGTGGTATTGGTAACAGCCGCAGCGGGTGGTACGGGTAGTTATGCTGTCCAACTCGCCTTGCTTGCAGGTACTCATGTGATTGGAATATGCAGCTCGCAAGCAAAAGTTGAATTTCTCAAGCAGCTTGGCTGTCATCGAGCGATTAATTACTCTCAAGAAAATCTTGATGAAGTTCTCAAAAAAGAATATCCCCAAGGCGTTGACTTAGTTTATGAATGCGTTGGGAGTGAGTTGTTTGATATATGTGTTGATAACCTAGCACGGCGCGGGAGATTAGTTATTGTCGGATATATTTCTGAATACTTATCATCAGAACTAGAGTTGGTAAACCGTCCGAGAATATACAACAAATTACTATGGAAATCAGCCTCACTACGCGGCTTTCTCTTCGTTGACTATTCAGAATATTTACAAGAGAAACAATCTCGACTGATGGAATTATTATCGACAGGTAAAATTAAACCTGCTGTTGATTCAACAGAATTCAGAGGAATAGAGTCTATTGTTGACGCTGTGGAATACTTATATAGTGGTCAAAATTGCGGTAAAGTTATCGTTCGTTTTTAACAACAATTATCAACCTATACACTACTCATAAAAACTAATAACTGACTAATGACCCTAAAAAGCGCTATCCAAAAGGGGAGCGCCTTTCATTTTATTTGACCTAATTACTGATTGCAACTATATTTTGGGTAAAGCTTGTTTATTTGCGATCGCCAAACGCATATATCGAATACTTTGTCAATATTTTTATAGCGATCGCAACTTAGTGTAGGTTGACCATTATCTTATCGATAACGGCCACCCATTAATTACCCCTACACATTAAATCGGAACAACATTACATCCCCTTCCTGCACAACATACTCTTTCCCTTCACTGCGAACTAACCCTTTCTCCTTCGCCGCATTCATCGAACCAGTTGTTACCAAATCTTTATAAGCAACAGTTTCGGCGCGAATAAATCCCCGCTCAAAATCACTGTGGATTACACCAGCAGCTTGAGGTGCAGACATTCCCGCATTAATTGTCCAAGCGCGGGTTTCTTTGGGTCCACTAGTGAAATATGTCCGTAAACCTAAAAGTGTGTAAGTTGCCCGAATCAATGATTTCAAACCGCCTTCTTCCACACCTAAAGACGCCAGAAAATCAGCTTTATCTTCCTCTGGTAATTCCACTAATTCAGCTTCAACTTGAGCCGAAACTATCACAACTTGGGCATTTTCTGTCGCTGCAATTTGCCGCACTGTTTCCACAAAATGATTACCAGTCGCCAACTCATCTTCAGATACATTCGCAGCGTAGATAATCGGTTTATAAGTGAGCAGTTCTAATCCTTTAATAATTTCTGTTTCTTCTTCATTCAAGCTCACCTGACGCACCGATTTACCTTCATTTAAAGCCGCAGCTAATTTTTCTAAAACTGTGATTTCAAACTGTGCATCTTTGCTGGTACGAGCTAGTTTACGA
Source organism: Nostoc sp. EspVER01 (assembly GCF_034530635.1). Lineage (NCBI taxonomy): Bacteria > Bacillati > Cyanobacteriota > Cyanophyceae > Nostocales > Nostocaceae > Nostoc > Nostoc sp. EspVER01. Next base: position 84,311 of record NZ_JAVRCS010000010.1, read on the forward strand.
GTACGATCAATTCGCCGTTCAATTTGTGCTAAATCTGATAAACCCAGTTCTATATTAATGATTTCAATATCTCGCGCTGGATCGACAGAACCAGCAACGTGGATAATATCGTCATTGTCAAAACAACGTACCACATGGACGATCGCATCAACTTCCCGGATGTGGGACAGGAATTGATTCCCTAATCCCTCACCCTGACTTGCACCTTTAACTAAACCGGCAATATCTACAAATTCAACCCGCGCCGGGATAGTTTGTGCCGAACTGGCAATCTTAGCAAGAACATTTAACCGTTCATCCGGTACTGCGACAACGCCGACATTCGGTTCAATCGTGCAAAAAGGGAAGTTAGCTGCTTCAGCTTTGGCATTAGCAACTACAGCATTAAATAAAGTAGATTTTCCGACGTTGGGAAGTCCGACAATTCCGGCTCTTAGCATTTTAGATTTTAGATTTGAGATTTTGGATTACATTACCAAGGTAATCTAAACAGGTTCCGGTATGGTTTGGGGAATTGGCCCTGGAACAGTCTGAGGAATGGGAGCAGGTACTGGTTCTGGTACAGGCCCCGGTAATGGTTGAGGAATCGCTGGCCCCGGTACAGGTTCGGGACTAGGTAACGGACTCGGCCCAGGAGTAGGAATTTGTGGTTCAGGTATAGAAATCGCAGTAGGATTAATCATCGTAAGTCCAAATTAAATTATTCAACCTTCCCACGCTAGATGACAACCTCATCTGTTGACATCTCCCCAAATAGCTATACCCACGAACACATCCTTTAATAATTTACCCCTCCTCTCATTCTCTGCTTCCCTCCGCGCCCCTTTGCGTTTAAACTCTAATCCTCAAACTACTCCTCCTTCACCTTTTCCACCACCTCTGGCACTGGATCGTAACCACCTGGATGAAACGGATGACACCGCAAAATCCGCCGAGTTGCCATCCAGCCACCACGTAACACTCCAAATCGTTCAATAGCTTCAATAGCATACATCGAACAAGTTGGTTGAAAGCGACAAGTCGGGAGAAACAACGGCGAGATAAACATTCGGTAGCCCCGAATCAGCCAAATAAATAATAATTTCATTGCAGCTACCCAAATCTTATAAATTAGTAACAGGGGTAAAACTTTTCATTTTGTTGCATCTTTGTTAATTACATTTTCTGACTTCACCTCAATTCCGGTTTTATGGCTGCAAATTGCGATAGCTGCAATTTGGGTGTTACTCATCCTTCTAATTGCAGGGGTGGTAAACCGCTTTGCCGACAAGCCAGAAATCGTGCGGAAGATAGTTCATATAGGCACTGGTAATGTGATTTTAATCGCTTGGTGGCTAAATATTCCTGCTAGCGTAGGGATTACAGCTTCTATTTTAGCGAGTGCAATCACCTTATTATCCTACCGATTACCCATTCTTCCTGGTATTAATAGTGTTGGCCGCCAAAGTTTAGGGACATTTTTTTACTCTGTCAGTTTCGGTATTTTAGTCGCCTGGTTCTGGTACTTGCAACAACCCCAGTACGCAGCACTCGGAATTTTGACAATGACTTGGGGAGATGGATTAGCAGCCTTAATTGGGCAACGCTTTGGTAAACATAAGTATAAAGTTTTTGGGACAGAAAAAAGTTGGGAAGGCTCCCTAACTATGATGCTCGTTAGCTATGTCGTCAGTAGTTTGATTTTAGTTGGAACTCAAGGAAACAGTTGGCAAACTTGGGCGATATCGCTGATAGTGGCAGTTATAGCTACTGCTTTAGAGGCTGTTTCATTTTTAGGTATTGACAATTTGACAGTTCCCTTGGGTAGTGCAGCACTTGCCTTCTTTTTAAGTCAGTTAGTCTTGAGTTAGTAATTGCCTTGAATACTATTCCTAATTGAGCAAACAAGAGATAGCGCCAAAAATTTATCCTTAGTACTTTTTTAAACGCAGAGGAACACAGAGTTAAACGCAAAGGTACGCAGAGTTTTGCCAAAGTTAATTCGCTATGAATTAGAGAAATATTGTACTTAGTTAATAAAAATAGTACTTCTCAGTTGAGTCCAATACGGGTAATACCAAATCTATGTGAGCCTGCATAGAATAATTACCTTGTCCAGCATGGAGCTTCAAGTGTGTTATTCTGTGCATCTTCATAGAGAATTGGTATTACCACTGAAGAGTTGTTGAAAAAGTACACTTCCGGTAAACGTAACTTTGCTGGGGCTGTGGTAATTAGAGAAAGAGGATATGGGCGCAACTATTATGTTTGATGGTACTCGCCAAAGTGGCCCCTACTTTGGAGAGTGGAAATCCATCAGCAAGTAAGGGAGCAGGTTGAATAAAAAACTTGATAGCATTGAGTTTTTCTATAATCCACTCAATAGATATTCCTTCAATTTCTTCCTGAATTTCCGTAGGAATATTAGCGAAGAAATCATATCGGTATAAAAAAAGTGGTAGAAAGTTAATTTTTCATATCGGCTCAATCAACAAAAAATAAATCTTTTGGAATATATTCGATACACCCATTAGGTAAAAATTGAGCCGAGTCTATTACCGCGATCGCTCCAAAATCCAATCGAGTAAAATCGGATTGACTAACTCCGGCGCTTCATCTTGCGGGCAATGCCCCACTCCCTCTAAAGGAATAAACTTTTCTACTTGCCCAAAGTTAGCTAATTCTCTCCCTAACTTAATTGGTTCCCACGGATCGGCTGTTCCCCACAAAATAATTGCCGGACACTGTAACAGTGGTAAAAGGTCTTCTGGTAGTGGTCCTGTAGAATAAGAAGTAAAAGCAAGAAACACAGCCCCAGCCCCCTGATCGCTTGCTGGTGACATCAAAATATCTACCAACTCATCTGTCACCATCTCAGGATTCGAGTATGCTTGCAGGAGAATTTTCCGCACCGTTTTCGGTTTGGCGAGTTGATTGAAAAAGAAATTACCAACTGGTTTGATAGATAACAAGCGTTGTAGTACAGGCGCTCCGTAACGACGAGAGAAAGGTAAAGTTACCCGTTTGCGATCGTGCAACAGCCGTAAAGAACAGTTGAGCAAAGCAACTCCCAAGGCAATATCTGGGTTACTTACTGCTGCTTGCATAGCGACAATACAGCCAATGGAATTTCCGACTAAAAAAGCTGGCTCACCCACTACTTCACGGCAAAAATCTGCTACTTGCTGTCCCCAGGTTTCTAATGTGTAGTTAATTTGTTCACCAGGTTGAGGTTTTGCAGAAGCCCCAAAACCAATCAAATCGATCGCATAAACACGGCAATTTTCCGCTAATACAGGAATATTTTTTCGCCAGTGCCACCAAGAAGCGCCAAATCCATGCACTAGGACAACAGCTGGCCCTGTAGTTCCTTGGGTTTGATAGCAGATCGGAAAATCTTGCCAAATCCAGGTTTTTGTAGAGTTAAGTGCTGTTTTTGAACTTGAGGTTGTCATGGAAAATTTGATGATAACAAGGGTATAAAGGCTTTCAACAGCAAGGCACAAGTAAAATTGTTTTTAATTTGGATAAAATTTATCAGATTTTCAAAATAAATCTTTTGCTCTAGTGATAGCCTATACATATACCACGAAAGCTTCTAAGCTGATAGTTTTATCCAGTATAGAGTTTTCATTTTATTGATAGAAGTAATTTACTCACAACTAAGATTATGTCAGTATTAAAAATCATAACGTTTCTAATGTGAGTAATATTTTGGCTATTTTTTAGATGTGAGCGAATTAGCATCAGTGCTAGATTCAGTAGTTTCACAATTTACGATCGCAAATTTGGTCTATAAGATTGGCGAATATGAGGCATCGGCTAAGGGGTGGTTTGCAACTGGAAACTGACGCTGAATTTAACAATATTTTTCTTGTTCCTAGTTCTGCGAGCCAGAAATCATGAATTTACTAGAAACAATTGATACTCCCATTGGGAGCTACGCACCGGATTTTGAACTGCCAGGAATTGATGGTCAAGTACACCATCTCAGGCGTTATCTTGAGAAGTTCCGAGCAGTCGGCGTTATTTCTATGTGTAACCACTGCCCTTATGTCGAGCGGTATTTAGGCAGGCTAAAAAACGTTCAAGCCGAATTTGCTCTAAAAGGCTTCACACTAATTGGACTAAATGGTAGTAATGTTGACTACGACACTAGGTCAAGCTTTGAAAATATGAAAGCTTTTGCCCTGCGTCACCAGTTGAATTTCCCTTACCTGTGGGATTCAACGCAAGATGTGACCGGTAGTTTCGGCGCAACAAAAACCCCAACGGCCTTTCTCATAGACACAAATGGTATAGTCCGTTACAAAGGTAAAATTGATAATCATCCCCAAGATCCATTATCAGTGGGAGAGGATTATTTGAGAACTGCGATCGCTTCCCTATTTAAAGGTGAAGAAATAGCTATACCACAAACAGAACCAGTAGGGACTACATTGATTTGGCGTAACTAGACAAAGATAGTCCCTGTAACTGTTATCTTAAATTGGAGGCAATTGCAACTTTTTTGATAAAGCGGAACTTCATGGGAACGAATTACCGACGGGTTTTACTCAAACTGAGCGGTGAAGCCTTAATGGGCAACATGGGCTATGGCATTGATCCCGAAGTGGTCAAAGGAATAGCAGAAGAATTAGCAGAGGTGATAGCCACTGGTACTCAAATCGCCATAGTTGTTGGCGGCGGCAATATTTTTCGTGGCGTCAAAGCAGCGTCGGCGGGGATGGACAGGGCAACCGCTGACTATATCGGGATGATTGCCACGGTAATGAATGCCATGACGCTGCAAGATTCGCTAGAACGCATAGGAGTACAGACGCGAGTACAAACCGCGATCGCTATGCAAGAATTAGCAGAACCATATATCCGTCGTCGTGCCATCCGTCATCTTGAAAAAGGACGGGTGGTAATTTTTGGTGCTGGTTCTGGAAATCCCTTTTTTACTACAGATACGACTGCGGCATTAAGAGCCGCAGAAATCGATGCTGAGGTGATTTTTAAAGCCACCAAAGTAGATGGAGTCTATGATGCCGATCCTCATATTTATCCTGACGCCAAGCGTTACAATAGCTTAACCTACGCGCACGTTTTAGCCCAAGATTTGCGGGTGATGGATAGTACTGCGATCGCCTTGTGTAAAGAAAATAATATCCCAATTCTGGTATTTGACCTAACGGTGCGAGGAAATATCCACCGAGCAGTCTTGGGAGAATCCATCGGCACCCTTGTGGGAGGTTCTTGTGAAATTAGCTGAAGCTGAAAGTACGATGCAAAAAACCGTTGAGGCAACTCAACGAGCTTTTAACTCGATTCGCACTGGTCGCGCCAATGCGAGTCTATTAGATAAGGTATTGGTGGACTATTACGGTTCGCCTACTTCCTTAAAATCACTGGCAAATATTAGCACGCCGGATGCTACGACGATCTTAATTCAACCCTACGAGCGCAACACCCTAAACATCATTGAGAAAGCTATTTCCCTCTCAGATGTGGGTTTAACACCCAGTAATGACGGTTCTGTAATCCGATTGAATATTCCGCCCTTAACCAGCGAACGCCGTAAAGAATTCGTCAAAATGGCATCCAAGTATGCTGAAGAAGGTCGTGTTGCTATTCGTAACATTCGCCGCGATGCCATAGACGCCATTCGCAAACAGGAGAAAGCCTCCGAAATCTCCAAAGATGAATCAAAAGACCAACAAGACAACTTGCAAAAACTAACAAACGAATACACTGCCAAAATAGACTCACTGTTGGCAGAAAAAGAAAAAGACATCACGACTGTTTAAAGTCTCAAGTCTGAGTATAAAGGCTGAAGAATGATGGATAAATTCTTCAGCCTTTATCATTTATTAGGTATTTAACAAAAATTGATTGAGTATCTCAATAGAAAATAAACTAATTCTGGAGCAAAAATTCAGCCTTATGTACGACTGCATCATTGTCGGCGCTGGGCCAGCTGGTGGAACAGCCGCATATCATTTAGCCAAACAAGGTCGCTCAGTATTAGTCTTAGAAAAAGAATCCCTGCCAAGATATAAACCTTGTGGTGGTGGTGTATCTCCAGCGATCGCTCAATGGTTTGACTTTGATTTTAGCCCAGTAATTTCTGTAAAAGCCGACTCCCTTCGCTTTACCTGGAAATTAGGCGATCCCGTGGAGGCAAATATCGCCACCAAAGAACCAATCTGGATGGTGCGACGAGATATTTTTGACCATTTCCTAGTGCAGCAAGGACAGAAGCAAGGCGCTGAACTACGAGATAATACGGAAGTAACGGGTATTGAATTTAAAAGTGACTATTGGCAAGTTAACACACCCAATGGCCCAGTTACAAGTCGCTACTTAATTGCGGCTGATGGTGCTAAAGGACCAATGGCAAAATGGCTCGGCTTTAAAGACCGTAAACGGCGTTTAGCAGCAGCTTTGGAAGCAGAAATTCCCGCAACTGTCAAGGATAAATCTACAATTCACTTCGAGTTTGGCTTGGTAAAAAATGGCTACATTTGGAACTTCCCGAAGGCAGACGGTTATTCCATTGGTGTTGGTACGTTTATTGGTGGTCAATCCCAGGACTTTAAGAAAATTTTAGATGAGTACGCGCGATCGTTTAATGTAGATATCAAAACTGGTAAGCAGTATGGTTATCCCCTTTGCTTGTGGGATGGCAACCAAAAGTTGCATACTCAAAATGCAGTTTTAGCTGGGGAAGCTGCTTGTGTAGTCGATCCAATGACAGCAGAAGGCATTCGTCCGTCAATTTTTAGCGGTTTGATTGCAGCAGGAGCCATTAATGAAGCACTTTCCGGTGATACCAACGCTTTAGAAAAATATAGCGAAGCCATTAATGAACAATGGGGTACTGAGATGGCTTGGGCGCAAAAATTAGGTGGAGCATTTTATCGCTTTCCAGGCATTGGCTACAAAGTTGGTGTTAAGCGCCCCTCTGGTGCGAAAATCATGGGTAAGATTCTGTGTGGAGAACTGCGCTATGGCGATGTTGCTAGTCGCGCTCTCAAGCGTTTAATTCCTGGTTTTGGAGGTTAATTAACCAAACAAGTTGCTTGAGCAACTTGTTAAAGGTGGGCAAACTTCCACCACTGTTTAATAGGGATTTCTCAATATGGCAATTTACTTGACAAAACGGCTATCTGTGTTCGCTAATATTCTTGCTCTTGTCCTGTTGATACCGGGAATTGCCTTAGCTGCACCCCTTCAAATCAATACTACTTCTGGTGTTATTTTCGCCCAAACTACAAAAACTGCAAGCTACTCCACCTCCTCGGAGATTAACCTGACTCCCCTACAACGCCAAGAACTCCAGGCTGTGTGTCAGAGAAGAAACAGGGAACTTGCGGCAGTGCTAACTTCATCCCAGCGTGACCAACTTAATCACAATCTCCGGGCTGGTAATAATATCAATCAAGCCCTAGAAAAGCTAAATTTGCAACCAGAACAGCAAGATTTGGTAAAGGCGATCGTGCAATTTACTAACTTGAAAATAAAGGCTGTCTCATCTAGACATTTGCTAAAAATAGGAGATAAGTAAAGGGTTCAATAATACTGGTAAATCGAGACTTAAACATTTTCAAGGGAGAAAGAAGCCTCAAGCTTATGTATGGGTAAGAGAAATACAGCAAATGCTCAAAAATGGCTGAAACTCATATATATCAAGAAACTCAGCAAAACGATGTCCAAATCATTCTGTGTATAGTTTTTAGGCTCTTTTTTGGTTATTTTTCGTCTGAGTCCCATTAACTTCTGCTCATAAGCTTCCCGTTGCTGCTGCTGAATTTCTTGTAAACTGTTAATGTACGGTTTCACCAAGTCTCTTGTTAAACCACCCGATACAAAAGCTGACTAGGGGTTAGGAACATAGCTATTTATGGCTTCAGCAGAATAAAACAAGTTTCGTTTTATACAATATTCTGTTGTAACCTGTCATTAGTAAAAGCGTCATTGTTAATTCTGCTGTTGACAAAAGTCTAATTCGGAGTTCATCAAGACTATAGTCAAAATCATTAACCAATCGAAAACCCTCTGAGAGATGGCTACAGAGTCGATGGTAGGTTATTACTAGCAATAATGTGTCATTTAGAGGATAGCAAAGTATCACTAAGGGGCAAATAAAGGCAAATCCCTCCAAGTTGCCTAGAGAGGGATTTAGTGCGGGCTAGAAAGAGATTTTGGGGTGAGTGTGGCGTTGATTTTTTGACTGCTAGTTTAAATTATTTGCTTTCTCAACTGCTTCCTTTAACTCTTCAAAGGTAATACTACCGTCTTTGTCTGAATCATAATTTACTAGTAATTCCTGGGGACTAGTGGTATTTGTTTCTGATGAGATGATTGCACTTAAGCCAGGACTTAAAAAAAGATCATTAATGGATACTTTGCCGTCTCGATCGCTATCTAAGGTATTAAAAAGAGATTGAAGCTCTTGCTCGGTTGCCATAAATTTCTATCTGAATTGATTTTTCAATTTAATATCTCAAAATCTTGACAAATACGCAAGGATACTTAATAAAAAGATTTTATTGGGTGCGGAATGGCGATCGATATACTTTCGCGAATCGATGCGGACAACAGCGATATCTGGCTCAGGTTCGGAGTATTGGCTCAACTGAATGGGATTCACCCGAACTAAGGCAACTTCTGCTAGCGATGCCTGCCTGCGGCGGGCTGCGTCAACGCTTGAGGTAGTCAGATGCACAAAGCGTTGTCGCTGCATGGGGAGGATTTTTGGCGCTCATCGGGATAACTCGCCCATCAATCAGTTCTACCCGTTCATCCTCTGTAATAATATCCGTCTTCAGCATCAGGTGATATTCGTTTACAGTCCACAGGCGCACTCTAGTTTGTGTCATTGGACTTTTCCTTTGTCCATCGCACATCACTTTTAGGCGATTATCTCTTACTCTCAACTTTGGCAGCATCTATAATTAATCTTGCCCTATTTAGTTCGTTACCATGTCGGAAGAAGATATCCGAGCCGCGAGGCTGGAGAAAGTAGAACAACTTAAGCAGCTAGGAACTAATCCTTATGCCTATCGTTGGGAATCCACCCATCATGCAGCGCAGTTGCAAGAAAAATTTGCCGATTTATCCAGTGGCGAAGAAGCTGATTTAGAAGTTGCCATAGCCGGACGCATTATGGCGCGTCGCGTTTTTGGTAAATTGGCTTTTTTCACCTTGCAAGACGAAACCGGTACAATTCAGCTTTATCTGGATAAAAATCGCATTCAAGAAGGTATGGCAGATATTGATGCCGATGCCTTCAATCACCTGAAGCAACTTACAGATGCAGGTGACATATTAGGAGCTAAAGGTACTATTAAACGGACTGAAAAGGGCGAGTTATCTGTCTACGTTAAACAATATACTATCCTCACTAAATCCCTGTTGCCCCTACCCGACAAATGGCATGGATTAACGGATGTTGCCAAGCGCTACCGTCAGCGCTACGTTGACTTAATTGTAAACCCAGAAGTGCGGCAAACTTTCCGCCGTCGCGCTCAAATTACTGCTGGTATTCGCCGCTATTTAGAAGAACGGGATTTTCTGGAAATTGAAACCCCAGTTTTGCAAAGTGAGACTGGAGGTGCAGATGCGCGTCCATTTATCACCTACCACAACACTTTAGAAATGGAATTGTATCTGCGAATTGCCACAGAACTCCATCTCAAGCGGTTGATTGTGGGTGGTTTTGAAAAGGTGTTTGAATTGGGGCGGGTTTTCCGCAATGAGGGAATTTCGACTCGACACAATCCTGAATTTACGACAATTGAAGTTTACCAAGCTTACGCCGACTACAACGATATGATGGCGTTGACTGAGGGTATTATTACCACTGTTGCCCAAGAGGTACTCGGCACATTGGAAATCACCTACCAAGGGGAACCTATAAATTTAACACCACCTTGGCGACGGGTGACAATGCACGATTTAGTTAAAGAATTTACAGGCTTGGATTTTAATTCATTCCAAAGTTTAGAAGAAGCAAAAACAGCAAGTAAAAATGCTGCTATTCCTGGTATAGATGAAGCCCAATCAATTGGTAAGTTACTAAATTTAGCCTTTGAAGAGAAAGTAGAAGCTAATTTAATTCAACCTACCTTTGTAATTGATTACCCTGTAGAAATTTCGCCCCTAGCAAAACCGCACCGTTCTCAACCTGGTTTGGTAGAACGATTTGAGTTATTTATAGTCGGGCGAGAAACTGGGAATAGCTTTTCAGAACTTACCGATCCTATTGATCAAAGAGAACGCTTAGAAGCACAAGCGGCGCGGAAAGCTGCTGGTGATTTAGAAGCCCAAGGTGTAGATGAAGACTTTCTGACAGCTTTGGAATATGGTATGCCGCCTACAGGTGGTTTAGGGATTGGGATCGATCGCTTGGTGATGTTATTAACCGATTGTGCCAGTATTCGGGATGCGATCGCCTTCCCCTTACTCAAGCCAGAAAAATCAGAATCATCCCCAGAAGAATCCTAATCTTACACCCCATTCCTTAATCCCCTCCTCGCTTGCAGGGAGGGGAGACAAAGCGTAGCTTTGGCGGGGTGGGGTTCTTCTGTTTGAAGCCCCTACACCACTACCTTTTCTAAGATCAGCTTAGAACGTTTCACTTGCTCAGGAATCGTTACGGGATAATCTCCGGTAAAGCAGGCAGAACAGAAACTATTGGTGTCTTCTCGTGTCGCTTCTAGCATTCCTTCCCAACTCAGATAGGCAAGGCTGTCTACTTCCAGTTGCTTGGCAATTTCTGCTACTGACTTGGTAGCAGCAATTAGCTGATCCTGAGAATCAGTATCGATGCCATAAAAGCAGGGATGAGTTACAGGCGGAGACGAAATTCGCATGTGTACCTCTACTGCACCTGCTTCACGTAAGGTTTTGACTAATTTACGGCTGGTAGTACCCCGTACAATCGAGTCGTCTACAATAATTACTCGTTTACCTACTAGCACATCTTTGAGGGGGTTGAGTTTCATCCGCAGACCCGATTCCCGCATGGTTTGGGTTGGTTGAATGAAGGTTCGCCCAACATAGCGGTTTTTAATCAGTCCTTCGCCGTAAGCAACACCAGACGCTTGGGAAAATCCAATAGCAGCAGGTATACCAGAATCAGGAACACCAAAGACAATATCGGCATCTACAAAAGATTCTTTAGCTAGCTGGTGTCCTAATCGCATTCGATAGCTGTACAAACTCTCGTTGTGCATGACGCTATCAGGGCGGGCAAAGTAAATCATTTCAAAGATACACAATTTCCGCTCAGATTTTTGACTCCAATGATAAGAAGCCAAACCTTCTTCAGTAATCCAAACTAATTCACCTGGTTCTACGTCTCGCAGGTATTCGGCTCCAATGATGTCTAAACCACAAGTCTCGGAAGCCAAAACGTAACGAACTGGATTACCAGCCAAAGTGCCGATTACTAAGGGGCGGATTCCATTAGGATCGCGGACACCCATAACACCGACGGGAGTCCCAATAACTAAACTAAAGGCTCCTTGGCAACGTTGAAATGCCTTAATTCCACCTTCTAGCCAATCAGCGCCCGTATCTATGGCTTCTGCGATCGCAAAAGCGATCATTTCTGAGTCTGTTGTTGTAACTAAGTTACATTTATTCTCAAGCAACTCTTGACGTAGTTGTACGGTATTGACTAAATTACCATTGTGTGCAAGTGCTAATGAACCTAAACGGGTTTCTAGTACTGCGGGTTGGGCATTAACTTTGCGGCTAGAACCTGTGGTGGAATAACGAGTGTGACCAACAGCAAGACTACCGGGCAATTGATCCAAGACAGATTCATTGAAAACTTGAGACACCAAGCCCATATCCTTGTGGAGATGTACTTGTGTACCCTCAAAGGTGGCAATACCAGCTGATTCTTGACCCCGATGCTGGAGGGCATACAATCCAAAGTAGGTCAGTTTAGCAACGTTTTCTCCTGGGGCGTAGATGCCAAAAACACCACAAGCTTCTTCTGGCTTGTCAGGCTGATTTTCATGACTATTGATTGGGTTGTTGGTCTGGTCGGGGTATTCATCCGAAGTGACAGAATGAATAGAAATCATGCTAGCTTTGCTCCTGGTGGGGGGGTCAATCAGTTTTGGATTTGAGACTTCGGCTACGCTCAGTCGAACGATTGACGATTTTGATTTTGGATTGATCGCACCGTAGTAAGGATGCGGCTTGGGATTTGAGAATGGCTATTTTAGATTTTTTGCCCAGTAAGAGCAAGAGATGAACTAGAAGCAACACTGCTAGTCCAAAATCTAAAATTCAAAATCTCAAATCGGTAGTCAAGTTACTGGGATTATATAAATGGTTGAGGATTTCTTAACAAATCTTTAACCATCCATTAAAACAGTACCGTAATTTTGCTCAGAGACGCTAATAAAAGAGTGAGTAATTAGGAGTTATGCTTTTTATTCCTAACTCCTCACTTTCAACTCCTAACTTCTTCAGGGATAGTGGTATGGATGGCGAGACGTTTGGCGATCGCATAGGAATAGCGATCGTTCATATCTTCGATACTAACTTTGATTAAGGTTTGGTTATCAGTGGTGAAAACCCCCAAACCCGTCTCAAAATTAGCAACTACACCCAGTTTTTGCCACTTTTGACTTAGATGTTCCTGTAAATATGATTCCCAAATTCCTTGTTGTGCTGATGCTACAGAAACTAAAATTCTGGCACCACCTTCGGCAAACAACATCTCGTCTAAGCGAGGCAGTGCAATCTTGGGGTCTCCCCAAGTGGAGCAACTGCCGTGGTTTAACTGTGTTGGTGCTATTTCTAAATTGATTTCGGCTCCAAGATTGCCAGCAAGACAACATTCGGCTAGTGCGATCGCCACTCCTCCCTCAGCAGAATCGTGGGCTGAACGTACCCAACCATTACGAATTCCTTCACGACAAACTTTTTGTACGCGGCGTTCCAAGTCAAAATCTACCCGTGGTGGTTTTCCGGCAACAGTATTGTGGATAGTGGCTAAATATTCAGATGCTCCCAAACTGATTTTCGATGCCAAAGGCAATCCGAGAAGATAAATCACATCGCCGGCTACTTGCCAACCTTGACCACAAATTTTGGTTATATCAGGAATCAAGCCCACCATACCCACCACAGGAGTGGGATAAATGGGTTGTGGGATGCCTTGAGAATCAAGAGTTTCATTGTACAAAGAGACATTTCCGCCCGTGACTGGTGTTGCCAATTCTCGGCAACCTTCCGCCAAACCGCGACAAGCTTCTGCCAATTGCCAGTAACCAGTGGGTTTTTCTGGAGAGCCAAAATTTAGGTTATCCGTCACTGCCAGAGGTTCTGCACCCACACAGCTAAGATTGCGTGCAGCTTCTGCCACCACTGCCTTAGCCCCTTCGTAAGGGTCAAGATATACATAACGAGGATTGCAATCTACCGTCGCCGCAACACCGGATTGGGCATTGAGGGTTTCCTTGTCTCCTTGTCCTCCTTGTCCCCTTGTCCTCTTGTCCTCTTCCAAAGGACGCAACCGGATAACAGCCGCATCTGCACCACCTGGCAGTATTACTGTATTATTTTGTACTTGATGGTCATACTGACGATATACCCAATTTTTAGAAGCGATCGTGGGTGTATCGAGCAAAGTTAAAAGAATATCATTCCAATTTTGCAGTCCTCCTGGAAGTTCTATTCCAGCAGTTGTGGAAGGAGGTAGGGAATCAGCAGTCCATTCCCAAGCTTGACGCGCATATTCTGGTGCTTCTGCCAACAACTCTCGGTTATATAGTGGGGTATTCTCCGCCAAGGCCTCAGCAGGAATTTCTGCTGCTACTTCACCCTGAAAGAGAATCCGCACAATCGGTTCAGCGATGACTGTCCCTGCGACAACGGCTTGAAGTCCCCAACGATGGAAAATGTCAATTAATTCTTGCTCACGCCCTTTATGAGCGACAAACAGCATTCGTTCTTGAGATTCCGAAAGCAGATATTCATAAGGAACCATCCCCATTTCTCTGACGGGAATTTTATCTAAATCTAGTTCAATTCCCACACCGCCTTTTGCAGCCATCTCTGAAGTAGAACAGGTGATTCCCGCAGCTCCCATATCTTGGGCGGCGACAACTGCACCCGTTTTAAACGCCTCCAGACAAGCTTCAATTAACGACTTTTCCAAAAATGGATCGCCCACTTGCACAGCAGGGCGATCGTCTATGGATTGATCGCTCAATTCTGCACTAGCAAAACTCGCGCCTCCCATACCGTCGCGCCCAGTGGTGGAACCAACATACAACACGGGGTTGCCTAAGCCAGATGCTCCAGATTTGACGATTTCTGAGGTTTCCATCAACCCCAATGCCATAACGTTCACTAGAGGATTACCAGAGTAAGCAGAGTCAAAGTAAACTTCGCCGCCAACGGTGGGTACTCCCACACAGTTACCATAATGAGAGATTCCTGCCACCACACCAGTGAATAGTCGTTGGGTTTTGGGATCTTCTAAGGAACCAAAACGTAACGAGTTTAATAGGGCAATGGGACGCGCACCCATTGTAAAAATATCTCTGAGAATACCTCCGACTCCCGTTGCCGCTCCTTGAAACGGTTCGACTGCTGAGGGATGGTTGTGAGATTCAATCTTAAAAGCTAGTTGGAGTCCATCACCCAAGTCTACAACACCAGCATTTTCACCAGGCCCCACCAGGATGCGGGGACCATCGGTGGGAAATTGTTTGAGTAGAGGTCGAGAATTTTTGTAACAACAATGCTCTGACCACATAACGCCAAACATTCCTAGTTCAGCTTTGTTGGGATGACGGCCTAGCCGACGGACAATTTCTGCGTATTCTTCTGGTTTAAGACCAACAGCCGCAATTTCTTGGGGGGAAAAGGCTGGTTTTGAGGTTGCAGTCATGGAAGTAATGCACTCTGGGGGGACAGAGCATTATTCTATCGATTTACTTGCCCTGTAAGTGCAGTCCTTAATTGAAGCGCGATCGCTCTTCAATTTAAACTCTAACTAAATATCAGTATTTCCATTTTGGTAAATACTGGCAGAAGATGCTTGTGCAGCCTTTCTTACAAGCGAACTTGTTTATCGTATTGAGAGGTAGTACAACCTCAGAATGCAGTCAACAGGATTATTCTGACCATGAGGTAGAAAGATTGAGATCAATACCACACCAAATGCTTTAGTCTTTAAAGATAACTTGATTTTTTAATCTCAGTGAAATTTCTAGCTCCTTTACTTACGTGAATCTAATGTCTACTCAGAGATTATTCGGGTATATGCAGTTTAGATGTAACAATCAAGTGACGAGAATCACACATATCGATGATTAGGATCGTCTCCTTCATCTCGCTAACTAGGCATAATTAATGACAACTGAACTCTAGCCGAGTCATTAATAGGGAACACACTTAATAGCCGACAGCCTTAATCAAGGACTGTCGGTTTTTTGTATTTGTCATCAGTTAAATGCCCAATACCCACTTGCCCTGAGTGAATGCAAGTGCCCCATGCCCATATCCATAAAATTTCCCCACAACTGGTTGGTAACTTGACAAAGATTTTGCCACAGCCACTACCAAATGTGGGGAGGGTATGATCAAATTGGGGATCTTATGCCTATCGAGTGCTAATATTTTGCACTCACTCTAGTAGACCGGAAGTATATTCCTAGAACCAGCACACACTTTGTATTAAGACATCGCTTGAATGATGTAATCAAAGTAAGGTGCTGCTTCAGCAGCGTCTTCCGCACTCAGTAAGCTAAGGGAAGCTGTTTTGAGGGAATTAATCGCTTCTACCATTCCAGGCACGGGAACGCCCAATGAATTGTACATTTCCCGCACACCAATCAAACCGATTTTTTCAATTGGCTCTTTGTCACCGGCAAGTACACCATAAGTAATTAAGCGTAAGTACCAGCCAAAATCACGGATACATAGAGAGCGTTGGCGTTCACCGTAAGCATTACCTCCAGGGGAGATAAAGTCAGGACGCTTCTGCCAAAGTTGTTTGGTTGCTTCTTGAACTATCTTCTTTTCGTTTTCGGCTAAGGTAGCCGCAATCCGTGTCCGTTGTACGCCGGTTTGCAAAAAGTCTTTGATATTTTTAAGTTCGCCACTGCTGGGATAACGCAGTTCGTCGTCGGCTTTGAGAATAACTTGGCTAATTACAGTCATGATTATTGAAATCACCTGAAATATTATCTGTTAGTTTAGCGAGTTGGAGGTACACAAGTGAAGGGATCGGAGTTACTTATGTATTGAATTTATCTATTTAGGGGTGTGGGGACTGAAGAAGGGAATAAGTAACAGGTTACAGGGTAGAGATTATTCCCTATCACCTGTCACCTAATCCCAATGACCAATGACAAATGATCAACGACCAATGACAAATGACTAAAATAATTTGGCAACAGGGTGAATTAATTGAAGTGACGATCGCTAACCTGAGTGATACAGGTGATGGTGTGGGGCGTGCTGATGAGCGTGTAGTGTTTGTCCCAGATACTGTCCCAGGCGATCGCGCCATTGTCCGCTTAGTTGATGTTAAACCTAAATACGCCCACGGGAAGCTCCAGCAGCTATTGTCACCATCCGCCCACCGTATCCGACCCAGTTGTATTGTGGCTGACAAGTGCGGTGGTTGCCAGTGGCAGCATATTAATTATGATTACCAGCTAGTAGCCAAGCAAAATCAAGTTATCCAAGCAATGGAGCGCATTGGCGGTTTTATCCAACCACCAGTAGATCCGGTACTCGCTGCCCCTTCTGCTTTCGGCTACCGTAATAAATCTACATATCCTCTCTCGCTATCGGCAACAGGACAAGTACAAGCTGGTTACTATCAAAAAGGTAGTCACCAATTAATTAACTTAAATCAATGTCCAGTCCAAGATGCGCGATTAAATCCCTTGCTTGCCGAAGTTAAGCAGGATATTCAACAGCAAGGTTGGCAAATTTACAACGAACACCGCCACCAAGGAAAAATTCGCCATCTCGGTTTACGCATTGGCCGACACACTGGAGAAATGTTGCTGACTTTGGTAGTAAAGGACTGGAATTTATCAGGAATTGAAACCCAAGCCCAGGAATGGTTAAAGCGCTATCCGCAGTTAGTGGGAGTGTCGCTCAATCGCAATAGCGATCGCACAAATGCTATCTTTGGATCAGAAACCCGTTGCATCGCTGGAGTACCCCACCTGCGTGAAAATTTTGCTGGACTGGAATTTCAAGTACGCCCAGATACATTTTTCCAAGTGTATACCGAAACAGCAGAGGCACTATTAGAGGTAATTCAATCAGAACTCAATCTTCAAGGGCATGAGTTCCTAGTTGATGCCTACTGTGGTATTGGGACTTTAACTTTACCTCTCGCCAAAAAAGTACGTATTGCTACAGGATTAGAAGTGCAATCAGCAGCAGTAGAACAAGCAATTTTAAATGCCCACCGCAACGGAATTGATAATGTGACTTTCCTTGTCGGCGCAGTAGAGAAATTGCTTCCCCAAATGGGCACAATACCAGAAGTAGTAATACTCGATCCGCCACGTAAGGGGTGCGATCGCGCAGTCATAGATACTTTACGGCAATTGAAACCATCTCGGATCGTTTACGTCAGCTGTAAAGTAGCTACCCTCGCCCGCGACCTGAAATTGCTTTGTCAAGATGGGCAATATACCATCACACGGGTACAACCTGCTGATTTTTTTCCTCAAACTGCTCATGTTGAAACTGCCGCCTTTCTTGTGCTATCACATTTTGACAAGGGTAGTAATTCCTTCAAAAAAACTGAAATTTGAAAATTTTAGTCTAGGGCATACTAAAGATGCTAAAATTGAATTAAGCCAAAAATAAAAATTCATTTTGTTTAAATAAATTCAAGTTGCATCGGTTCTTAAAAACATGAAGAAGATTGTGTAAATGATAAATCGGCAACTAACTAGAGTATGCCAATACTCTCTAAAATTAACAGCATATTCTTAATCTGCTGACTTCATTATCAAATTTATTACAGCCGATATATACCTAAACAATCCGAATTCAGACTATAGAGCTAATGCTCCCTAGCATTTTCAAAATTTAGTTTTAAAGACGCAAGTTTGAAGGCAGCATGACCACCTCAAGTTTTATCAGGGTGACTGTAATAGCAAACTGATGTCTAGCTAACTGAAAGCTATGGGGTTTCTCTTGTGATTACTATTTCACTCCGTCCAGTTGGACGTTATTGGGGCACTATTAGTTTTGCCTCAACCCTCTACCTTTGTCCCATATTAGACTTATTGTTGGCAGAAATACCAGCAAGATTACAAGCAGAACTGCGGCTAGGACTTCAAGAAGCCCTAGTCAACGCAGCTAAACATGGTAATAATCTCGATCCGAGTAAAACAGTTGTAGTTCGTTTTTCCGTAATAGATAATCACTATTGGTGGATAATATCAGACCAAGGTAGTGGCTTTACTCCTTCATCTACTATTAATGAAGAACCAACAGACTATCTTCCACCAGATGAGTCAGAAAATGGTCGTGGTTTATGTCTTCTACATCAAATTTTTGATCAAGTAGAGTGGAACCGTAAAGGCACAGAATTGAGGCTTTGTAAACAAATGGAAAATCGTCGGGGATTATCTCTGCGACGTTAGGGTAGTTAGGGGTTAGGAGTTAGAAGTTAGGAGTTAGGAGTTAAAAATTTAAAACTTTTAACTCATCACTTCTAACTTCTAACTTTTTCCGTGAGTCGGACAGGGAGGTGCAGAAATAGAGCGATCTAACCAACCAATTGCCTGTTCTAATCTAGCTTGAGCTTCTTGTGGCTGATTCTTTAAAAGATACACAATCGCTGCTGCCACTTGTTCATTAGCGCGGGAATTGCGGTTAGACTTGAGGCGATGCCAATCGTTAGGGGAAATACTCAGTCTTTCCATCAGGGCTTGAGCTAGTTCCAGAGTACTAAGTTCATTCAGTTGACTGGTTTTCGGCAGCTGGGTAGATTGAGACATAATTATAAGTCCTTTGTCTTTTGTTCTTCGTCCTTTGTCCTTCGTCCTTTGAAAAATTACCAATGACAAATGACTAATGACTAATGACAATTGGTTAAGATTTAATTTTAGTTTACTACCTGTACATGAAGCCGCCAAAACAATCACAGTCGTCAGCAGAAAATCAAGAACCAGATTTTGAACAAGAACTAGAGGAAGTAGAGCGATCGCTCCTATCCTTAAAAGAACGTTACGATCAAGTGCAACGCGATCGCCAACAACAGGCACAATGGCAACAGCGTCGGGATCAATTAAAGCACAATAAATCTCAGACACCAGAAATCAAAGCAGAGTTACGGCAAATTCAACGACAGTTGGAAATGCTAGAACTAAACTTAGAAAGCCAGTTATTTTCTTGGCGTAGTCTCAAAAAACCTTTCTGGCAAGTCGTCCGCTTTGGTGGAATGGGCGTTATCATAGGCTGGATATTAAAGTCTTATGCTGGGTAAATATGGTAAATCGACGGATTGCAGAAATATTGCGAAGTGGCCAACCTGATGAGTCCCTCCAAGTGCAAGGCTGGGTGAGGACAAAGCGTGAGTCTAAGGGATTTGCTTTTATTGAAGTCAATGACGGCTCATCACTAGCTAATTTGCAAGTCGTCATTAATCAGGATTTGCCAGATTACGAAGCTATATTGAAAAAACTGAATACAGGTGCTGCTGTTGAGACTACAGGGGTACTGGTGGCTTCTCTGGGTAAAGGACAGCGAATTGAGTTGAAAGCCGAGTCCGTGAAAGTTTACGGAGAAGCTGATCCCGATACATATCCTCTGCAAAAGAAACGCCATTCCTTTGAGTTTCTGCGAACCATTGGACATTTGCGATCGCGCACTAATTCTTTTGGTGCAGTTTTCCGTGTCAGGAATGCTTGTTCAGCAGCAATTCACCAATTTTTCCAACAAAGAGGCTTTTTGTGGGTACACACACCCATCATCACCGCTAGCGATTGTGAAGGCGCGGGTGAACTGTTTAGCGTTACCAGTTTAGATTTAAAGAATATTCCGCGCACAGAAAACCAAGCAGTAGATTACAGCCAAGACTTTTTTGCTAAACCGACATATTTAACAGTTAGCGGCCAGTTGGAAGCGGAAGTGATGGCGATGGCGTTTTCTAACGTCTACACCTTTGGCCCTACCTTCCGTGCAGAGAATTCCAACACCTCCCGTCACCTAGCAGAATTTTGGATGGTTGAGCCAGAAATGGCTTTTTGTGACTTAGAAGGCGATATGGATTTAGCTGAGGCATTTCTCAAACACATTTTTAAATATGTGTTGGAAACTTGCCCAGAAGATATGGAATTTTTCAATGAACGCATTGATAAATCTGTGTTGGCAACAGCCGAAAATATTATTAATAATCAGTTTGAACGGTTAACTTATACAGAAGCCATCAAAGTTTTAGAAAAAGCTGATGTTAAATTTGAATATCCTGTGAGTTGGGGTTTAGATTTACAATCAGAACACGAACGTTACTTGGCTGAACAACAGTTTAAAAAGCCAGTAATTGTCACAGATTACCCAGCGCAAATCAAAGCCTTTTATATGCGTTTGAACGACGATGAAAAAACCGTCCGTGCAATGGATATTCTTGCACCGAAAATTGGCGAAATTGTCGGCGGTTCCCAACGCGAAGAACGCCTAGAAGTATTAGAACGCCGCGTGTTAGCGCAAGGATTAAAGCCAGAAGACTTGTGGTGGTATCTGGATTTGCGTCGTTATGGTACTGTTCCACACGCCGGTTTTGGGTTAGGTTTTGAACGACTTGTACAATTTATGACGGGTATGGGAAATATTCGTGATGTGATTCCGTTCCCGCGTACACCACAAAATGCTGAGTTTTAGTTTGGGAATTTCAATCAGGTGATTAGAAATCGCGTCTGCACGGACTTATAAAAACTTTGAAACCCGCATTAGCGGGTTTTCCTTGTATAGGCACGTAGTTTTATAAAGCGATTAATTAAAATTAATAATTTTGAATGTCCCTTCACTCGATACATCTTGATTGGCAATACAGTCTAAAATGAAAGTTTTATCAGAACTACCAAATAAGGTTGCTAACACTCCAACAATAACAGAACCAGGATATCCAGGCAGTATTTCTCCTGTTGAATCAAGCCAAGGATATTTAGTCAATA
Organism: Nostoc sp. EspVER01; assembly: GCF_034530635.1. NCBI lineage: Bacteria > Bacillati > Cyanobacteriota > Cyanophyceae > Nostocales > Nostocaceae > Nostoc > Nostoc sp. EspVER01. The sequence continues at coordinate 105,469 of NZ_JAVRCS010000010.1, forward strand.
CTAAGGAGTAATGATATCGAGAATATATACAAATTTCTCACTTCAGTATTAAATTTCATACACAATAAATTAGGGTTACAACACCCTACAGATTGGCTATATTCAATTTGCTCGAAAATCACTATAGAATAACAATTAACCTCATAACTAGCTGATTATGAGCAATCATTCACATTTACTATCTTTAGATTAATGGTTTGGCAAGGTAAATACTTTCTTGCTTGCCTGCGTGGATAAGTGACGCTAGTTTTAAAAGAATTGTGCAAAGCGAAACCCCCCATCCCAGAAGTCGAGTAGGAAGCTAGAATGGTAATTCCAAATAAACAAGTAAAATCTAATACAGATATTTTAGATAATAGACGCACCCAAACTCGTATCCAAGTTCTCATTCCTAAAGATTTGCATGAGGAACCAGTCATTTCACGACTGGTTTCTCACTATAGTGTCACAGTCATTATTGCTGATGCTCAGGTAAGCGCAAACGTGCCACAACATAGCTGCTTCGATCTGGAACTGCAAGGTACTGTTTCTCAGATTGAAAGCGCCCTAACTTACCTGGATGAACTGGATTTAGAAGTTTTGCACCGAGCCAGCCCTGAAGAAGATGGTTGGTAGATTTGGTTAGGAGTTAGGAGTTAGGAGTTATGAATTTTTTAACTCCTAACTTTTAACTCTTAACTCTTAACTTTGTTTAAGCCATTTGATTTTCAATCGCCCACCGCGCTAGTTCAGTGCGGTTATGGAGATTGGTTTTGCCCAACATATTGGACACATGACTTTCAACCGTGCGCTGACTAACATTTAGTTCTTCAGCAATTTCCCGGTTAGCTAAACCCCTAGCGACGAACTGGACTACTTTCAGTTCGGTTGGGGTTAATTGCACATCGAAGGGAACCTGGATACGGGAACCGTTTTCGCCTCCTTTAGCTTGGTGTTCTTTCCAACGGATAGTTTGTTTCAGCGAGGATTCAACTTGCGCTACGAGTTCTTCTGGTTCAAAGGGTTTGACCATATAAACATCAGCACCTTTATTCAGACCCTTAACTCGGTCTGCACTTTGTCCCTTAGCTGAAAGGAAAAGAACCGGAATCCAGCTGGTGCGTTCGTTTTGCCGGACTTGTTCCACAAAAGTATATCCGTCCATTTCCGGCATCATCACATCGCAGATGATCATGTCTGGAACATCTTGCTCTAAAATTTCCAGAGCTTCACGTCCATTTTCAGCGGTGATGACTTCATATCCCCGGAATTCTAAGTAATCCTTCACCAGCAAGATGAGGTTAGGGTCATCATCAATCAATAGAAGTCGTTTGTGATCTTTCATGCTGGGCTCTTTCATAGCAGTGGCACTTGTCGCGCTTCGGTCCATCAAAGTCTTGAATATTTATCCTCTATGGTGGGTTATTCGAGATGTTGTCCTTTTTCCTACTTAACTTGCCTTTGCTGTCTCGAAGTCTCAAAAATGCCGAGCACTTTCAATAGACTAGTAGCTCGATAGCAAAAGTCCAGCAAGGATACGTATAGCAGTAGTATCTATAATGCGCTATTATATATCGCTTTGAAAGGGGCGGGGTAAAAAACACTGATTAAATAATAATCTTTCGGACTCACAAGTAAGTATTGGCTTAAAGATAACCCTACCTCAAAACCAACCCGCACTTTCTTAAAGCTTACTGCTATACCATATCCTTTAGTTGTTAAGCCTCTATGAGGTGTTCACAAGAAACTAGGGAAGTTTCTGGCAAAAGATGGATTGAAAACGCATATTCTTCTACCACCTTATTGCCTATTCAGTGTTCTCGGATAATCCGCAGGGTAACTTCCGGGTTTGCTTGGCGATACCAGACACCATCAGGGTAAACCACCATTATCGATCTAGAACAAGAAACACGCAAGCAATTGGCTTTAGTTTTGATAGACGCAAATAGAATAACTTTAGTGCGGCTCATTGAGTTTTAAATCTTTAAGTCGCTTTTTTAAGTAATCCCAGAATTCCAGACTAGCTCCTTTTGGGCAGCAATTGCCTGGTCAGCGCAAATAAAAATGTATTGCTGAATTTTTGCAAGTCCTAAGCTTTCTACACAATTACTCAGGGTCTTATGTTCCAGAGACTTAGTAGTTTTGGGGATTTGATGGCTGGACTGGCTCGCTGTCACTGTATTGTTACTTATCGAGTGGCTCCCTGATTACAGTTCTATAAAAATTTGCAAGCTTTGCAAATAAAGTTGACTGGGGAGTGGAGAAGAATTCTCATACCTCCCTACTCCCTACTCTCTTCGTAACTTACAGAACAAAACCCGCAAAGTAGAAATAATTAAGCATTTATACTTAAGTACATCTATGACCCTCTAGTTCGGGAACCCGTACTCAAGGCATTCTTGCCATTAGACGCCACTTTTCGGTAAATTAGCACTCAGGAGTTGAGAGTGCTAAACTCTGGAGAAAATAATTATGGCAGCTTTATCTCTAAGCGTTTCTACAGTTAAACCTTTGGGCGATCGCGTTTTCGTAAAAGTGAGCGCCTCTGAGGAAAAGACCGCAGGTGGTCTGTATTTGCCCGATACCGCCAAGGAAAAGCCCCAAGTAGGGGAAGTAGTGGCCCTTGGTCCTGGCAAGCGTAATGACGATGGAAACCGTCAGGAATTGGAAATTAAAGTCGGCGATAAGGTGCTGTACTCTAAGTACGCTGGCACTGACATCAAGCTCGGCACCGAAGAATATGTACTGCTTTCTGAAAAAGATATTTTAGCAGTTGTTATCTAGTGGGGAGCGGGGAATAAGCAATAGGGAACGTCAAAGACAATGCCCGATGCCCAATACCCAATACCCAATTCAAAAAAAATTGACTTACTCCCGGAATTTAGACACCTATGGCAAAGCGCATTATCTACAACGAAAACGCCCGTCGCGCCTTGGAACGAGGCATTGACATCCTGGCTGAGGCTGTAGCTGTTACCCTTGGCCCCAAAGGTCGTAACGTAGTCCTAGAAAAGAAATTTGGCGCACCGCAAATTGTTAATGACGGTGTAACGATCGCCAAAGAAATCGAATTAGAAGACCACATTGAAAACACTGGCGTAGCTCTGATTCGTCAAGCTGCTTCTAAGACCAATGATGCTGCGGGTGATGGTACTACCACTGCTACCGTTTTAGCTCATGCGATCGTCAAAGAAGGCTTGCGGAACGTTGCAGCTGGTGCTAATGCAATTTCCCTGAAGCGTGGTATTGACAAAGCTACTGCCTTTTTGGTAGACAAAATCAAAGAACACGCCCGTCCAGTGGAAGATTCCAAAGCCATTGCCCAAGTTGGTGCGATCTCGGCTGGTAATGACGAAGAAGTTGGTCAAATGATTGCCCAAGCAATGGACAAGGTGGGCAAGGAAGGCGTAATTTCCCTAGAAGAAGGGAAATCTATGTTCACCGAGTTGGAAATCACTGAAGGGATGCGCTTTGACAAAGGCTACATCTCTCCTTATTTCGCTACCGACCCTGAGCGGATGGAAGCGGTTTTTGATGAGCCTTTCATCCTGCTGACCGATAAGAAAATCGCTTTGGTACAAGACCTTGTACCAGTGTTAGAGCAAGTAGCTCGTGCTGGTCGCCCTTTGGTGATTATCGCCGAAGATATTGAAAAAGAAGCTTTGGCAACCTTGGTAGTAAACCGTTTGCGCGGTGTACTCAACGTGGCTGCTGTTAAGGCTCCTGGCTTTGGCGATCGCCGCAAAGCACTACTAGAAGACATCGCTGTTTTAACTGGTGGTCAACTAATTACCGAAGATGCTGGTTTGAAGCTAGATAACACCAAGCTGGATAGCCTGGGTAAAGCTCGCCGGATCACCATTACCAAGGACAGCACTACAATTGTTGCCGAAGGTAACGAAGCTGCTGTTAAGGCTCGTGTCGAACAGATTCGTCGTCAAATTGATGAAACCGAATCTTCTTACGACAAAGAGAAATTACAAGAGCGTCTTGCTAAACTCTCCGGTGGTGTTGCTGTAGTGAAAGTTGGTGCAGCGACCGAAACCGAAATGAAAGACAAGAAGCTGCGCCTAGAAGACGCTATCAACGCCACCAAAGCTGCTGTGGAAGAAGGTATCGTTCCCGGCGGTGGTACAACTCTGGCTCACCTTGCTCCTGAATTGGAAGTTTGGGCAAAGAGCAATCTTAAAGATGAAGAGTTGATTGGTGCGTTAATTGTCGTTCGCGCCTTACCTGCACCTCTGAAGCGGATTGCTGAAAACGCCGGTCAGAATGGTGCTGTGATCGCTGAACGCGTCAAAGAGAAAGAATTCAACGTTGGCTACAACGCTGCAACAAACGAATTCGTCGATTTGTTAGCTGCTGGTATTGTTGATCCTGCGAAAGTGACTCGTTCTGCTCTGCAAAACGCTGCTTCCATCGCTGGCATGGTGTTGACAACCGAATGTATTATAGTTGACAAACCTGAGCCTAAAGATGGCGCTCCTGCTGGCGCTGGTGCTGGTGGCGGTGACTTCGATTACTAATAGTTTGTAGTTACATAAGTTGAAAAATAGCTGCTTCCCTTGTGGAGGCGGCTATTTTTTGTGTCAAAAGAAGAGGAAGAGGGTGAGTTACGACAACGCTTGTAAATATTTAGCTGAACAAGTACCCAGCCGAGTTTGTGCGTTGGTTACTTGGGGTAGAGGTGCAACAAATTGAAGTCTTAAAAACGCAGAAGTGTTGAATATTAAGAAAAATCCTATAAAAATAACCCAAAATATGGTAATTTTGGGCGAAGGCTTAAAATATATTAGTTTGATTATAATTATAAATTCATTTACCAAAATTGTCAAAGATATCCTGAAAAGCCTACCAAAAAAACGATTATCCAGTATTAAATAGTCGTCTATTCTTTGAGTGCTGGCTGCTTCTTTTGCTCTGGATAACAGTTTAACAAGTATGCGAGATTTATTTCCAAGATTAAATAACACCGGATTTAAAGTAGATATTTCTACCTTTTCCAAAACCAGTTCTCACCACGCACAAAAACCCTTTCAAGAAATTTATCAGAAATTGAATGAGTTAGTACAGAAGAAAATTCATAAAAAATTACACAATAAATATTCAATATTTCTGGGTATAGATATCTAACCTCAACAGGTTCAAGAACATCTTTGCCCGGTGCTGAATTTGCTAAGTTTGCTCAAGAGAAATTACCAAAAAAGCTGTATATGAGTCCAATACTGCAACAGTATTTTGGTCAGAAGCATCAGTCAAGCTATACATTAGATGATTATGTAATATTGGCGAAAAAATCATGATAAATTGCAAGTAAAGTACCAAAGAATGCATTAAATCAATATAAGATATCTGAACTTTAATCTTGAATTTATAAATGACCTGCAATTCACAAATAGCAGAAGGTTGGCATGGCAAACTTAATTTAGTCTATACCGATCGCCAGGGTAAAACCCAATTAATTTACAATCACCAACAAGCACCCCTGAAGGTACAACGCCCATTTTACCCAGAAGGTGAAAAAGTTTGTCATAGCGTAATTTTACACACGGCTGGGGGAATGGTAGGAGGCGATCGCTTATCCTCTAATATTCACCTCCAACCCCAAGCCCAAACCTTAATCACCACGGCGGCTGCAAGCAAAATATACCGCAGTAATGGCTTACAAGCTAGACAAACCATACAGATGCAGGTTGACGCTGATGCTTGTTTAGAATGGTTGCCGCAAGAGACAATTTTATTTAACGACGCGATTTATCGGCAAGATTTACGGGTAGAATTAGCAACCGGGGCTAGCTTCTTAGGCTGGGAAATTACCCGATTTGGTCGCAGTGCTAGAGGAGAGAAATTCTTGCAAGGAGAATGGCGATCGCACACGGAAATTTGGCAGCAAGGTGTTCCTTTATGGATTGATCGCCAATACTTACCGGGTAGCGAAGACATTTTCCACAGTCCCCACGCTTTGGCTGGAAAACCAATCGTAGGTAGTCTAGTTTGGGTTGGTAGTGCCGTTTCAGCAGAAATTGTCGAAAAAACGCGAAATTTATGGAATGGGGTAGGAGAAGCGGGTGTTAGCCGATTACAACATGGATTATTGTGTCGATATCGCGGTGCTTCTACATCTGAGGTGAGAAACTGGTTTATTGATGTTTGGCAATTGCTGCGAATTTCTTTTTTGAATCGTGGTAATTGTATACCAAGAGTATGGCAGGTTTGAGCTAATCAGCGAGGAGGAAGTACGAATGCAACTTACGCCGCAGGAAAAAGATAAGCTATTAATTTTTACTGCTGCTTTATTAGCAGAAAGGCGAAAAGGAAGGGGTTTAAAACTGAATTATCCCGAAGCGATCGCTTATATTTCTGCTGCCATTTTAGAAGGTGCAAGAGATGGGCAAAGTGTAGCTGAATTGATGAGTTATGGTACAACTCTCTTAACGCGGGATGATGTCATGGAAGGAATACCTGAAATGGTGCATGATGTACAGGTAGAAGCAACTTTTCCTGATGGCACAAAGTTAGTAACAGTACATAATCCAATTCGTTAATTTTTTAGTTTTTAATTTATTATGATTCCTGGGGAAATTATCACACCAGCAGGTGAAATTGAACTAAATGTTGGTCGTCCAACTATAAAATTGCTAGTGTCAAATACAGGCGATCGCCCGATACAAGTTGGTTCACATTATCACTTTTATGAAGTCAACACCGCCTTAAACTTTGACAGAGAACAAGCGCGAGGAATGCGCCTCGATATCCCCGCAGGAACCGCAGTCCGCTTTGAACCAGGCGACGAAAAAGAAATAACTCTAGTCCCCTTAGTTGGTACTCGCCAAGTCTACGGTTTCAATGCCAAAATTAACGGTTCTCTGTAGCTATGAAAATGGAATGGTACAATGAACCGCCTGTTTGGGAAGTGAAAGATGAAGCGATCGCTATCACTTCCGGCGCAAAAACAGATTTCTGGCGGGAAACTCACTACGGTTTTATTAGAGATAATGGTCACTTTTTTTATCAAAAGATTCAAGGTGACTTTATTGCTGAAGTGAAAATCAGCGGACAATATCAGGATTTATACGATCAAGCGGGCTTGATGGTACGTTTAGATGATTTGAATTGGTTGAAATGTGGTATTGAATTTGTCAATGGTGTGCAACAAGTTAGCGCAGTAGTAACACGCAATTTTTCAGATTGGTCTGTTATTCCAATGCCGCAAAATCCATCTGCAATTTGGGTGCGTGTAACTCGATGCGGCACAGCAATAGAGGTGGAATACTCTTTGAATGGAACTGAATATACAATGCTGCGGCTCGCTTATTTGACTCCAGCGGAAACAGTAAGTGTAGGTGTGATGTGTGCCTCACCTGAAGGGAATGGTTTCCAGATGAGGTTTGAAAAATTCCAAATTCGCAGTTTGTGAGGAACAGTTATGAGTTACAGAATGGATCGCCGCGCTTATGCCGAAACTTACGGGCCAACAGTAGGCGATCGCATCCGACTTGCAGATACAGAATTATTTATTGAAGTTGAACAAGATTTCACCACCTACGGCGATGAAGTAAAATTTGGCGGCGGTAAAGTCATCAGAGATGGTATGGGACAATCCCCAATTTCTAACGCCGATGGTGCTGTAGATTTAGTAATTACCAATGCCTTAATTCTCGATTGGTGGGGTATTGTCAAAGCAGATATCGGCATTAAAGATGGCAATATTTTCAAAATTGGTAAAGCCGGAAATCCTTATATTCAAGACAATGTAGATATTATTATTGGCCCCGGAACTGAAGCTTTAGCCGGTGAAGGAATGATTCTCACTGCTGGCGGTATTGATGCCCATATTCATTTTATTTGTCCCCAACAAATTGAAGTGGCGATCGCTTCCGGGATTACCACCATGCTCGGCGGCGGTACTGGCCCAGCTACAGGTACAAATGCCACTACCTGCACCCCCGGCCCTTGGAATATTTACCGGATGCTGCAAGCTGCTGATGCTTTTCCCGTCAACTTAGGATTTATGGGCAAAGGTAACGCCAGCAAACCCCAAGGACTTGTAGAACAAGTAAATGCTGGTGCAATGGGGTTAAAACTTCATGAAGACTGGGGAACTACACCCGCAGCAATTGATACTTGCCTCAGTGTTGCCGATGAATATGATGTGCAAGTAGCGATTCATACTGATACCCTGAACGAAGCCGGATTTGTCGAAGATACGATCGCTGCTTTCAAGAATCGTGTCATTCACACCTACCACACCGAAGGCGCAGGTGGTGGACACGCGCCAGATATCATCAAGGTTTGCAGCCAAGCCAACGTTTTGCCATCTTCCACTAATCCCACACGCCCTTACACCCTCAACACCTTAGACGAACACCTGGATATGTTGATGGTATGCCATCACCTCGATCCTGCGATCGCTGAAGATGTCGCTTTTGCCGAATCTCGCATCCGCCGAGAAACCATTGCCGCCGAAGACATTTTGCACGACTTAGGCGCATTTAGCATGATTTCTTCCGACTCCCAGGCGATGGGAAGAGTGGGCGAAGTAATAATTCGCACCTGGCAGACATCTCACAAAATGAAGGTGCAACGGGGAACTCTTAACCCACAAGGAACTGAGCAAAAAGCAGACAATTTTCGTGCAAAAAGATATGTTGCTAAGTATACAATTAACCCTGCGATCGCTCACGGAATTGCTCAATATGTGGGTTCAGTGGAAGAGGGAAAATTAGCAGATTTATGTTTGTGGCGTCCTGCGTTTTTTGGCGTGAAGCCAGAGATAGTGATTAAAGGCGGAATGATTGCATGGGCGCAAATGGGTGATGCTAACGCCAGTATTCCCACACCGCAACCAGTTTATATGCGATCGATGTTTGGTAGTTTTGCAGGGGCGCGTCATGCTACATCATTAACTTTCGTTTCCCAAGCAGCTTTAGAAAAAGAAATTCCCAGCCAGCTAGGTTTACAAAAGTCAGCAGTTGCCGTTTCTGGAACACGCCAATTGAGTAAGCGGGATATGAAGCTGAATGATGCACTACCTCACATTAAAGTAGATCCAGAAACATACCAAGTCAGGGCTGATGGAGAGTTGCTGATTTGTGAACCTGCGACAGTTTTACCAATGGCACAGAGGTACTTTTTGTTTTAATTCATGACCGAGCAACTTACTGATTACGATAGTCCTTGGAAAGAAGTCATTGAGCTATATTTTCCCCGCTTTCTGGAATTCTTTTTCACCCAAGCTTATGCCGAAATTGACTGGACGCGACCTTATGAATTTCTGGACACAGAACTGCAACAGCTAGAACCGGATGCAGAAATTGGACGGCGTTTGGTCGATAAAGTCGCAAAAGTTTGGCTACTAGATGGAGAGGAAGCTTGGGTATTGGTTCATGTGGAAGTCCAAGGGCAATATGACAGCCAATTTGCCGAACGGATGTACACATATAATTATCGCTTGTTTGACCGCCATAAAAAGCGAGTCATTAGTTTAGCAGTTTTAGCAGATGAACAAGCGAATTGGCGACCTTCCAGCTACAGCTATCAACTGGGCGGATGTCGCGTCAGCTTAGAGTTTCCTGTGGCGAAACTGTTGGACTATGAGCAAGGGTGGGAAACCCTAGAGCAAACCATCAACCCCTTTGGTGTAATTGTGATGGCGCATCTCAAGACCAAGGCAACCCAACGAAACCCAGAAAATCGGCTACAGTGGAAACTAAGCCTAGTCAGACGGCTGTATGAACGGGGATATAGCCGGGAAGATATTCGGGAGTTATTTCGGTTTATCGACTGGATAATGGTTTTGCCAAAAGAGTTGGCGCTTAATTTTAAAACAGAAGTAAGAAGTTACGAGGAGGCAGATAGAATGCGGTACGTAACTAGTATTGAAAGGCTAGCAAAAGAAGAAGGAATTGTTGAAACTGCTAGAGAAAGCATCATTACAGTTCTAGAAACGCGGTTTGGAGAAGTGCCAAGCTCTATTGTCGAAGTTATCAATAAGATAGAAGAACCATCTGTGCTAAAAATGCTTCATAAAAGTGCGATCGCAATTACTTCCACAGCAGAATTTCAGCAAATTTTAGATAGTCTCTCCTCTGGGAAATAAGCGTAGGCATTGAGCGGTTGATTACCAAATATACCTCTTAAAGATGAGAGTAAAGTTGCCTTCATCAATTTTCTGTCTTCGAGTTACGATCAATATAGTAAAACGTTGTATCTGATATACAAAATCATGTTACCTTTTAAGAAAAAAATTGTGACTGATGAAGCCATGCGTCCGGTAGCAGTATTAATTGATTATCAGGACTGGCAGCAAATTGAGAAGATATTAGAAGCTCATCAATCACAAAAAAAACAAGAGTTTAATTTAAACCAGTATGCGGGTGTAATTCAACTAACTCAAGACCCTTTGGAATATCAGCAGCAAATTAGGGATGAGTAGTGTTGACACAACCTTTGATTTTTTTATATACAAATGTAGTCTTGTATTTTTTGGGTGGTCGCTTGGTCAATCCACTACCATCAGGACAATATTTTATTTCAGTGATTACTGAGATTGAATTGCTCTCTTATCCGAGTCTCAGTTTATAAGAAGAAAGACAAATTATTGATTTTTTTAATAAAATTACAATCATTGGTATTGATAGTAATATTAAAAATGGCTCTCCTAGACTAGTTATAGAAAATTAATACTTGATATCAGGTTAAGTCCTTACATAGTAGGGGATTCAAGAATCAGAAATCATATTTTTATTAAATCTTTAGAAAATGTGGAAAAAAGTTTAAAATGCAAAATTAGAAAATCTCTTTGTTATTTTCCGTTTCTAATTTACTTATTGGTAATAGCAAGTTATGCTCAATTTCTTGTCTAATTTTATCGCTAATTTTACAATCGCTGTTTAAGCAGTTAACCAGGAGCTTGTTGCTATTATAATACTGCTGTAGTAGTTTAGCTTGTCTATAACTGAACTGCCAGTTATGACCAATATTACGATGTTCAATCATTAAAGCTATTAACTGCTCAGTCCAGGCTTGACTGTTTTTCTCCCACCATTCTCCAAATCCTTCTAGTTCTTCAAATAGGTTTTCCCATTCTGGTATTGCCTCATTGAGTTTATCTCTTAATAACTGCAATGCTGTCTTGAATTCTGATTGAAAAGAAGAAGCTAAATCTAGAGCATTTATAAGAAAATCATCAATATCAGCTATATTACACCAAGCATCATCCCGAGCAACTAACGCTTGCCCACGAGATGATTTATCAATAGTTTCATCAAGAATATCAGTAGCATCAAGACCTTGAAAAAAAGCGTTAGCTAAGTCATCACTAAGAACAAGAGTATTTGTGAGAGCATGATTGAGTAACCAATCTATCTCTACATCACCTAAAGTATCTTCTGAATCCCATCCAAGAGCATTATCTAAACCAGATAAAGTATTTTCTGAATCCCATTCAAGAGCATTATCTAATTTATTTTGTTCACTATCTAAAGTCATTGTAAAATACAATGCTCTGATAGCTGCTGGCTTGTAAAAAGATTCAAATGAACTAGATTTAAAATCAAGCCATTCTAAAAAATGCTGTATTTTTTCATCTGAAGCAGCTAAATTATCAATTTCCCGCTTCATTAATAATACTAAATTATCTGGATCTTCCATAACTCCAACTGTAAGTAAAAACACCTCCTGCCAGCGTTTTTCATTGATGTGATGCACTAAATTTTTATATGCTAAAGTAGCTACAATCTCTCTAGCACAAAAATACTCTTGAAAAGTCAGATGCGAAAAAGAATAAATTCCTTTTGCTCTTTCTACCAATAACCCATGCTGGGCTTCAATAGATTTCAAAACGTCTTCGCTATCAACTTTCAAAACCTCTGGTTCTAAATTAGTATTCTGTAAATTACTGATAAAATTGGCGATATATGCCTCTACAGTTTTTTGTTTAAAAAAATAGTCTTTCTGTTCAAAGGTAGTAAAAGCAATTTCACTGAGTAAATCTTCTTTACAGGACGAAGATAAATTTTTATAAACTTGATTGCGCTCAATGTTCCGTTTAGCGTCCCATTTCTTAAGCAATATATCCAACCCTTCTTTATAAAGTTCTGAACGGTTTTCTGGAAAATCTTCGTTTTCCTCAAATACCAGACACATCAAGGTTAGCAATAGTGGATTAGTTGCCAGTTCAAAAATTCGTTTGTTAGCTTGTAGTTTTTCAATAAATCTTTCAGCTTTCACTTGGCAGTTTAAGCAGAACCAGTTGTGAGCAAAAATAGTAATCTGTTCTTTGTCAAAATCTGCTACTTCCACTTCAGTAAACTGTTCAAAGGTGTATTCTTTGGCAGCTATCCGACAGGTTATAACAAATTGATTGGTGTGGAACTGTTCTGAAATCTTCCGAGTTTGCCATAAAATACGCTTTGTATCCTCTTCTCTAACTTCATCCAGACCATCTAGTAAAACCAAAAATTTACCCTGTCTCAAAAGTTGCTCGGTTTTCACACTACTATTGTGGATACCACAGATAAATAATTGTTGAGTTATGTACTGGAAAATATCTAGTTGTTTAGGGTCTTGTGCAAAGTCTTTGAGGATGATGAATACGGGAACTCGGTTTGTCAAAAACTGCCCTTCGATACAGTGCATCGCCAAATACTTCAAAAATGTAGTCTTTCCTGCGCCCGGTTTACCTAAAACCATTAGTTTATTGTGATGCTGCACTGCTTTTAGCCCTGGCACGCGCTTCTCACTGGGTTCATGAAGTCCAAAATGATCAAAGTCTTCCCGATCAAACTTTTGCAGCAGTTGCCCAATTTTCACTCGCCTGCGTTTTGTGGTTTTCTCCAGAATGTTGACGTTAGTATAGATGCCTCGCTCTCCAGTTAACTCAATAGGCTGATCCATATCCAGCACACGCATCGTTCCACACTTTTCTTTGATGCTGGGTTTAATCTTTTCCCGGATTTCTTGAACTAGAGCATCAATATCATCCTCTGCAATGTCAGCAGTTGAGCCACCAGAAGGTTTCTGCTGGGAATATCGCTTTTCAAGATACTCTCGCAAGCGGCTTTCTTTCACAGGCCCACTGCCGCAAATACTGAACTTTTTGTAAACCCCCGTTAGAAAACTGTTGAGATTGCTGTTAGAGATGTTAAGCGCTTGTGTAACTTGAACTCGACTCTTGCCACTACTGAAGATTTCTAAAAAGACTGCCTTTTCTCGGTTTGACAATTCGCTGTATTGCTCTAGTTGTGTTAGGAAGTCTCTTGGTAACGACATATACCTAGTGTGAAATCGCCTTAAAGTTCAGTCTAGCTTGCGTTTGCAGAAATTGGCGGCTAATCAAGATATGTCAAGACAAGTCAATGTAAGTCACTACAAGTCAAATAAATAACTACAAAACAAAATTGCGACATTGAACTCAGTCAAGCATCTGAGGCGATCGCAATGTTAGAAATATTAATTACTCTGATTCTCAAGAAATCTATTGAAGTTATCCTAGTGCTATTGCTGAAAAAAATCTGGGCATGGCTGCTGAGGGATGAAAGCTTTCAATGTCTCAACCACTTTCTGAAAATGCAGATTTTTATACTCTATCTTGATTGGATTTTGCTCAAAACATCTCTTAAGTCTCTGCCTGAGCCAACAAAAGAGAACGATTCACACACATATAGCTAGACAAATTGTTACAAATACAGCTAGCCTTATCAAAAATTTACTTTTACCCCGTACCTTGCATCTATATGACTTCACAATCTCCTCGCTCTGACAAAATTCTGGTTGTTGACGACTCTCCTGATAACGTGTTTTTGATCAAAACTATTTTGGAGGAAGAAGGTTACACAGTTAGCACCGCAGAAAATGGTATTTCAGCCTTGGCAGAATTGAAAGCTTCTCCTTGTGACTTGGTTCTGCTGGATCTGATGATGCCAGGTATGGATGGATACGAAGTAACTAAGCACATTCGCGGTGAGATGAAATTGCCGCAATATATCCCTATATTGCTGATTACTGCCCACGATACGCCCAACGTCGCCCACGGTTTAGACTTGGGTGCTGATGATTTTATCCGCAAACCTGTAACAGTAGATGAATTGCTGGCACGAGTGCGATCGCTCTTACGTTTGAAGCATAGTATGGATGAACGTGATGAAATTGCCCGTCAGCGAGAAGATTTTGTCTCCCGCCTCACCCACGATTTACGCACTCCCTTGGTAGCCGCCGATCGCATGTTGATGCTATTTCAACAAGGCGCGTTGGGAACATTATCACCGCAAATGCAGGAAGTAATAGCCATCATGGCCCGTAGCAATATCAATCTGCTTTCTATGGTCAATACCTTATTGGAAGTTTATCGCTTTGAAGCTGGTCGCAAAAGTTTGGCGTTTCAACCAGTTAATCTGAGACAACTGCTAGAAGAAGTGACTGGTGAATTGTCACCTCTAGCCCAAGACAAAGCACTGTCCCTAAATTTGGACTTTACTGAAGAGTCAAATACAGTGATGGGCGATCGCTTAGAACTGCATCGTCTATTCACCAATCTCATAGGGAATGCGATCAAATTTACCAACTCTGGATCTATTACTATTCGTTTTACTTCTCAACGCCAGTTCGACAACAGTAGTCAATCTCAGTTATCTGGAAAATCTAATTCTGGTGACTACATTAGAATTGAGATAGCGGATACTGGCCCAGGTATTCCCACTGAAGAACAAGCCACCATATTTGAACGATTTCGCCAAGGCAGTCACAAAACTTCTGGTAGTGGCTTAGGATTGTACCTTGCTCGTCGAATTGTCGAGGCACATCAAGGCATAATTCTCCTTAATTCTGAGTTGGGTAAAGGTAGTGTGTTTATTGTGCTTCTACCCAGCAAAACATGAAAAAATTAGTAATTATAAATTATGAATTTTAGAATTATTTATCCTGATAATTTCTAATTTATAACCTTACTAGTATTTACTTTTAGCTAAATATTCAAATTAGAAAATAGAACAATAAAAATATGCTTATTTAGCAGCAATCAAATTCAACAAACAGTTTTTTATCGGACAAGCAAATGATTACCACTGAATTATCTAACGTTGGTGAAATTATCCAGAATCAGCGAGAGTTTTTTCAAACGGGCAAAACTAAAGATGTCACTTTTCGCATTGAACAACTTAAAACTCTCAAGCAAGCAATCATTGAGCATGAACAAGCAATAGTTGAGGCATTACAAGCTGATTTACATAAACCAGAAGTAGAGACTTACCTTACAGAAATCAGCGTAGTCAAGGAAATTGATTATGTTATAAAACATCTTCAAAACTGGAGTAAGCCAAAAAAAGCATCTGTTTCTTGGGACTTTTTTTCATACTCAGCAAGAATTTATCCAGAACCATTAGGGGTTGTCTTAATTATTGGCCCTTGGAACTATCCATTTCAGTTAATTATCTCACCATTAATAGGTGCGATCGCAGCCGGAAATTGTGCAATTCTTAAACCTTCAGAAATTGCTTCTCATACATCTGATATTGTTGCTAAGATTATTGCCAAATATTTTGACCCTGCTTATATTGCAGTGGTTGAAGGAGGCGTGGAAGCAAGTCAAAAGCTACTTGCAGAAAAGTTTGACCATATATTTTTTACTGGTGGCACAGCCGTCGGCAAAATCATTATGGCAGCAGCGGCAAAACATCTCACACCAGTGACTTTAGAATTGGGCGGTAAAAGTCCTTGTATCGTAGATACTGACATTAAACTTGAACACACTGTCAGACGAATTACTTGGGGTAAATTTATTAATGCTGGACAAACTTGTATCGCTCCCGACTATCTTTTAGTTAATAAAAAAATCAAAAAAGATTTAATAGATGGTCTGGCAAAATCCTTAAAAGAATTTTATGGCGATAATCCTGTAAACAGTCCTGATTATGCCAGGATTATCAGTGAAAAACACTTTGATAGATTGGTTAATTTTCTCAAAGACGGTGAAGTTATCATTGGTGGAGAAAATCAACCTTCAGAGCGTTATATCGCCCCCACAGTGATTGATCATGTCTCTTTGGAAGATCCTGTAATGCAGGAAGAAATTTTTGGCCCTATTCTACCAATCATTGAATATACTGACATTGCAGAAGCGATCGCTTTGATTAACTCTAGACCCAAGCCCTTGGCGTTATACTTATTTTCTCAAGACAAAAACCTGCAAAAGCGAGTTTTGCAGGAAACTTCCTCTGGTGGAGTCTGCATTAACGACACAGTGATGCAGGTTGGTGTCTCATCTTTACCATTTGGTGGAGTAGGAGATAGCGGTATTGGTCACTATCATGGTAAAGCTAGCTTTGACACCTTTTCCCATAAGAAAAGTGTATTGCAAAACTCCTTCTGGCTAGATTTAAAATGGCGATACGCTCCATATCAGGGCAAATTGCCAATAATCAAGAAACTTTTGGGTTAAAAAAATTTATGAGTTAGGAGTGAGAAATAAAAATCTACAACTCCTAACTCTTGTACAGACGCGATTAATCGCGTCTCTCCTAAAATTCCTAAAACCCAAAAGCGTTGCTGTAACGCTCCTCCGCCCAAGGTTCACCACGGCGATGGTAGCCATTGCGCTCCCAAAAACCAAGTTCTTCACCAGCTAAAAATTCTAAACCATTAATCCACTTAGCACTTTTCCAAGCGTAGAGGTGGGGAACAACTAGCCGCATCGGGCCACCGTGTTCAGTTGAAAGGTCTTCACCAAAAACTTTAAAGGCAAAGAAGTTTTCTTCGCACATGAAATCTTCTACAGAAATATTGGTAGTGTAGCCACCATAGCAGTGTTCCATAATGTAGGCTGCCTTGGGGTCTAACTCAACCAGACCCATAAAATCTGTAACTTTAATGCCAGTCCATTTGACATCGAGTTTAGACCAGCGCGTTACACAGTGGAAGTCTGCTGTGAATTCGTGTTGAGGTAGCGCCATAAAGTCTGACCAACTAAAGGTAGCCGATTTTGCTAAACCCCAAACTTTAAACTCCCATTCCTCAGTGCTGACTTGGGGAGTTGCACCGTAAGTTAATACGGGGAAACCTTTAGCTAAGTGTTGACCAGGAGGAACGCGATCGCTTTCTTCCTTCCCTGGTTTCTGAAAAAATTTTCCTAGCATAGTTGGAGAAAACTTATTTTTCTCAAGGTATTTACAAGTTTCTTTGTGGAGTTGCCAACAGCACCAGATGTTTTACTTTTTATAAGAAGAATTCAGAACTCAGGAGTCAGAATTCAGTATGAGTTCTGTACGAGTGGGTGACGAATATTGCTGAAAAGTGAGTGTTTAGTGGGCGAAAAAAATTAAAATATTCTCGCCTTAAAACTCTATCTTTTTATGGGTAGAGTATTCTGAATTCTGAATTCTGACTCCTATTTTATAGGATGACTTAATCATTACTTGTGAATGATAGGTAATGGGTAATGGATGTTCCCAATTACTCACTACCAATTTTTTTGTTCTAATGAGCTTATGTAGAGTGTTTATGATTCATAATTCAATCAGGAAAGCTAAGAAAAAGCATTTATCCAGTAGTGAGAAGTTTCATTGGCAAAGTCACCAATCAAATCTATCGGTGCTGTTCATGCTTTTCCTGACTGGGAAATTATGATTCTTCTTCCTCTTCTTCAGCAGTTGGATATACAAATGTCGAACGTCCAGTCAAAATCGACTTGCCCAGAGAGAGGGCTTTCTGAGCTTCAACGACAGCTTTGTGTCTCCAGGTAGCTCGACGTTTATCTCGTTTTGATTTTGAAGTTTTCTTCTTAGGAACAGCCATGTCAGCAGATATCGCGATTCTTGACAACCTTCTTATTCTAGGCCATCCACTGACGCCAAAGACAACAGTTGAGTCAGGAATAAGTTAAGAAGTTCCAAATCAAGGAACCTTGGCTTGGAACTTCTCTCTGTATCTAGCCCAATCCGTCATTTTGGGGTTGACACACTACTAGCTGCTGGAACTGAATTAGAGGTATTTTCAAAGAAAAGTAGCGATCGCGCAGTTTTAAAGTAAGTTGCCCAATTTTGAGCATCAGGACGCGATCGCCATTGAGGACGACTGACATCTAATGTCAGGACTGGTGCGATCGCTCCATAATTTTGTACTGACACAATGATGGAAACATCTGTCACCAAGATATCTTGGTCGAAGCTCCTTTGAGCAGCTGCCCTAGCGACCGCTTCCGCTCTTCTGAGAACGGTTTCATAGTTTTCTTCCGGCAGACGGTCAATAGCTAGATCGACTCTAGCGGTGTAAGCTCGCACAACCTGGGGTGCGATCGCTTCCATCAAAAACCACGCAGGAACAGTAGATATGAGCAAAACTACTAAAGGAATTATCCGGATTCTTCTGGCAATTTGGCTAATAACTGAAAAGGGAGCGAGCGATGATGGTAGGTGAGCAGAAATTTTGCTCATGACCTTCTATCTCCTTAGTAATGATCTGTTATTGAAATTAGGTAAAGGTATTTTCCGGCTAATTAACGTAATAAAAATTACATTTTAACTTAAGATTCAATCAGAATCACCTAGACTATAAGACATAGGTTAGCTTTGTTTTTTTAGCAAAGCCAACCGCAATTTTAAGACCAGCAAACAACAATAACTGACAAAGAGCGGGATGGCAAATTACTGGGCGATCGCGATTGGTATCAATCAATATCAGTTATTTCAACCTTTAAGTTGTGCCCAAGCAGATGCTGAGGCACTAGAAGATTTTTTGGTGACAGAGGCAGGTTTTCTCCCCAAGCACTGTCTAGTGATGACAGATACTTCGCCGCCGATTGGGGATAGATCGACTTATCCGACGAAGGAGAATATTTTGCTGCTGCTTGAAGATTTGGCAGCAACAAGTTGGCAACCGGAAGACTATCTGTGGTTATTCTTTAGCGGTTATGGAGTTAATTACAAGGGCAAAGATTACTTAATGCCCGCAGAGGGCAACCCGGAACTGGTGCAAGAGACCGGCATAGAATTGCGATCGCTAATGCAAAGCCTGCAACTTGCCGATCTGAATGTATTGCTACTACTTGATATCAACCGCGCTTTTGGCACTCAAGCGGATGCCCCCGTTGGCGAAGAAACAATAGAACTAGCCCAAGAACTACAACTGGCAACAATTCTTTCTTGCCAACCAGAGCAATTTTCCCATGAGAGTAGCGAACTAGGTCACGGATTCTTTACAGCAGCTTTATTAGAAGCTTTACGTTCTGGTAATGGCAGCAACTTGGCAGATTTAGAAAGCTACCTAAGCCTGATCGTGCCAAAATTATGTCACCATCACTGGCGTCCTATCCAAAATCCTGCCACTATCATCCCATCAAGGCAGCAAGTAATCTTGCCAGAATTGGCAGTGGAAAGCGACTTTCAAGCAGAACCGGTGATTTATCCTGAAGAATCTTTTGCTATTGCCCTTGCAGCTCCTCCCCTCGATGATTCCGCTAGAACTTCAGTAGATCGGGGCAGACGGGGAGAAGTTAGTGTGAACCCCTCCCAACAGGTGAAAGGTAAAAAAGTCCAGGAGTCAGGTAGCAGATTAGTTGCCCAGCCAATGGCGGAAACTTCCTTGGGAGTGAATACTAGAGGAAGATTTATCCCCAATTCCTCTAAAGGTTACGTCTCTCGATTGCCAGCGAATCAGCCAAGCATCCCTTTTTGGAAACAGTTTATCTTGTGGGGCGGAGGCAGCTTGCTGGTAGCAGGTTTAATCGCCGTAGTTTTTCTGCGTAATCAAGAAACTTTTAGAATTAAGCAAATATCAAGTGCATCACCCAATGCTACTGTTAGCGATCGCCAGATTGTCGAAAATTTACCAAGCGATGTCTACGACGGCACTCCACCAGTTAGACTTAGCAACCAATCTAGCGCTCAAATAGCCTCTAGTTCCCAGTCAAAAAAGCGGAATCAAGCAGTATTAGACCTGGCGAAAATGTCGCTCAGACAAACTCAGGCTAGCGATTTGAGCATGGCGATCGCTACAGCCCGAAAAATTAAACCTGGTGAACCACTGTACGAACAAGCTCAAGAGAATATTAAGATTTGGAGCCAGATGATTTTAGATTTAGCAGAAGGTCGTGCTAAACAAAGACAGTATGCCAGCGCTATTGCTGCGGCTCGATTAATCACCAAAGATGAAGCCCCCTACGCCAAAGCACAAGCAGCAATTAACCTGTGGCGGCTAGAGGGCAAGCAGTATGTCAGTAACAAAACTCTTTTAGATGCAGCTAATGCCTTAATTAAGTCTGGACAGGCATCCACCTACAATCGGGCGATCGAAGTTGCCAAGAAAGTACCACCCGGACAACCAGGCTTTGATAGTGCCCAAAAGTCTATCAATAAATGGAGTGAGAAAATTTTAGACCTGGCTAAGAGTCGCGCTGCCGAAGGAGATCGTAGTGCAGCAATTGCAACTGCTGCGTTAGTGCCAGAGGAGACAGGCGCTTACGAAGATGCTCAAGATGCCATTCAAAAATGGCAAAATAAATAGTAAAAAAATAATAAAAAATGGTTAGGAGTTAGGAATTAGGAGTTATATTATTGATCCCCGACCTGTTACTCCTGACTCCTAACTTTTACCTCAGCGCTTATATCTCAGTATTAGCAGTACTGCGATACATCTTCGCCACACTCGTCGGCTAGATAGCACAACGCTCGGAAACGTAAACCAACCACTTCTTCATATAAGGGGTTGAGCTTGCACATGGGTGGGATGTGAAACAGGGTTTTCCCAAATAATTTGACATCGCGCTCAAAGGGGCACTGAGATGGGATCAGTTTGCACAAACGATGAGCTAGTTGGCGATCGCGGACTTGAATGTTTTCTACTCGCTGCCGTAAGGGTTGGAGAATATCCCAGTAAGGCTTGGAAACAGAATGGTTTAGCTGGGTTCCTTTATGGTCACTAGTCTCTGCTTGATTGATTGATACCCAGCTAGCCAGAAAAATCTTTTTGGTGGTATTGTCGAATACCTTCATGGTTAACCCTCTGTGTTATTGAGGCTATTCACCTTTTTGATGAATATATACAACGTGGCAACGAACTTTCCCGGAAAAATCGCGTTCTGACTGCGATATAATGTAATACCTGATTAGCCACTTAAGTCAGAACCTAATTTATTACTACGTCAAGTTAATCGCAAATTTCTGGGGATCGGTAGTGTAATATTACGATCTTGTTCATAACTTGACACAGTTTAAATTTTAATAAAGACATCCATCATTGGATAGGTTTTAGTGTAACATTTACAGAACTTAATATAAGGTCTTTTTGAAAGTATTTTTGCTAAGTATAAACATCAGTAATATCCTAGAAGGCTTTTTTCCTCTCCGTGTTCCCACTTTCTCACGTAAGTGTGACTTGTTCATCGCTGGCTGAATACCGTAAAAGTAGTGATTTCTGATTGAGTAGAATAGATAGCATTTCATAAAACTTAGGTTGGCAGCACGGTTTGAGAATGATACAGTCTGAAGCGTTAAAATCAGATGAACTTGCTTATGGGTGTTTCCGTACTCTACAGAGCAATCCATCCTGGCAGTACGCTGTACGCACGCCTTCAGTGACAGCAATCTAACAAGTGAGATCGCCTCCAAGAACTATAGATAATTTCTATACCCATTACAAAAGAAAGCGCAAAGACGTTCAGAAAAATTCTGTGTCTTTGCGCCAATCGAAATTTGAGCGGTGAAAGCCACTGCTCAAACTTCTCTCTGTATGAGATTTTTACCTGAAATTTTCTATGATGCTACCTGAGCAGCAGTCCGAGTCCGCCGTCTTCTCCCGTCAGCAACTTTTACAGGTGGCTCATCAGGAATTTGCATCAACAAAGTTACAGATGGCTGACACTGTAATTCCCGACGGATGGAACGTTGCAATTCTCGTTCTAAAGTACCTTGCAATCCACCCCAGTCTATATCTGCTGCTTCTCCCTGCTCAGGAGCAAATTCTGTCCAGCGCACAGAGAGGATTTCTTCAATGCGTTGTTTTACCCAGGTTTGTAAGAGCGATCGCTCTACACTTGTAACTACACCCCGGAGGTGAGTTTCTGGTTTTGCCAACAGTTTACCATTCCAATCAATGGCAGCTGCGATCGTGATAATCCCTTCGGAAGCCATGCGTTGCCGTTCTTGCAGCACTTTCGCACTTACCATACCCGAACTAGTAGTATCTACCAATTCAATACCAGATGGCACTTTACCAGCGACGCGAATGGCATCTTCTGTCAGTTCGACAATATCACCATTCTGAATAATGATCATATTTTCTGCGGGAATGCCCATACTCTGAGCCGTTTCTGCGTGCTTCACTAGCATCCGATGTTCGCCGTGAAATGGCACAAAGAATTTCGGTCGAGTTAAGGCAATCATCAGTTTTTGTTCTTCCTGACAGCCGTGACCGGAGACGTGAATTCCTTTATCCCGACCATAGACTACTTTCGCACCTTGAATCATTAATTTATCAATGGTGTTGACTACAGCGATCGTATTTCCGGGAATTGGGTTAGCAGAGAATACTACCGTATCTCCTTGGCGGATTTTAATGTGAGGATGTTCTTTGTTAGCAATGCGGGTCATGGCTGCCATCAATTCACCCTGAGAACCTGTAGTTAAAATCAGTACTCTTTCATCGGGTAGATTGCGGACGGCGTGCAATGGTTGCAGCAGATTATCTTCACACTTGATGTAACCTAAATTCCGGGCATGAGCAATCAAGTTCAGCATGGAACGCCCGACAACTGTCACTACACGGTTCTGCTTCTTCGCAATATCCAAAATCATGTTGATGCGATGGACGCTAGAAGCAAAGGTCGTGACAAATAATCGCCCAGGTGCTTGACTAAATACTCTCTCCAGATTGGGATAAACTGAACGTTCGGAAGGTGTAAATCCTGGCACTTCCGCGTTAGTGGAATCGCTCAGTAAACAAAGAACGCCTTTTTCCCCATGTTCTGCTAGGCGTTGCAAGTCAAACTTTTCACCATCCACTGGGGTATGGTCAATTTTAAAATCCCCTGTGTGAATGACAACACCCAGGGGAGTATGAATGGCAACAGTAAAACTATCAGCAATGGAGTGGGTATTACGGATATATTCAACTAAAAAGTTTTTGCCAATCCGCACCACATCACGTGGTAGAACTGTTCTAATTTCTGTGCGATCGCGGACTCCTGCTTCTTCTAATTTACCCTCTAGCATTGCCATTGCTAGTCTGGGGCCATAAATCACTGGGATATCAAATTGCTTGAGATGAAAGGCAATCCCACCAATATGATCTTCATGACCATGAGTAACGATCATCCCTTTAATTTTGTGGCGATTTTCCCGCAGATAGGTCGTATCTGGTAAGACAATATTTACCCCATGCATCGCCTCTGTGGGAAAAGCCAATCCTGCATCTAACAGGATTATTTCATCGTCATACTCAAAAAGACAGGTATTTTTACCAATTTCATGCAAACCGCCCAAAGGAATAATTTTCAAGGCGGAATTATTAGCTTCGTTTTTAGCCATTTTCTCCTTAGATTGTTACTTGTGGTTAATTAAGTTGATAGTTAACGAACTTGTATTTAAGACAACATCATCTGTCTCTTAAGCCAGTCCCAAAGCAATCAAGTTTTAATTGAAGATTTCAATTTTTTATTCAATAAAATCAACTGTAAGACTCAAGGATTCATAGTATATCTATCAGTCCTAGCACAGGTTTTTTAATTGCAACTTATGAACAATTATGATCGTTGTTTATATGTATCTTTGACAAGGAGGAGACTACCAGCATTTAAATAAGTTGGTGGTTAAATTAAACTAAGTTCTTTCAGAACCGCTTCTAATTTTTGACTGACTTCTAAATCAGCTTCACATAGCGGCGGACGAGTTGAACCAACCTCCCAACCTTGAAGTTGCAGTGCTTTTTTCACTGGAATGGGATTTGAAGTGAGAAATAGAGCTTTAAACAACGGAAATAGTTGGAGATGAATGTCGCTTGCTACCTCAATTTTTCCCGCACTAAAAGCTTGGATCATCTGCTGTAGTTGGTTTCCTACCAGATGAGAAGCCACACTTACTACACCCTTTGCCCCGATCGCTAACAAGGGCAAAGTCATGTAATCATCACCAGAATAGATGTGGAATTCTTTTGGTGTCAAGCGACGAATAACGCTAGCCTGATCTATATTACCAGTGGATTCTTTAATCCCGACAATATTGCTAACCTCAGCTAACCGGGCAACTGTTTCTGGCTGAAGGTTTTGTCCGGTACGACCAGGGACATTATATAACAACAACGGTAAGTCGGGACAGGCTTGTGCTATTGCCTTAAAGTGCGCTTCCAATCCCGCTTGCGGCGGTTTGTTGTAATAAGGAACAACTTGTAAGGAACCATGTACTCCTATCTTAGACGCTTTTTGGGTGGCTGCGATCGCTTCTTTGGTTGAATTCGATCCACAACCTGCGATTACCTTGGCTTTTCCGGCCACGGACTGCAATACCTCGACAAACAACTGGTATTCTTCATCCCAACTTAGCGTCGGGGATTCTCCGGTTGTGCCGCACATCACCAATGTATCTGTACCGTTGTTAGCTAGATGTGCCGCCAGTTCTGCCGCTACATCATAGTTGACACTACCATCTGCTTTAAATGGCGTAATCATAGCGGTTAAAACATTACCAAAATCTCCCACCCTTTTTTCACTCCTGATTACCCATGTTTTTATATCTTGGTGGTTCTCTATTGTAATAACCTATCTGCAAATTGCTTTCAAGTGTCATTAGTCATTTGTTATTTGTCCTTTGTCACTTTACTAATGACCAATGACCAATACTTCTCTACGAGAGGCTACGCCAACGACTACGCCCAGTACAAGTGACTAATGACTAATAGCTAATGGTTTGAGTAGATTTTTCTCTACTAATAACTCGGCGATTTGTACTGCATTCAATGCTGCGCCTTTGCGAATTTGGTCGCCACATAACCATAATTCCAAGCCACAAGGATGAGAAATATCCTGGCGAATCCTTCCCACTAAAACTTCATCTCGACCGGTTGCTTCAATTGGCATCGGAAAATGATTCGTTCCCCAATCTTCTACCAATTTAACTCCAGGGGAGGAATTTAAAATTTCTCTGGCTTCCTTCGCACTAAAGGGAGTCTCAAATTCTAAATTAATGGCTTCTGAGTGGGCGCGGAGTACGGGAACCCGTATACAGGTCGCAGTGATTCTGATTTGCTGCGTACCAAATATTTTTCGGGTTTCGTTGACCATTTTCATTTCTTCCTCACAATAACCCGAATCGTTTAATGGGGAGTTATGCGGGAATAAATTAAATGCCAATGGGTAAGGCAATATTTCGGCAACCGGTGGCTGTCCTTGTAGTATAGCGCTTGTTTGGGTTTTGACTTCTGCCATTGCTCTAGCACCCGCACCACTAGCCGATTGGTAGGTTGCAGCGACAATGCGCTGCACTGGTTTAACTTTATGCAATGGCCAGACTGCCACAGCCATTAAAATCGTTGTGCAGTTGGGGTTAGCAATAATGCCTTGGTGATGCGCTGCGGCTTGGGGATTCACCTCTGGCACTACTAAGGGAACTTCCGGGTTCATCCGAAAGGCACTGGAGTTGTCAATTACCACTGCGCCCTTTTCTACGGCAATTGCTGCCCAAGTTTTAGATGTCGAACCACCTGCACTAGCTAGTACTATATCGACATTTTCAAAGGCGCGATCGCTCACTGCCTCTATTGGTATATTTTCACCTTTAAACCGCAGCGATCGCCCGACACTCCGCTCTGATGCCAATAACTTCAAGTCAGCAACCGGAAAATTACGGCTTTCTAATAATTCCAGCAACTCTGTGCCTACTGCACCAGTCGCTCCCAAAATAGCTAAACGATAGGATTTCGACAAACTTGCTTCCTCCTTTAAGAGACTTATCTGCAATTTCTTGGAACAATTGACAATTTAGTTATATTTAAATAGCGATCGCGGTCTGGAAATACATTTTTAATAGGTTTAGATTTTTCTTTAATTTAATATATCTTTATATATTTAATACATTTTTTTAATTAAGTTAAGTGATGTTGCATTTTAAAATAACGGCGATTTTTTCATTGATTTACTATAACTATATATTATACAATAAACCGCTATTTATCATAAAAAGGGAGATATCTGCATTTAGGGGTTTAACAAGCATCCTTCCTGTCAAGAAACAAAAAATATATTGGCTACAAACTTGCGACTAAGATGATGAATATACTACTAAATGCAAAAAGCCAGCACAATGTAAAACTGAGTTATGTGGTTAAGTAACAGATGCACTCTCCTACCACACATAACTTAATAATAGCTAGATAATACCTAGACTCAATACTATAACTTTAATCTGGGGTACTAACCACTCTTTGAGACCAGGATATCACGGCGTTAGCCCACTGAATAATTAATTCCCAAATTTTAGAGTGAGTCGGGAATGAAGAGGCGAATAGGATATTAGGTTACAGGGTAGAGTTACAGATTTTTTCCCTATCACCTGTCATCTCCCCCTAATCCCAATGCTCCATTAACCAAATTGTTATGAAGGTAAAATGTCAAGTCCTTGATAATTGGCAGTAAACTGGATCTTTGCCCCAGGACAAGCATCCATCTTTGGATGTCACAAGACCTTTTGGCAAACTCCCATTACCCCTAAGAGACATCAAGCCATAAACGCAAACAATTATTTTATTGCGTTTTGTGTGTACTCGGAGTATAAAATACCAGAAAACTAGAGACAAAGCATGAAAGTCACCCAGGAAAAACTTCCCGCCAGCCAAATTGGCCTGGAAATAGAGATTACGCCGGAAATTACCAAGCAAACTTACGAACAGGTCATTAAAAACTTAGCGAGTACTGCCAATATTCCTGGGTTTCGTAAAGGCAAGGTGCCTCGGCCGATATTACTACAACGGCTGGGTACAACTCGAATCAAGGCAGCGGCGCTGGAAGAACTAATTCAAGATGGTATTGAGCAAGCAGTCAAACAAGAAGCCATCCCAGCAATCGGTCAGCCGCAATTGCGCTCCTCCTTTGAGGATTTGATTAATAATTATGAACCTGGAAAACCCCTGACGATTTCGGCGGCTGTCGATGTAGAACCAGAAGTAAATTTAGTTCAGTACACCGATTTGCAAGTCAAAGCTGAAGAAGTTAAGTACGATCCAGAACGAGTAGACGCTAACCTTGACAAGGAACGTCAAGAATTGGCGACATTGATTCCTGTGGAAGGACGTGCAGCCCAAATCGGCGATATTGCCGTAGTCGATTTTAAAGGTTCATTCGCTAGAGTTGAGGGCGAGGACGAAACCGCTGAACTAGAACCGATTCCCGGAGCCGAAGCAACTGATTTTCAAGTTGAGTTGCAAGAAGATAAGTTTATTCCAGGCTTCATTTCGGGAATAGTCGGGATGAATCCTGAAGAAACCAAAGAAATTGCGGCGCAGTTCCCAGACCCGTATGCTAATGAAGATTTAGCTGGAAAAGCAGCAACTTTCACCGTGACGCTCAAAGAATTAAAGGAAAAGGAGCTACCAGAAGTCAATGACGATTTCGCCCAGGAAGTCAGCGATTTTGAAACCCTAGAGGAGTTACGCGCTTCTTTGGTAGAGCAATATCAAAAAGAGGCGGACGACAAAACAAAAACCAATAAGCAGGAAGCCTTGTTAACGGAACTGCTTAAGCACGTAGAAGTTGACTTACCAGCAACTTTGATTGAGCAAGAAGTGGATGCAATGCTAACGCAAACAGCAATCCGGCTGTCTCAGCAGGGATTGGATGTGAGAAAGTTGTTTACTCAAGATATTATTCCGCAATTGCGGGAGCGATCGCGTACTGAAGCAATTGAACGTATCAAACGCTCCTTATCCTTGCGGGAAATCGGGAAACGCGAATCTATCGAGGTAACACCAGAAGAAATCGCAGCCAGAGTCACAGAACTTTTAGAGCAGTACCCAGAGGAACAGGACGTTGATGAAGATAAACTGCGCTCAATCGTGGAAAACGAACTGTTAACCGAAAAAATCATCGATTGGCTCTTAGAACACTCCTCAGTTGAACTTGTACCCGAAGGTTCCTTGAGTCCTGCAAAGGAAACGGAAGACACAGAATCTGATGCTGATGCACTTCAGACAGAGGAAGAAAACAGCGAGGCTTCTACAGAAGTTACAGAAGGATAATAAAAAATCCCACAACCATGAGTTCACCAGTTCTGAGTTAAAGTACTGGTGAAATGGGTAAGGTAAGGGAGATGAGGAAGTAGAGGGAAATAACCAATGCACCATACCCCATGCCCAATGCCCTATAACTCAGGGATGAAGTCAAAATAATTAAAGAATTAATGAATTTTCGGCAAATAGTGACACCTGTTATCACTTGAGCTTGATACTGTGTTACACGAGAGGAAATTATATGAGGCATAATGGTTAACACGTAGCTTATAAAAATTCCATTCGTTGAAAAGGCAGTATCCGCTGCTGAAACATTTGTCCTAAATAATCGTCAAAGAAAGCTTGTATGCTTGAATCGCAGTCGGGAAATTCCCCAATCAGCAACTTAAGTCGAATAAACATTAACTCCCAGTTAAGCAGCCCTAGCAACATCGTACCAATGGTGATAGAGCAATCTGGCATGGGAGAAAGAGCTTTCGACATCTACTCCCGCCTGCTGCGAGAGCGGATTATCTTTTTAGGAACGCCAATAGACGATGCCGTAGCCAACTCAATTGTGGCTCAGTTGTTATTCCTAGACGCCGAAGACTCAGAAAAAGACATTCAACTGTATGTTAATTCTCCTGGCGGCTCCGTCTACGCAGGGATGGCAATCTATGATACAATACAGCAAATTCGCCCTGATGTTGTTACCATCTGTTTTGGATTAGCCGCGAGCATGGGGGCATTTTTGTTGACAGCAGGAGCTGCCGGTAAGCGAATGTCTCTGCCCGACTCCCGGATTATGATTCACCAACCACTTGGTGGCGCTCAAGGTCAAGCCATTGACATTGAAATTCAAGCCAGAGAAATTCTTTACGTTAAGGCTAAGTTGAATCAGTTAATGGCTCACCATACTGGTCAACCCTTAGAAAGAATTGAAGCAGATACTGAGCGCGACTTTTTTATGTCGGCAGAAGAGGCAAAAAACTACGGTTTGATTGATCAGGTCATTTCCAGGCAAAATCTTCCCGTAGCAGGGGAAAACGTCACCATTCTGAAATAAGAGGCTGGTATGTCTAAGTACGACTCCCATTTAAAATGTTCATTTTGTGGCAAGTCTCAAGAGCAGGTGCGTAAATTAATCGCAGGGCCGGGAGTCTACATCTGCGATGAATGCGTTGACTTGTGTAATGAAATACTAGACGAGGAGTTACTCGATACTAATGGTGCGGCAGCACAACCAGCACCAAGAGCAGAGCCACCTGAAAAACGGCGTACTCACTCTGCTAGTATTTCGTTTAATCAAATACCCAAGCCAAGAGAGATTAAAAAGTATCTAGACGAACACGTTATTGGTCAAGACGAAGCGAAGAAAGTTCTGTCAGTAGCTGTTTATAATCACTACAAGCGGCTGGCAGTCATTCAGTCTAAGGCCAGTGGCAAACCTGGGTCAGATGATGCCATAGAACTGCAAAAGTCCAACATCTTGTTAATCGGCCCGACTGGTTGCGGCAAAACTCTCTTAGCGCAAACCTTAGCAAAAATCCTGGATGTACCCTTTGCCGTAGCCGATGCGACGACGCTGACGGAAGCGGGGTATGTGGGAGAAGATGTGGAAAATATCTTGCTGCGACTGTTGCAGGTGGCAGATTTGGATATAGAGGAAGCCCAACGGGGAATTATTTACATTGACGAAATTGACAAAATTGCTCGTAAGAGCGAGAACACGTCAATTACCCGCGATGTTTCTGGCGAAGGCGTGCAGCAAGCCTTGCTGAAAATGTTAGAGGGAACGATCGCTAATGTACCACCCCAAGGAGGGCGCAAGCATCCTTATCAAGACTGCATCCAGATTGATACGAGTAATATTTTGTTCGTCTGTGGTGGTGCCTTTGTAGGCTTAGAAAAGATTGTAGACCAGAGAGTTGGCAAAAAAGCAATCGGCTTTGTGCAACCGGGAGAAGGTCAATCGAAGGAGAAACGAGCAGCAGACACTCTTCGCCATCTAGAACCGGATGATTTAGTAAAATTTGGCCTGATTCCAGAATTTATTGGGCGGATGCCAATGGTAGCAGTAGTAGATCCGCTAGATGAAGAAGCGCTGATGGCGATTCTTACTCAACCACGCAGCGCCCTCGTGAAGCAGTACCAAAAGCTGCTGAAGATGGATAATGTCCAGCTAGATTTTAAAGCAGATGCTTTACGAGCGATCGCTCAAGAAGCTTACCGCCGTAAAACTGGTGCTAGAGCATTACGTGGTATTGTCGAAGAATTGATGTTGGATGTAATGTATGAGTTACCATCCCGTAAGGATGTGACACGCTGTACAGTTACAAGAGAAATGGTCGAGAAGCGATCGACTGCTGAACTGATAGTACATCCATCTTCACTACCGAAGCCAGAATCAGCTTAATAGTCATTAGTCATTTGTACTGAGTTTCGACTGCGCGGTAATCGAGCGAAGTCGAGATTCAACTACCGCGTAGTCGTTGGCGTGGCCACTGAGCGTAGTCGTACCCCTCCGGGGAAGCAAGCTACGGGCAGCGTCTCGAATAGAAGTGCAGCCTCTCCAAGAGTTGTATTAGTCATTAGTCATTGGTCAAAAAATAAGGAATAATAACCATATACCAGGGACTAATGACAACTGACAAAGGACAAATGACTAATGCCTTATATTAACGTTCGTGGCGTTGAGCATTACTACGAATGGGTGAAAAAACCATCCGGTTCTTTGGTAAAACCAGTGATGGTTTTTATGCATGGTTGGGCTGGTTCGGCTAGATATTGGCAAAATACTGCTGATACTTTATCAGAGCAATTTGATTGTTTACTCTACGATATGCGGGGATTTGGCCGTTCTGGTGGAAAGCCAACTATCGCCCAAGCAAGTGAAGCTGTTGCCGAATCTGAATCCCCACAGGAAGAATCAGAGGCAATCAGAGAGTTAACCTATGAATTAGAGGAATACGCTGATGATTTGGCAGCCTTGTTAGATGGGTTGCATCTTCAGCGTGTTTATATCAATGCTCATTCGATGGGCGCTTCTGTTGCCACTTTATTTTTTAACCGCTATTCCGAACGAGTAGAACGAGGAATTTTAACTTGTAGCGGCATTTTCGAGTACGACGAAAAATCTTTTAGTGCTTTTCATAAATTCGGTGGCTATGTAGTGAAATTCCGTCCCAAATGGTTAAGCAAAATCCCATTTGTTGACCGGATGTTTATGGCCAGATTTTTATATAGTTCCATACCACATTCTGAGCGGCAAGCTTTTTTAGAAGATTTTCTCGAAGCAGATTACGATGCAGCAATAGGGACAATTTTTACTTCAGTCAGTAAGGCTCAATCTGAAGTGATGCCGCAAGAGTTTGCTAAGCTGACAGTGCCGACTCTACTTATAGCTGGGGAGTATGACAAGATTATTCCAGCCGAGATGGGGCGTCAAGCAGCGTCACTGAATGACAAAGTGGAGTTTGTGATGATTCCTAACACAGCGCATTTCCCAATGTTGGAAGATGCCCCAACTTATCTGCAACGCGTACAAGAGTTTTTGCAAATTAACACGCCAAAACCACAAGTGGGATAACTGCTGGCGATTTTTAGACAGTTAAGTGTACCTGTGTGATACCTTGACGCATTTTATATTGGCGCTTTAACCAAGACTTTTGAATTGTTTTACGGAGCAAGGGAGCAAGTTGAATCAACAGCAATCGCAGTAGTGCATTTTTTCGCAGTAGTTCGCCTTGTCTAGCTTCCGCTAACTGGAGTTGTTGGGCGCGGATAATTTCTGGCTCGCGTTCTGCTTGGATGTGCGATAGTGTCATGTCAATATCCTGGTGTCTAGCTTCTTTTTGCAACAACGGCACAAGATGATTAGCAGCGACAATCACATCACGCAATGCGAGATTAATTCCTTGAGCGCGGACAGGAGACATTGGGTGTGCAGCGTCACCCAGAAGCAGTACTCCTGGTACGTGCCATTTTGGACAATAACCAACCACAACAGAAAGCCGAATGGGGGATTCAATTGTGTCTGCATGATTACGGAAATGCTTTGCTAGCCATGAGGGTGATAGTGAGGCAAAAATCTCTGCCCAGTTGGCTTGCTTGGGGTCAGTGTTTTCGGTTGCGGACATCACCCAAGCTAGATGCAGTTTTCCTGATTCTGCTCCATGAAAGATACTAAATATGCGATCGCCATTTACAATTGTACGAAACACATTATCGGCTGCAAACTCAGGACTGGCGGCAAGTTTAAACCAGAGAATATCAATATTTTTGGGCTGACGTACCAATTCCAACCCTATACGTTGTCGCACAAGAGAATTTCGACCATCTGCCCCAATCACTAAGTCAGCAGTAAGTTCTTTCCCATCGCTTAGTACTACACCTGCAACACGTTGATTACTCCACAGTAAATCTTTGACAGTAACACCTTGGATAAATTCAAATCCATCATTGGTTTGAGCTTCCGAAATCAGTGCTTTTAGTAGTGGTGGTTGTGAAACCAGTGTACAGGGTCGGGTTGCCCCCATTGGTTCATCAACTCGAAACAACTGCTTGCCCCCGATAATGAATTCCCATGCGTCGATTTGCCGATGGGGAATATCCTCCAACAACGCCGATAGACTCATTTCCTCTAGGGCTTCTAAACCACTGGGCATTAATCCTTCACCGCGAAATACACGATGAAAGTCTTTTGCTGCTTCAATTAACGTTACAGCAATACCACGTTTTACAAGGAGCAGGGCAAGGGTTACACCTGTTGGACCTGCACCCACAATCACAATCTGCACTATCCCATCCCTCCGGTATCAGTTGCTCTCAAAGATGTTGGTCAAATTATCTTGAGATTAACTTAAACCCAGCTCTCGTTTTAGCAAGTTAATCGAGTTAGCGCCGATATAATTTTCCACCTTAATCAGCTTTGGTGGACGAATAATATCTTCATCAGAGGCTTGTACGGCTGCTTGCACTGCTGCATAACTGGCTTGGTCGCTGATGATGACCTCAGCCCGTTTAACCATTGCCTGAAGTTTGTAAGCATCTTTTGGTTGCGAAGTCATCACCAATAGTTCATCGCCCCGCAAACCGTGGAGGATGACTTCTGCTGCTCGCGCAATCCCGGAACTGAGGCTAACTATCCCAACACAGTTTTCTTTTGGTAGGGTTTTCAAGATGCTGAGTTCTTTGCTGTAGTCGTAGATATCCAGAGGAATTACTCGTGCAGCTTTTGGAGCTGCGATCGCTTCCACATTACTGATAAAATATCGACTTGTGACGACTGTCGCAGAGGTAGTTTTATCTAACACAGCTGTTAATTCTTCCATTGCTACCAACTGGACTGGAATTTTTAGCGATCGCTCTAATTCATACACCATCAATTCTCCAGCACCCATATCATAAGACGGCACTGCAACCAATACTCGCGCACTACAACGCAAGCGCCAGTCAATTTCCGCTAAAAATAGCTCTCTAGCTTGATTTAGCGAACATCCTTGAGAAAGCAACTCATCAAGTGCTTGCTGGACAACTTGATATGCATCAGGATTTTGTTTGAGAATTGGTGATTGCAGCCTACTACCGCCCTCATGACCTTGGGCGCGAACATAAATACCCGAACCAGCCATACTTTCAACAAATCCGTCTTCTTCTAGTTGACGGTAAACCTTACTTATGGTATTTCGGTGTAAACCTGTTTGCATTGCCAGCGCCCGTGTGCTTGGTAATTTGTAAGCAGGAGGATATTGCCGAGAAGCGATCGCAAATCGGATTTGATTAAACAGCTGGGTTGATGCGGGAATTTCGCTGTCTGGCTGAATACGGAATTGAATCATCACCAAACCTCCTGAATACTAAGTGCTAATGAGTGCTGAGTTTTGAGTATTAAGTGTTGCTTTTATACTCAACACTTTTTACTCAGCCCTCCTTTTGTTACCAGCTACATTTGCTACATCTCAAATATGTTTATTTACATATAAAGTTTTTCTGATACAAATTTCTAATGCGCTCGCTATTGGTAATTGATAATTTAATTAGAAAAAAGCTAGGCATACTGGCATAGTTATATCAAATAAACACACGGCTAATCACATAGCACTGGTAAAAATTATTATGACAGAGCAAGCAACAACTACCACAACGATTAATCTTTTGCAAGATAATATTCAAGTGTCTGCTTATCTAGCAGAACCAAAAGAACCTGGATCTTACCCAGGAGTTGTAGTATTACAAGAGATTTTTGGTATCAACACTCACATTCGAGAAGTTACAGAACGGATTGCCCAACTTGGTTATGTAGCGATCGCACCTGCACTTTTTCAACGTATTGCCCCTGGCTTTGAAACCGGATACACACCCGAAGATATTGAAACGGGCAGAAGTTACGCCATGCAAACTCAAGCCTCAGAGTTATTAAGCGATATTCAACTAGCAATTGACTATCTCAAAAATCTGCCTCAAGTAAAAAAAGATGGTTTTGGCTGTATTGGCTTCTGCTTTGGGGGTCATGTCGCATATCTTGCAGCCACCTTGCCAGATATTAAAGCTACCGCTTCCTTCTACGGTGCTGGAATTACCACTCGCACACCGGGAGGTGGCGCTCCTACTATCACCCGCACCGAAGAAATAACAGGTACTCTCTATGCCTTCTTTGGCACAGAAGATGCTAGCATTCCAGCCGAACAAGTAGATGAGATTGCAACAGAGTTAGAAAAATATAAAATTCCTCATCGTGTGTTTCGCTACGATGGAGCTGATCACGGATTTTTCTGCGACCACCGTGCCAGTTATAATCCTAAAGCTGCGGCCGATGCTTGGGAGCAAGTAAAACAACTCTTTGGTCAACTAAACTGAAGCATACGCACCCAAGTTCGTCATTGGTCATTGGTCATTGGTGAATAACAAATGACAAATGACAAATGACAATTTAAACTTCAGTTGCACCATATCAAATAAAAACTAATCTTCAAAAGTCATGAATTCCGAATCGAAACTTTCTCAAACAGCCAATTCGCCCTTTACAATGGACGATTTTGCCAAAGCACTAGAAAAACACGACTACCAATTTCAAAAGGGACAGCTCGTAAATGGCAAAGTTTTCCAACTTGACCATGATGGAGCCTATGTTGATATTGGTGGCAAGTCGTCAGCTTTTCTGCCGCGCGATGAGGCTTCTTTGAGAGCAGTTACCGATTTATCGGAAGTGCTGCCATTGCAAGAGGAAATGCAGTTTTTGATTATCCGAGATCAAGATGCAGAAGGGCAAGTTACCCTTTCTCGAAAGCAGTTGGAAATTCAGCACATCTGGGAACGACTGACCGAAATGCAGGAAAACGCTCAGACTGTGCAAGTACGGGTTATGGGTGTGAATAAAGGTGGTGTCACCGTCGATATTCTTTCTTTGCGGGGATTTATCCCGCGATCGCACCTGGCAGAGCGTGATAATTTAGATGCACTCAAAGGTCAAAATCTGACTGTGGGTTTTTTGGAAATTAATAAAAACACCAACAAACTCATTCTTTCTCAACGTTTAGCAACTCGTTCTAGCAACTTCAGCTTATTAGAACTAGGCCAGCTGGTGGAAGGTAAAGTTACTGGCATCAAACCTTTTGGTGTATTTGTCGATTTAAGTGGGATGAGTGCCTTACTTCATATCAAGCAAGTAAGTCAAAAATTTATTGATTCTTTAGAAAAAGTATTTCAAGTTGGTCAGCCAATTAAAGCTGTAATTATTGACTTGGATGAGGGTAAAGGGCGGGTTGCTCTTTCTACCAGAGTTTTGGAAAACTTCCCTGGCGAAGTACTAGAAAATTTCGATGAGGTTATGGCTTCGGCTGAGGTGCGTGCTAATAGAGCTAATAATAAAGCATCTGAATAGTTTTGAGGTGGGCTGCTTGCACAAAGTTATAAATAGTGCGTAGGCGTAGCCCGTCGTAGGCATCGCATCTGCGGTAGGTAGGATTAATCGGGAATAGCGCCCAAAAATTGATCGATAATCCAAATAGTGGGTTATTTTATCCCCCTGCATCTACCAATATGTAGGGGAATTGTAACTTAAAAAAGCTTTCCATAGATTTAGACCTCTTGCCTCTGGCAATAATTTTAGCCAGCTTTAAATTGTAAGCCTCAGAATAAATTCTGAGGTTTACTTGTGGGCGATGCCAAAATTTTCCAATAGGTCTATTGTAAAAATATTGTGTGGTATATTTAGAGCTTTACCTATTGTGAATTGAATCGTCCGATTTTAAAAACGTTACGATTTACCGCAAAATTTCACTCAACTAAATTCTCTACGTGACAATTATTTATGAATGTTAGTACCGAGCCAAAACTGATTCATCAGAAAATATATGCGAAAGAATTACGTTCTCTGATGCCACCTGAAGCATTTACTCCCGATCCAAGTAAGTTAATTATATTGTTCATTAATCTGGCAATTTTGATACTAGGTTGGATGATAGCGGCGCGGTTAGATTCTTGGTCGCCATATTTTTTATGGCTTTATGTACCTTTAAGCATAATTATGGGCAATAGCGTGGTTGTCTTACTATTTAGCACCCACGATTTGATGCATGGTAGCGTAATTAAAAATCCTCGATTAATCTATATCATTGGTCTTTTAGGGCTAACAATGTTGTGGATGCCACCAACGTTATGGAAAGCAGTTCATAACCGAGTACATCATAATCACACTAATGATTTAGGCGACCCAGATCGTAATTACTTGTATGAACAATCTTCAACCTGGGGAAAATGGATTCAGGACTTATTTGTACCTTCAACTGAAGTCAATCCTGTATGGTTCATAGTGGGAATGACTTCTGCTTGGGGAGTACATACTTTTCGCAATCTGACATCTGTGCTGTTTTTCAATCATAAATCCGTCGATTATGTTCCTGCTGCATTTACAGTCAGTCCTAAAGATCGTCGAGCGATCGCATGGGAATTATTGATGATGATCATGATTCATCTGAGTATCCTCATCTATCTCCAATTTGACCCCATAAAGCTCATGCTTGGTTACTTTTTACCGATTGCAATTGGTTATGCTGGAGTGATTTTTTATATTTATACAAATCATTTACTTTGTCGGATGACCAGCGTTAATGACCCACTAGTTAATAGTATGTCTCTCCGGGTTTACAAAATATTTGACTTGTTGCATTTAAATTTTTCTCATCACACTGAACATCATATTTTTCCAGGAATGAACTCGGACTATTATGTTATGGTTAGGGACTTGTTAGAAACTCACTATTCTGAAAAATTTAATTTATTGGATGCTGGAAAAGCTTGGTATTTGCTGCTGAAAACCCCCCGGCATTATAAAGATGAAAATACTCTTACAGATTGGTCAGGTAAAAAGTCTGTTCCTTGTCCTACAAGCGACAGTTAAAAAGGTTTATTGCAAATGAATATGCTGCTAAATCTGAGGATTTTGCAATAAATATCGACCACAGTCCAAGCCAGGCAATAAGCCGAAAAAGTCACGATGGACAATAACTAGCACCGCAAGGCGGAATTAAAAATTAAAAATGAATATAGCATAAGCATTTCATTGATTTGGAATAGATAGTTTATTTCCGCCATGTTGTACTAGTTAATTAATCGAAAAAATATATAAAGTCGAATTTAATAAGCAAAATGGTATTTGACTTACTTAAACCCCAGTTTGCTTACTCAAAAGCTGTGTTTGTTTTCTAATTTTGGTGTTTTCCGCAAGTAAAATGACGTTTGACTTACTCAAACCCCAGTTTGCTTTCTCATTTTGGTGTTTTCCGCAAGTAATCAAGCATACTAAGAAAGCAATATGCTTGATTGCTGACTCATACCAGTAATTCTCACAGTTATGACAACTATTTCTTTAAGATTACTTTTCTTTATCTTTATCTAATGCTTCTTGAATTGCACGACGGCAAAACTCTTATGATTTTTCTTTAATTGCTTCTTTATTCATTAGACCTCTTGCATAAATCAAAAATAAGAAAGAACCCCACCCCGCCAAAGCTACGCTTTGTCTCTCCTCCCCGCTTGCGGGGTGGGGTGTCAGGGGCTTTTGTAAGAGGTCTATTGTTTTGCCTCCTCTGCATCCCCGACATCCCTCTTTTTCGTGTTGCACCCTCCTATTACTCTATCCCCGACATCTACAAAAATATGGGGGATCATTTTTAGAGTATTAAAATAAATAAGGTGTGACTTAGGATCGTGGATTTAATAACTTGTGTAGGTTGGGTTGAGTCTGCAAAACCCAACGCCCCAGAGATGTTGGGTTTCCTGCCTCAACCCAACCTACAAAAGTCGATGTTATTTAATTCTTATTCCTTATTGGTGTGAGACTATCTTGAGCATGGTAACAAAATATAAAAATATGCTCATATCTCTATTTAAGTATTGCTCAATGGGTTTTGATCATATATCGAGCATTTTGACAACTATAAACGCTGTAACTATTCAATTTAGGTATTTGTATGTTTCTGGTAACTGGAGCAACGGGAGGAATTGGTCGCAGAGTTGTACGACTCCTACGACAACGAGAACAGTCGGTGCGGGCATTTGTCCGCCTTACTTCGCGCTATAGCGAGTTAGAACACAGAGGTGCAGAAATTTTCATTGGTGACTTGCTAGAGGAAAAATATATCCAGAAAGCTAGTCAGGGTGTGCGGTATATTATCAGCGCCCACGGTTCTGATAGCGATGCCCTATCTTTAGATTACCGCGCCAATATTGAACTAATTGAGCAAGCAAAAGCCAATGGCGTAGAGCATTTTGTCTTCATTTCCGTACTGGGAGCCGATCGCGGTTATGAAGATGCTCCCGTTTTCAAAGCCAAACGAGCAGTAGAGCGATATTTGGCAGCTAGTGGCTTAAATTACACTATTTTGCGCCCGTCTGGATTAGCATCTAACTTGCTGCCACTAGTAGAACGATTTCGGGAAACGGGATTGTATCTGCTGGTTGGCGATCGCAAAAACCGTACCTCAATTGTCAGTACTGATGATTTAGCAAGGATGGTTGTGGATTCTGTGACAGTTGAAGGCGCTCGCAACCAGATTTTACCCGTCGGAGGGCCGGAGATTTTATTGCGAGAAGATATTCCCCGGATTTTTGGTCGGATTTTCGCCAAAGAACCAGTAATAATTAACTCACCCCTATTTGTCATTGATGGGTTACAGGGTGCATTGGGTTTATTTAATCCCAAAATCCAAAAAGCTTTGGGAACTTATCGCACATTGCTAGCAAATGAATTTTTCTGCACAAAAGATGAAATTGCCAATTTAGAGGCGATTTTTAACTTCCAATTAGAGACATTAGAAAATTTTTTGCGGCGTTATTTAGCAGTTTGAATTAAACATCAGTCATTAGTCATTAGTCATTTGTCATTAGTGAATAACAAAGGACAAATGACTAATGACAAAGGACAAAGGATAAAGGACACAAATGAAATCTTCTCTAGCTGCAAATGCTGCTCAAGCACGTCAGACAAAAGAGCGATTCGCCCAACCGGAGGAACAACTTACTTATGAATTAGGGAAAGCAGTACAGGAATTGCCGCCCCTGTACACTAGATTATTAGCGGGAACGATGAGCGCCATCGTATTTGGGGCGATCGCTTGGGCATACTTCTCCCAAATAGATGAAGTAGCAACAGCACCGGGGGAATTAATTGCTTCTACACAGGTAAGACCGGTAACATCTTTGGGTGGAGGATCTATTGTCGCTGTTAAAGTGCAAGAAGGCGATCGCGTTACTAAAGGTCAAGTTCTGATTCAAAAAGATCCAGACTTGCAAATAACTGACGTTTCCCGCCTAGCCAAATCTACTAGATTGATTCAAGACGATTTACAGCGTTTGGATGCAGAACGTGTTGGAGGCAAAACTACTGGCACGAAAATGCAAGATGAACTTTTAAGCTCCCGCCTGCAAGATTTCCAATCTCGTCAAGCAGCGGCGGAAGCAGAAGCAAATCGCCAAATAGCACTTATCGATCAAGCTAAAGTCCGCTTGAGCAGATTGCAAGATAACTTAGTTAATGCTAAAAGCAGCTTTGGGAATGCTCAAACCAACCTTGCCAATGCAGATAGCATCCGAATTAAAATTGAAAGTAATTTAGCCCTGGCTCAAGAAAGGGAAAAAAGCCTACGTACTCTAATTACTCCTGGCGCTGTGCCTCGTGTCGATTACCTGGATGCCCAAGAAAGATTAACTCGTGCAAAGACAGAAATCACCAGAGCGCAAGATGAAGTCATCAACGCCCAGAATAGAATCACAGAGGCTCAAGATAAAGTCACATCATTAGAAAAAGATATTGATGCTCAAGTCCAAGAAATTCGCCAAGCAGAACAAGCTTACAACGCTGCACGCAGTCAGGCCCAGCGTGTAGCATCAGAACGCCAAAGCGAAATTTTGACGCAGTTTAATAAGCGTAAAGAAGAACTAACAACTGTTCAAGGTCAATTAGAGCAAGCGAGGAAGCAACAAGCTTTAGAAACGATTGAGGCTCCCGTAGCCGGTACAATTTATAAAGTTAAAGCCACTAAGGGGCCAGTACAATCGGGTGAAGAATTGCTGTCAATTTTGCCGGAAGGGGAAGAAATGCTTCTAGAGGTAAAAGTTCTCAACCGCGATATTGGGTTTATTCGTCAAGGAATGAAGGCAAAAGTCAAAATGGCGACTTTTCCCTTCCAAGAATTTGGCATTGTGGATGGCGAAGTTATGCAAGTCAGTCCAAATGCAATTGCTGATAAAGAATTGGGTTTAGTTTTTCCGACGAGAATTAAGCTAAATAAACACGCAGTGAATGTTCGAGGTCAAGAAGTAGAATTTACACCAGGGATGACTGCTACAGGTGAAATTGTCACTCGTAAAAAGTCAATTTTGACATTCATCACTGAGCCTGTGACACGGCGGTTCAGTGAAGCATTTTCTGTTAGGTAGGAAAGTCTGTTAGATTAGCCACAAGTAAGGGTTTAGCATTGTTAAACCCCTACATTTATTCACGACAGACGAGCAGTATTGAACTTAACTGCAAATCGCTATAATTTTCAAGCCATACCCAAAAATTTTCTATACTGATCTATTTGTTTTTGCATTCCCTCTAGTAGTTTGACAAAATCTGGATTATTCTCATCCTGATTGCTATTCACATTGATGTTGCCCAGAATCTTTTCATAGTTTTGAAATTGCGACCATAATTCTGGATTTGTTGATATGCTATTACCCTCGGCTGATATCAGATATTTTGTGGTTTCTGTAATTGCCTGACCAATCACAGGGCTAAAATCAGAATCATTCCAACTAGCGATTGTTTCTGATGTTAGATATCTTGTGGATTCTGTAATTCCCTGACCGATTAGAAAGCCAAAATTGGAATTATTAAAACTAGCAATCTTTTCTGGGGTTAGATATCTTGTAGTTTCTGTAATTGCCTGACCGATTAGAGAACCAAAATTGGAATTATTAAAACTAGCAATCTTTTCTGGGGTTAGATATCTTGTAGTTTCTGTAATTGCCTGACCGATTAGAGAACCAAAATTGGAATTATTAAAACTAGAGCTTGTAATTTGTGTGTTATTCACTGCGGTTTCTGCAATTACCCGACTCGCTAGTGCATTGACATTAGCAATTTTAAAACTAGAGCTTGTAATTTGTGTGTTATTTCCTGCGGTTTCTGCAATAACTTGACTCGCTAGAGAACTGACATTAGAAATGTTAAAACTAGAGCTTGTAGTTTGTGTACTATTTCCGGCGGTTTCTGTGACAATCTGACGTACTTGGGCATCAGTCAGGTTAGGGTTAGCACTAAGCATCAAAGCAACTACACCAGCAACGTGGGGAGTAGCCATAGAAGTGCCACTATAAGTTGCATACTGATTATTTGGAACTGATGAATAAACCTTGACTCCTGGAGCTGTGACGTAAGCGATTGGATTCGTTCCAGAGCGGTTAGAGAAGTCGGCCAAATTATTATTCTTATCTACTGCCCCAACGGCAATTCCTGACTTCGATGCATAGCGGGCGGGATAGTCTGGTGATGAGTCACCATCATTACCTGCTGCCATGACGACAATTACTCCTTTACTGCTGGCATAGTTAATGGCTGACTCTAGAGTGCGATTAGAAGATGCGCCTCCTAAACTGAGGTTAATTACATTAGCTCCATTATCTACAGCGTAGCGAATACCTTTAGATATGGAACTATAGGAACCAGAGCCAGAGCTATCTAAAGCTTTGATAGCCATAATTTTGGCATCGTAGGCAATACCAGTGACACCGTAGTTATTATTTTCCCCTGCGATCGTGCCGGAAACATGAGTACCATGACCGTTGTCGTCTAGGCTGTTGTTGCTATTATCAGCAAAGTTCCAGCCGTAATTATCATCAACATAGCCATTACCATCATCATCTATACCGTTACCCGCAATTTCCTTGGTATTCGTCCAAATATTATTTGTTAAATCTTCGTGGTTATAGTCAACTCCAGTATCCACAACAGCGACAACAACGCCTTTACCTGTATATCCCTGTGCCCAAACTTCCGGTGTTTTAACCATGTCTGCTCCCCAATTATTGCCACCAATATCGGGAACATCAGCAAAGGTATTTTGACCAATAGCTCTAGCCACTGCTGCTGCTCCATTAATCAAGCCATAGCCATTAGTGGAGTTATAATTTTGAGTGCTAAAAGCATTATTAGTAGCGTTATTGCTATTTTTAGATTCATCGTTATTTAGCAACTGCACATCAGCATCATCGAAGTTATAGCTACTACGGTTGCTGAAGTTGAGGCTATAGTTATCTTTTGTATTAAAGCTATCTAATGAGGATATTGAAGTGGCATTTAGCTGTTTTTTTGACAATATATTGTTATTAACATCATCAATGTGCATAAATTTTTTCTCAAAGATAGCAACCGTTTTTTGACAGTTTAAAGCCTTGAAACCTTGACAATAAAAAGATTTCAATGTGTGAGCAAGCCTTATTCTCAATAATTACTATGGAATTTAATAATAAAATGCTAATTTTATTACCAAAAAACATTCTGATAATTACGGTTTTTATTCAGAGTCAATTTATCGAGTAAATCTTAAATATTTGAAGTGTATTAATGAAGACTAATGCCAAAATTATAATAGGTACGTTATGACTCCTTTTATTACTCTTAGAAATGCTGCGATCGCCGACTATAAAACAATACAGTTCAGTTAAGGATAATCGTAGGTTGGGTTGAACGAAGTGATACCCAATAAAGCACTAAAAATGTTGGGTTTCATTCCTCAACCCAACCTACGCAGTTTAAAGTTTTAGGTCTAACTGAACTGTATTGGGCTATAAAAATATTTACACTACCCAGACTGTAGCAAGGGTAATTATTGAAATCAGCAAAATTAAAATGGCGAACGGAGTTATGCTCCATTCGCCAAAGGCTATGTTTAAGCCGCGTTGCAAAGGTTTATCTTTTATCTAGTCACAAGTTTTGAGCTAGTTAAATCTATTAAATGATTAAATGTTTGCTTGCTGCCGTTGATATAGTGACCAATACAAACCCTTTTGTTGCAACAATTGTGAGTGAGTACCACGTTCGGCAATCACGCCTTGCTCTAATACTAAAATCAAGTCGGCACGTTTAAGGGGAGCAAAGCGGTGAGCAATCAGAAACACGGTACGATTGGCGGAAATTTTTTGCAGGTTTTGCAGCACTTGTTGTTCAGTTTCACTATCCAAGGCACTGGTAGCTTCATCCAAAACTAAAATCGGCGCTTGGGAAAGAAATAACCTTGCCAGGGCAATGCGTTGTCTCTGTCCACCAGATAAAGCTGTACCGCGTTCGCCAACATTGGTTTCGTAACCGTAGGGTAATTGACTAATGAAGTCGTGAGCCACGGCTAATCTTGCCGCCTCTACAACTTGCTCTGCGGTAATGTCGGGACTACCGAGAGTGATATTTTCC
This sequence comes from Nostoc sp. EspVER01, assembly GCF_034530635.1. NCBI lineage: Bacteria > Bacillati > Cyanobacteriota > Cyanophyceae > Nostocales > Nostocaceae > Nostoc > Nostoc sp. EspVER01. Next base: position 149,579 of record NZ_JAVRCS010000010.1, read on the forward strand.
AAAATAGAACCGTTAAATAAAAAGTCTTCTTGGAGAACTACACTAACTTGTTGCCGCAGTGAGGCTAAATCGGCACTTTTTATATCAAAACCATCAATCAGAATGCGTCCTGATTCAATTTGATAGAGGCGTTGCAATAGCTTAGATAGGGTACTTTTCCCAGAACCGCTACGTCCGACAATGCCAACAAACTGCCCTGGTTCGGCACTGAAAGAGATTCCACGCAGAATTGCTTCAAAGTTGGGACGGTAGCGGAAAAATACTTGCTCGAAGGTAATTTGTCCTTTCAGGGGTGGCAAAACTAAGCCAGTTCCCAGTTCAGCTTCAGGGGAGACGTTGAGAATATCACCAATGCGATCAACAGAAAGTAGCACTTGTTGAAGGTTTTGCCACAACTGTACTAAGCGCAAAAGCGGGCCTGTGACTCTACCAGACAGCATTTGAAATGCAACTAGCTGTCCAATTGTGAGCTTTTGTTCAATAACTAACTTGGCTCCAAACCAGAGAATCAGCATTGTGGACAAATTAGTGAGAAAGTCACCAATGTTGCTGCTGATATTGGAGGTAGTAGAAGCTTTAAAGCCAGTGCGAATGAAGCGGGCAAATAAGCCTTCCCAGCGATCGCGGGCTACTGGTTCGGCTGCGTGGGCTTTAACAGAGTGAATTCCGGTGATTGTCTCTACTAGAAACGATTGACTATCAGCACTCCGGTTAAAAGTTTCGTTGAGCCAGTTACGCAGAATTGGTGTTGCAACTATCGTCAATGTGGCAAATAGTGGCAGTACAGCTAAAGCCACAAAGGTGAGTGGGACGTTATAGTAAAACATCAATGCCAGGTACACCACAGCAAAGATGCTATCTAGAATCACAGTTAATGCTGTACCTGTGAGAAACTGACGAATTTGTTCGAGTTCCTGGACTCTTGCTACTGTGTCTCCGACGCGGCGCGACTCAAAATAAGCCAAAGGCAGGCGCATCAGATGGCGAAATAGCTGCGCTGATAAACTCAAATCCAAACGGCGAGCTGTATGGGTAAAGATGAATAGGCGCAGTATCCCAAGTACGGACTCAAATATGGCTACGCATAAAAGTGCGATCGCCATTACATCAAGAGTCGGCAAACTCCCCTGCACCATCACTTTATCAATGACGACTTGGGTAATTAGCGGTGTTGTTAACCCCAAAAGCTGCAAGGTAAAAGATGCTAACAATACTTCTGTGAGCAATCCCTTATACTTCCAAACTGCTGGGGTAAACCAACTGAGGTTAAATTTTTCTTGCTGGGATATGAGTTCTACTTGCCACAATTGTCCATCCCAAGACACCTCAACTATTGACTGCGGCAAGCTTTCACAAGTCCGTTCGGGATTTAGGGGGTTAGCGATAATTAAGCGATCGCCTTTAACTCCATAAGCCACCACCCAGGATGGACTCTGGGGTGAGTCAGAATTCCACAGCAATAAAGCTGGAAATGACAACTGTCGCAACTCACTCCAACTCACTTGTAAGCGCCGCAACACTAACCCTAACTTTTCTGCTGCTTCCACAACCTGTTTTGGGCGTTGTCCTCTGAGTTGACGCTGCACCCATTCCAGTTGCACAGAATTTTCTAGTTGTTGCGCCACCATTGTTAAACAGGCAGCAGCAGTATTCCAACTGGCAACAAACGGATAAATTGAAGTGATTAGATTGGCGGCTGGGAGTCCTTTTTGGGGTTGGAGGCTGTGGGGGCTGGAAGTCCCGTCTGAGGCTGAAGTTACTGAAGGAGTGCTAGAGAAGGAAAATGTCTCCCTTTGTCCTTCCATCTCTACTGGTAACGCTTGCCAAAATTCCTGAATTTGTGGGTGAGAAAATTCTGCCCATAGTGCAGTTTCCCAACAAACTACTATCACTTCTTTACTAGCAGCTACAGCTTTAAAATCCGCAGACAGCTTTTGGAAATCGCCAAACCAATCCCCTGCATCTAGAGCGGCTATTGGTTTGCCAACACCCTCTTCTCGCAAGCGGACTTTCCCAGCCACAATTAAAAATTGATAGCCACCGACATCGTTTGACCAGATTTTTTCTCCAAGACGATACTGGCGGGTTTGGCACTCATTTTCCAATCGGGATTGTTGTTCGGGAGTCAGCCAGGATAGCGGTGGCTGATTCCAAGGCAAAGAAGCTAGCACTTTTAATCGTAAAGATTCATTATCCAGAGTTTTTAACTCACTTGTAACTTGACTGTCAGTTTTTGAATTTTCTCTGCTAGCCATTTTTCAAACAACTCATTTTGTAGTGCTTGCTGTAGTTGAGTATCTTCTAAAGACGCTGGTAGAAATTGTTCTACTCGAAACAAACCATAAGGCCCTTCTCCTTGGGGAGAGTCTTTGCCAACGATTTCTATTGGTCCTATCAATTGTCCAGGATTGGCCACATCAATAGCTGCCCGTAATATATCTGGCATACTACCTCGGCTGACAATTCCCATCATGCCATTCACAATTCGGTCATCTGAAAGGGAATACTCTTTAGCTAGTTGCTCAAAACTACCTCCTTCTTCTATTTGGGTTTGGAGTTCGTCTGCCAATTCACGATTATCAACAACAATCCGGGAAAGTACTACCCGATCCAAAAAAATCTTGCGTTCAATAAAATATTCTGGGAGTTTTGTTTGTGTCACTACAGCTTTCAGCTTTTCTAACTTGTAACCAAAAGCAACCGATGTGTGAAAAGTAGCGTAATCTGTGTTATTTGTCTTTAACCATTCTTGAAAACTTTGGGGGTCAGTGAGTTGATTTTTCAGCCTAAAGTCAATAATTGACTGTTCAGTTATTGCGGTGCCAATTTCAATATCATCTCGTGTTCTAATTTCTTCCTCAATTACGTACTGCCGGAGAATATCCCCAATGAACTGTCCTAATTTTCCAGAGGCTTGCAGATACTTTACTGCTTGCTCTATAGAAATTATTTGGTCATTAATTGTCAAAAATGATAAAGATTCCATGAACTAATTATGTGAAAATGGTTAAACACTTATAGAACTTTTAAATTAAATCATATAGAAATCATCTGGTTATTCATGGATAAATACGATAAAGATTCAATGAACTAATTACATCTAAATGGTCAAAAAATTATATAGCTAGTAAATAAAATAATTTGCCACGATCACTTTTACAGTCTAGTGGGGACAAAATCAGGATTGAAAATATTAGTGGTGGCGCAACCGCAAGGCAAATAGTTATTTTTTAACAATGCCTTTCAAGAGTGCTGAGTGCTGTAAATGGATAGCGGCTAAGTGGGGAATCTCGAACTGGTAACGGTCTAAATGCCCCACTTAGACGAGTAATTGTAATTGTTTATTCTCGTCACCCTAGTTAATGAAAGTTATCCATGTGCAAGCAAGTAGCACAGATGCGATCGCACCGATTAATGTATTAAAAATATTTACTACTTCATTAGTCAGCCAGGTATACTTAGATTGCAGTGTTGCACCAATCACACTTTCTAGGTTAGTAGCAATAAATGCTGCCAGCACACACCAAGCTATTCCCAATATATCGATTAAACCAACTCCCCAACCCACAAATGCGATCGCTACAGAAGCCACAATCCCGGCTAAAGTTCCCTCCAAGCTTACCGCTCCTTCTGTACCGCGAGGCACTGGTTGGAGTGTGGTAATCAAAAAGGTGCTTTTACCATAAGCTTTACCGACTTCGCTAGCAGTGGTGTCAGCTAGCTTAGTACTGAAACTCGCTACATAGGCTAGTAATAGTAGGGACTGGGGACTTGTACTGAGCATTGCCGAAGTATTGGGGATTAGCGACTGGGGATTAGGTACAAGGAATCCCGAATTTATTATTCCTACTCCCAAGGCACACAGTGCCCCAGTTAAAGCCGAACCCCAAACATTTTCTGGGCCTCTTGCCCCAGAACGTTTTTCGGCAATTCCTTCTGCCTCCTTCTGCGCCATCCCAATGCGGGTAACGCCAGAACCAACCAAAAAATAGAACATTACTACTGCATATCCTTGCCAGCCTAGAGTTACCCAAATTAAGATGGCCAAAAACCAGGCGTGGAATAATCCAGCAGGGGTAAGTAGCTTTTTGGGAGCAATCCAAGCTAAACCCAATAAAATTGTGTTTAATACTACTGCTACTAACCAGGGATTTACAGAATCTATTGAGGATGACATCAGCAATTAATCATGAGTAATTTTGTCTGAATATCAACAGAATAACGAATTTGTGATGCTTAGTGCTTTATTTTTGCAACCTCTCTAGGTAAAGTAATATGTTTGTATTATTAACTAAATTGCGTAGGCATCACTCTGAAAGCTGAGTGTCAAACCATCAATGGTGTCTTAGATATACGCTGCAATGATTAAACAAAATGCAAAACTTCTTTTGAGTTAGGTAGACTCTTCTCCGTCACCGCAGATTAGAGTGGCTGAAGTATTACTCAATCCCCAATCTTAGTAATAAGGATAAAGAATATAAGTTAATGTCAATAAAAACTGTGTTCAAGTTAACCACAATTAAAACTTAATAGCATAAATTGTAGATAGCATCAACTACTAGTCTTTTTAATACCAGCTATGAGCCAAACTTTATTCCATCTAGCTTTCCCTGTAACTGACATTGCCCAAACAAAAGCATATTATGTAGATGGTTTGGGCTGCATTCCTGGTCGTGAAAACCACCATGCCCTGATTCTCAATCTCTACGGTCATCAATTAGTGGCTCATGTCACAAAAGAACATTTGACACCGCAACAAACTATCTATCCCAGACACTTTGGGCTAATTTTTACCCAAGAACGTGACTGGCAAGACTTACTAGAAAGGGCACAACAACAACAGCTACTTTTTCGTGAAGAAACTAAAAATCGTTTTGTCGGTTCTCCTCTTGAGCATCGCACTTTCTTTTTAGAAGATCCCTTTTATAATCTCATGGAGTTCAAGTATTATCGTCACCCAGAGGCGATTTTTGGGAGTTACGAACATACGCAAATTGGGGATAGGACTTAAGTAATTCGTAATTCGTAATTAAAGATGAATAAATCGAGCGTGGCAAGCTTTCTGGTTACTGACTGGATGCTTTCTCAAGGAAGGGTAACTGAATAGGCTTTGCTAAAGCTGCTGTGACTACCGCTAAACTCCTGGGATCTGTCAGCATCCAAGGGTGTAGAGTAACTGGTACTATTACTTGGCTTCCTACGGACATTTGTGAACTATTTGCTGGGACAATCATTAAATCATAAGGTGTCCAGATAGACGTAAAATCTATCTGCCCTAACATTACAGCATCCGAATTTAAATCCTTGAGAAAAATGCTGTCGGGGCGCATTTGTAGGCAACCAGGACGGCGGGAACCATAAGCAACTACAGTTCCATAATGGGGCGAAGAGATGGTAATAAACCGCTGCACGCGGTTAATTCCTCCTAATCGCTGAACGTAGTAACGGCTGACAATTCCTCCCATGCTAAAGCCGATTAAATCTAGGCGTTGTTCTGGTGCAAAGGTCGCTGTAACATAATCTGCTACTTGTTTTGCCAATTCATCAAGACCCACATCACCATTATTAGGAACTAGATTCAGGCTATATACAGAGCAACCCTGTTGTATGAGGTATGCCCTCATTTTATGAAAAACTGCCTCTGTGTCGTCAATGCCGTGTATTAACAAAACGGGATTGCGTTGTTGATTTTCAATGTTCATTTACAAAATCTAACTGAATTAAAGGGTGTATTTCACTGTTGTAGACACTTACTGCTCTACAAACTGAAGCTATTGCTTTTCGGATTCTTTAACAGATCCAAAGAGAATTTGTATAAAGTTTTACAAATTAATCTGTTCGTCTGCCAATAGGCTATGACACTCTTACCACTGGTTGAGAATAAACTGCTTGTTTAACTTCAATTGGGTATTTACCAAACAAAGAAATGTTAATTATTGTAAAGCTTGCTTTCAGAATCTTGCTCTTAGCTACAGTAAAATTTAATAATTAGTTCTCGGTGTATGCAGGTTGCAAATGCTTGCAATAGAACATTTTGCCCTGTGGTTTTACTACAATGTTAATTAAGCACAAGCCTATAAGGGTTGTCACCAGAGCGAGGTGACACTAAGTAGATAATGTAACATTTTGTCGTAATTTTTAACAATTACGGTCGAGTTACAAATATAAAAGGTAAAAGGCAGGAGTAATTGTAATGGATTTTATCAAAAAGTTAATTTCGGGTATTCAGGGTTTTCTTGGCGGTATTTTGGGTTTCATTACCGGACTGTTACCAGGGAAGAAAAAAAGCAACGGCTACTTCTTAGAATTGGACGAAGCCAAAGATGCTGCTAAAGAGGTAGCATCGAACGCAAAGAAAGTAGCAGAAACAGTTACATCGACAGTTGCATCGAATGCTAAGAAAGTAGCAGAGACGATTACATCAGAAGCACCAACTCCAGAAGCACCAACTCCATCTAAACCAGATTCATTGAACGGAACAAAAACTGCTGCGGCTAAGACTAAGGCTAAGGAAAAATCAGCTAAAAATCCCAAACCAGCCGATGTTCAACTAGTCCAGACTGCTGAAGGTCTGAAAGTTGAACCGGGCAAAAAAGAAAAAGCCGCAGCAGCCAAAGTACTTAAAGAGCAGCCAACTGAAACAACCTTTGCACCAAAATATCTTGCTCCTTCGACTACTAGCTCTAATGGTCGTCGTCGTCCAGGAGCGAATATGAGTGCTTATCTAGAAATGGCACGTCAGATTAAAACATCTAAATAATTCATAGAGACGGTAAATTTACGGTCTCTAGAGATTAAGCGTGAAGATGCAAGGTTAAGATAACTTTGCCAGTTGTAGATGGGGGAACTCTCCAAAGTAAGAGCGATCGCTTAATTTTCTCCACTACAACTGGATCTTTTAGGGTAGAGGTTTCCTCGTCTAACATTACCCGTTCTACTCGACCTTTGTTGACGGTGAACTCAAAGACGATTTCACCGCTGAAGCCTGAAGGAAAGTTTAGTTGCTGAAGGTGTCGGGTTAGATTAGCAATTTCTGTATTATTATCCAAGCCAGTGATGCTGATGACCTCTAACTGATGGTTGATGGCTGCGTCTAAGATTTCATCTTGTTCCATCTCCTCGAAATCAAAGCTCAAAGATATCTCGACTTCTTTGGGTGCTGGAGATTGTAGCGATCGCTTTTGCCGGAGAAAATCTGGAGCTTCTTCTGAAGCTGGCGCTGATGGCATTGAGAGTGATGTTTTACGTGCAAAACCACCAGATGGAGCCTTGCCAAACACTCCTTGGTAACTAACTGCTTCAGGCATTTCCACTGGCACTTGCATAGACAAGTATTCGCTTCCTGGTTCAACCCGCACGTCATCACTGACAGCCACAAAAGCGGTGTATTGAGAAAGCAACTGATAAGTTAAGGCTGTTTCTGTAACTGCTTCTACACCAGCTTTAGTTTCAAAGCTCACCATTTGATTCATCAAATCTTTGATGCAAGCACGTCCCCATAACTGCGCTACAGCAAGATTTCCTGTTTCCTCAAATTGGAGGTTAAACGTTTTTTCATAGTGCTTACCGCCCGCAGCAATGCCGGAGATTTGCAGATTTCCACTAACTCTATCTTGTTTGCGACCAAATAAAACTAATGGTTGTTCGCAAAATAAATCAGGCGCTACCTTTGGGTAAATCACAGGCGATTCTGTGTCGCCTTGCCAAGAGATTTGAATATTCGTGAGTACAGGATTGTTAATTTGCCTGTAAAACTTTTCGGCAACTTCTTCCGTGGGTTCATCATGACGAATAATTCTAGATATTCCCCGGCCAATTTCGGCGATGCGATTTAATAAAAAACGGTTAACTGAACTACCAACACCAAAACTATAAAGGCGATTTCCTGGTTGGAGGTGCTGTTGTACTTCTGCTAAAATCTCATTTTCGTTGCCGATATAGCCATCAGTTAAGAGTACAACGCTGCGTAATCTTCCGACTGGTGTGGGGAAATTTATGGCTGTACGAATGCCACTGAGCATTTCTGTGCTGCCATCAGCTTGTAAATTGTTAATGTAAGAGATCGCTTGGGTACGATTTTCTGCTGTATTCGGCAGAGGTGTTGGTGATAACTGTCTGACTCTATCGGAAAAATCGATAATTGTGAAAGTATCGTTGGGATTCAACCCATTGATAAATCGTCGCATCAATTCCTGACACTTCCATAACGGATCGCCAGATTGGGAGCCAGAGGTATCCACTAAAAATACAACATCTTTAGGCACAATCTCATCAGTGGAATATTCCAAAGCTGGAATCAGATATATTACAAAATGTCCGCCGCGATCGTCGGCTTGGCTTAATACTGTGGATTGAGTTTCTTTACCAGAAACTTGATAGCGGAGAATTAAATCTTTGTTGGGAATTGTATCTTCTCCAGCTAATTGAATCCGCACAATTTGACCTGAGTGTTCAATTTTTAATTGATGGGAAGGAGAACGCACTTCAGAAATAGGCAAACCTGCATCAATTTCGACTGTGACATTAATATTGTGACGCGAGCGCGTTCCTTCTAAGACTACAGGCGGTGTAATGCGAGAAGCATCAGGAACTTGGTCTGTATCACCGCTACCATCTATCGGCGTTCCCGGAATATATCTTGGCCCCACCACCATCGGGAAAACAAATTCGTAGTTTCCCGCCTCAAATTTTAAACTTTCGGTGTAACGAATTGTGACATCAATTTGTTCGCCAGGTTTGATATTAGCCAGCGATTGGGTAAAGATGTTATCTCGTTCCTGTTCGAGAAGTCCGGCGGTGCGTCCTTCTTGTTTTGCCTTTTCGTAGATGGCTACAGCTTCTTCACGTTTTTTAATATTACCTTTGATGATGCGATCGCCTATTTTGATTTCCATGTCATCCACCGCCGCCTCATCAGGTAACGGAAAGATATAGATTGCTTCTAAAGGCTGTGTGAAGGGATTTTCAAAGCTTTGGATGACATCAACTCGTGATAAATTACCGGCAATTTTTGCGAGAACTTCTGTATGCTTGAGTGGAAAAACTAGTTGTTCTCCTTGAGGCGATTGAACGTACAAACCGCCTAAATTTAGATTTTTAGCACTTACTGTATTCATCAAACACTCCTATTTGATCTGTAAACTTACTTCTTAAAGTAGGTAATAAGTAACTTAATTACGAATTACGAATTACGAACTTGTATTGAGCGTCTTGCCTTGACTTGTGCCGAGCGAAGCCGAGGTAGCGAAGTCGAAAGGAGCCGAAAGATTACGAATTATTTAACAAACACCAGTCCACTATACAAATGAAAAGCTGAATCCCAATTAGTCTGTTCCCTACGAAACAGCTCGATGTGAGACTTGATATGACTCAACATTTCTGTTTGATCTAATGTTGTATCTGCAAAAGATGTGAAATCTGACCAGATTTTGACTTGAGGTAGTTGCTGGTCAATCCAACTTGATAAACTATTCCAATTAATTCTGATTGTATTTTGGCTAGCTTGAGGAATGATTTCTAAACCTTGCTGAAATTCATAACCGTTATCATAAAGTCGAAGAATGCAACGTCTACCAGGTATGTGTAAATCACAAAACTGAGCATAGTCTTGTGTTTGAGTTTTCCATTCCAGTTTACGGCGGGCATCAACATCTACAACTTGTTCAAAAATGGGCAAAAGTCCTACTACTCTTGCTGTGACTTCTGACCAGTCAAAAGTGAGAGAACCAAGTTGATTTACCTCGTTTCGGCAAACAACAGTAGCTTGTGGGGTAGATGCTTGGAAATGTTTGACTTGATAAACTTGAATTTGCTGAATTTCCGCTATTGTTGCCCAAAAGCAAGGAATACCAGCCTGCTGTAGCTGTTTCCCATAAAATTTTAGTTCTCCTACTTGGCCAGTGCGGTACAATCTCCAGCCACGACTTGGCAGTACCAGCCGTGCAGTGTAGGGGTCTAGCTGCATAATCTGAGCAAATTTTCGAGATGCTTCTGTTTTCATCTCGGTACTGAGTGGCTCTAAAACTAGTACGCTAAGTTCGGTGTTATTTGGTTCAGATTTTGCTTGGGAAATAGCTCTTTGTCTTTCTTCTAGTTCAATTTCTTGTAGCCGTCGCAAACCTTGGCGTGCGAGCGTTACTATTTTGGCGTTTCTTGTATCTCGCAGCAGTTGCCGATAAATTTTTTCTGCATCTTGGTGTTTTTCTGATACTTCATTTAGCCGACCGAGATAATATTGTAACCAAGGATTTTCGGGTGATTCTTTTTGCAGCTGTTTGAGTAATTTAGCTGCTGTTTGATAGTCTTTATGCTCAAAGGCGATCGCAACTTGCTCAATCATCACTTACTTTAAATACACGTTGGAGTGATGTCTCGCGCAAAAGTAATTTTGCGTGAGCTATAAATCATTTATACTTCACAAGTTGCGGTAATCAAGGATAATGCTACTACTGGGGCTGTAACTGCTCTCAGGATGCGGCGACCAAGGGAAACAGGTTGAAATCCAACTGACTTCGCATTGTCAATTTCTTCTGTTGTCCATCCCCCTTCTGGTCCAGTAGCAATGACAATCTCCTCAGAAATGCTATTTAGCACCTTGCTTAAATGGGGATACTCTCCACGAGCCTCACAAATGTAACGGTGACTTGTCTGATTCGCTGTGACGGCAGTATTAAAAGCAACAGGTTCTAAAATTGTCGGCACAAAAGAGCGTTCTGACTGCTCGGCGGCTTCCGCTGCGATGCGCCGCCAACGTTCGAGCTTTTGAGGACTAGGATAAAGTAAAGTGCGATCGCTCAATACTGGTGCAATACAAGCTACTCCCAACTCTGTACAACACCGCACCACTTCATCAAATCCATTACCTTTGGGCAACGCCACCATCAGCGTAATCGATACAGGTAATTCAGTTTCTACTAAAAGCGGTTCTAAAACCTCTGCTTGTTCCCCTGCTAACTGCGCTAACCACCATTTTCCCTTACCATCCATTGCAATAAAGCGATCGCCTTCACGCAAGCGCAACACACGCCCCAAATAATGCTGCTGTTCTTTGGTGAGCAAAATTTGTCCTTGTTGGAGTTGGGAGGGTGCGATCGCAATTCTTTGCAGTTGAGACATGAGATTTGGGAATTTTAAGGATATCAAATCAAAGATGGACACAGATAAGTCTATCTGTGTCCATCATGGTTTAGTTATTTATTTGACTTACGAAAGATTCTGGAAGTAAGCCTCTAGCGCTTCAGTAACTAACTGAGTCATGGGTTTACCTTGACTTTCTGCTACTTCCTTCAACTTACCATAAACCTCTTCTTTCAAATTGACCCGATGGCGCGATTTGTTTGCACCATTAGCTGTTTGTGGTTCGTAGCTAGCAGCAAATTCGCGGATGGCATCAAAACCAACGCGATCGCAAAAATCACCAAAGCTTTCCTTCGATTTCCGAGATTTCTTAAAGTAAACAAAAATCGGCTCTAAGAAGCTTTCTAAGTCATTGTGGTGTAGTTTCTCTGTGTAAGGTTGTGCTAGTCGAGTCTGATTTGGCGAACCTCCTAACCATACTTGGTAAGATTCTGGAGCGCTACCGACAAAGGCCAATTCTGCCAAGTAAGGACGAGCGCAGCCATTGGGACATCCTGTCATCCTTACCACAAAATGTTGTTTTTGTAAACCTAATTTATCCAACAGAGCGCGAATCCGCTCCAAAATGCCTGGTATTGCCCGTTCTGATTCCGTGATTGCCAAGCCGCAAGTGGGCAAAGCCGGACAAGCCATTGCATACCGTACTAAAGGTTCGATTTTACTAGGGTCGTCTCCGACACCGTGACGGCTGAGAATGTCTTGAATAGCTTCCTTGCTATCTGGTTCGATATCGTAAAAAATCAGGTTGTGGTTGGCTGTCAGACGGATGTGTAAGTTGAACTGTTTAACAATTTCCCGCAAAGCGGTTTTCAGTTGAAACGAACCTTCATCCTTGACCCGACCATTGTCAATGGAAATTCCTAAGAAGAGCTTGCCATCACCTTGTTCATTCCAGCCGAGGAAGTCGTGATATTTAAACTCTGGCAGTGGCTTGAAGGCTTCGACTGGTTTACCAAAATATTCTTCAACTTGGGTGCGGAATTTATCTACGCCCCAATCGTTGATTAAATATTTTAATCTGGCATGACGACGGTCGGTGCGATCGCCATAATCTCTCTGGGTAGCAACAATCGCTTTCACTATGTCGTAAACGTCATCTTTCGTTACATAACCAATGGGATCTGCTAACCTAGCGAAGGTTTCTTCTTTACCGTGGGTTCTACCTAAGCCACCACCAGCAAAAATATTAAATCCTTCTAATTGCTTCTTCTTATTGGTAATCACTACCAACGTCAGGTCTTGGGAATACAAATCTACCGAATTATCCCCTGGCACTGTCACGCAAATTTTAAACTTGCGGGGCATATAGTACGTGCCATAAATCGGTTCTTCGTTGTCATGGATAATTGTCCCATTTCCATTGCGCTGTCGGGCTGCCTTCACCTCTGGGTCTTCTTCAGCACTAATTGCCTTTTCCCCATCTAACCAAATTTCGTAATAAGCACCTGTTTGCGCTGTCAGCAAGTCAGCGATATTCTGGGCATACTCCCAAGCATACTGATACTCTGGGCGATTCTTAAAGGGGGCTGGTGGTGCCATCACATTTCGATTAATGTCACCACAAGCTCCCAAAGTCGAACCCAGGTTCTTGACAATGGTAGCAATTGCTGATTTTAGATTCTTTTTTAAAATTCCGTGCAGTTGGAAACCTTGACGGGTAGTTGCTCGTAATGTGTGGTTGCCATACTCATCAGCTATTTTATCTAAAGCCAGATACAGCTGCGGCGGTACTAAACCACCCGGATTTTTTGTCCGCAGCATAAACTGGTAATCTTTTTCCTGTCCCTTGGTGCGGTTGTCGCGGTTATCCTGCTGGTAAGAACCGTGATACTTCAAAAGCTGTACCGCATTTTCAGTAAAATGGGTAGTGTCTTGAAGGATCTCAGTTGCTACAGGTTCACGCAAAAAATTACTATTTTCCTTGATCCCTTCTACTTTGGAAGGCTTACGGCTAGCGATTGGGGAAGGAGCAGATTTAACCATTAGACTTGTATAGTATTCTCAATAAAGCATTAGTAGACGCCGAATCAGCACCCTTCGGCTACTTGATCCCCGGTAATCCGGCCGGAATAATGAGGAATGATTTAATTTTAACACGGCAAAAGCCGGCTTTGTTAGTGATGTAATACTTAGCAAAACCAGCTTTTGGGAGTAGTGAGTTTTTAGTGCTGAGTCCTGAGTACTAAGTAAAGTATAAACTGACTGAGGACTCAATAATCTTTTATTTGAAGCGATAACCGATACCACCATTGATGCTAACAGCAGAAGCATCGCTATTTTGGTAAGCACCAAGTCCGACTTTGGCATTAGTGTAGACGAGGAAGTTATTAGCAACTTCCGATTCGACGCCAGCACCTACAACTACAGAATCTCTATTACCTATAGGAGTTGGTGAGCCATCTTTCTCTACAAAAGAATAACCACCAGTTAAATAGGCGTTAGTTCTATTAGCAATAGGCACATCCACAGAAAGTTCTGGAATTATGGCACTTGTTTTATCACTCCAAAGGACATTACCACGTGCAGAAAACGGCGTAGTTCCTAATTTCACGCGGCCTGTGACGTTACCACCAAATGTGGCATCATCGTTGATGCCTTGTCCGCCACTGGTAACGCCAGCAGCAACACCAGCACCAACATAACTAGCATCAGTACCCTTTTTAGTTTCGGCAGAAGCTTGACCAGCTGATAGAACAAAAGGAGCAACTATTAAGGAAGACAATGCAGAGATTGTCACGAAAGACTTGAGTAAGCATTTCATAATTTTTACCAAAATTTGTATTTTTTACTTGTATATTCCAGGTCGAAAATAAAGTGATAATGTTCCAAATGATTCCCAACTTTTATTAAAAAACTGTTGTTGTTAATGTATAACGCTTACAGGATAACTATCCCTTGAATTGATAAATAAGCTGTTATAATTACATCTCAATGTCTTTCCATTCTGGCTGTTTGTTCCCCCAATAGACGCTTTTAAAACTGTCACAATATTTGGAACTAAAACTAAGTCGGGATATGGTAAATAAAATACCCGATTAATAATTTTTGTCGAGCTTTTCAAAGATGATGAAAAAGTAGGCTGTAACATCTGTTGCAACAAGCTATAGAGGGAATCTATAAAGTTAATTTTGAGCAATTCTCGTGGAGATTGAATAATGCTAACCGCTGCAAAAACGTTGTCTGGTTTGATGGGTTTATGTGTCGGTGATGCGTTGGGTGTGCCGGTGGAGTTTACTAGCCGTGCTGAACGAGTAAAATCTCCAGTGACAACGATGTTGGGTTATGGCACATGGAATCAACCACCAGGAACTTGGTCAGATGACAGTTCCTTAAGCTTTTGTTTGGCAGAATGCCTTTGTAGAGGGTATTCCTTGGATGCCATAGCTAATTCCTTCTGGCGCTGGTACAAGGAGGCTTACTGGACTCCTCGTGGCGATGTCTTTGATATTGGTCAAACTACCCACACAGCAATTATGCGGCTCAAGCAGGGAGTTGTTCCCCATCAGGCGGGTGGTAAGGTTGAAAATAGTAATGGCAATGGTTCGTTGATGAGAATCTTGCCAATGGCTTATTGTCACAGAAACTTCACTTTAGGCGAATTGCTGGCGCGGGTGCATGATGTTTCGGCGATTACCCATGCTCATGCGCGATCGCAAATGGCTTGTGGCATTTATATTAGTATTGCAGTGGCGCTTTTAGAAGGAGCAGACCCCCAAACAGCTTATTTACAAGGATTGCAAGACATCAAAACAGTATATTCTGTCCGAGAATTTTTGTTAGAAAAGCCGCATTTTGGCAGAATTTTCAGTGGTGAGATTGCCAAGTTACCAGTTGAAGAGATTAATTCTGGTGGCTATGTGATTGATACCTTGGAATCGTCCCTGTGGTGTTTATTAAATAGCTCGTCTTATTCTGAGGCGGTACTGAAAGCTGTCAACTTAGGTGGAGATGCCGATACAACCGCCGCCGTCACCGGTGGGTTAGCGGGAATTTATTACGGGGTGGAAAATATTCCTCAAAAATGGATGAATCAAATTGCTCGGAGACAAGACATTATTTACTTAGCAGAGCGTTTTGCCAGGGCTGTTTACGCATAGAGTTGTTAGTTGAGAGTAAAGAGTGAGAAGTTATGAAAATCCTTACTCTTTACTCTCAACTTGCTGAAAAATCCACTGTAAGTAGGCTTGAGAACCGGCAACAATTGGTAAAGCAATAATTTCTGGCACTTCATAGGAGTGCAGTTCCTTAATTTTGGCCTCCATTGCCGGAAATTGCGCCAAATCAGTTTTAATCAGTAATTGCCATTCTTCCTCTTTATGCAATTCCCCTTGCCAAGTGTAAATTGAGTGGATTGGTAATAGACTGACACAAGCAGCGAGTTTCTCTTCCACAAGAGCATTAGCAATTGCTTCTGCCTCCTGCACGTTGCCAACTGTCACCAATACCACACTATAGCCAGCAGGTGTCTCCATGACCTCTAAACCGTCGTAGACAAGGAATAGACCTGACCATCAATTAACAGTCGTGTGATGCCCTTAGCTTGCAAATGAGTCCGAGCCTTATGAAGCATTTTACTATCTGGAACTTTAATCACGCGATCGCGTTTAGTAGAAAAACGCTTGGCGACACGATGGTTATCAAACACCGGCAGAGTTCTTTGCTGGGTTTCCAGGCTGGGAATTTGTCCCAAGTCACCAAAGTCCTTCAGAGGTCGCGTAATTAATTCTGAGGAACGGTCAATTACCAAGTAGCAAGTTTTGGGCAAATTGGCTATCGACAGTGGTAAAACTTCAACTGATGCTTCACCTGGTCTGCGTTTTGTGACTAAAGGTCTTTGGTCATCAAGGTCATCGTCATCAAAGTCTTCTTCCTCAAAGTCGTCATCCTCTAAATCATCATCTTCTAAATCGTCCAAATCCTCGGATTCGTCAAGCAAATCTTCGCCTAGCATGTGCGCGATGACCGCCGCTCCTGGATGTTCATTCTTTAGCGGTGGGATAGGAATGCTGACTATTTCCGGCGGTTTTGGCTCTGGAGTTTCTAATTTCTCTGTGACTCGGAGTTTGGGTTTTTCCGCAGCCGAGGGGCGTCGCCGCACACGTCTACTAGCGGCGATTGACTCCGCTGTTTCCTCTGAGTAAAGTTGCTCCTGTACACGAATTATCTTACGTGGCTGTGGCTCAACCTTTGGCAATTCCAAGGGTTGGCTTTCACTGGGTGGAACTTCTATTTCCGGCTCTGGTTGACTCAGCAGCGGTAACTGCTCGTAGCTTACCTGTGCCCTTCCCTCAGGAGTTCTCGCAGCCCGCTTTAAAGAGACTAAGTATTCATACTCGTCCTCTGGCAAAGTGCTTTTGAGTAGGCGACTAATTGTCGAGTTACTCACACCATAGCGGTCTGCCAAAGTTGAGGTTGTTTCGGCAGTCTCTCGATATAACTTCAGAATTTCTTGCTTGTCAGAGTCTGTTAATTTTCTCACGGTAGATACCAAAAATCCTTACTAAGCTCGTTTCCGTCCGCTGGTACGCCGCGTTCGTCTTAGTGATGCGTCATATTCTAAGACAGCGCCCATGCCAAATAACACTCCACTAAACACCCAAAACACTTCTAATATCTCCCCACTTTGATAATTGGGGCCTTGGGCGTATTTAAACCACATATCTGCAATGTAGAGCGAAAAGGCCGCCGCCGCAATCATTCGCCAAGACTGGGAAACTCTTCCCCCCCAAAAGGCTAGTAGCAGAGTGGTAGCAATAATTAACAAAACTACATCGCTAACTACGTAAAACCAATTCAAAATAGCGACTAGCAGTTCTGAGGGTGTTTCCTGTTGCATAGAAATCCACCATGCCAACAAACTACCGAACACTGCAATTGCTAACACAATTAGCCACTGCCATTTTTCCAGATTGATTCGCCTGGAAGCCACAGCTAAAATCATGCCTGCGCCAAGTAATAGATAACTAAGTACAAAGAATATATCGCCTACAGACACATCCGGTTCATCTTTTAAAACTATTTCGGTATAGCCGAAAATTATCCCTCCAACAAAATAGGAAAGCATGCCTAACCCAATTAAGAGCCAAACATTCCGGCCACTGACGATTTGCTGACTTAGCCAGTTCCTCAAGCATAAGATACTGGCACCCAAATAAGCTAAAGCTTCAAAAATATTTGTGCCAATCACATACCACTCGGCTCGGCTTTCTATGCCATCGGCTCCAGGAACTTTGGCGCTAAACAACAAAAAGTATAGCAGTGCCAGTACGGCCCAGCCAATATTAGCCAAGACAATGTTCTGAGTATTGAAAATGGATTTAGAAAGGAACGAATTCTCGTAAGAGTTATTCATAAGACTTGACTATTGTAGATGCACTCTGGCAGTATTTTGAGTTAATGGACTGTATATCTAGCAGTGTGTCTGCCAGGTAGCACACAATCAGACACCAAAAGCAAGTGCCAGTGGCAGGAATTTTGTTAAATAATTTCCATACTACTGCCATAGCTTACCCAGTGGCGATTGATTTAGCCAAGTGATAAATAGCGATCGCTCGGCTTCTGGCATATCTTCTAGCTTATAAATCACTTGTTTGGTAAAATTGGCATTGCCAAAATAGGCTTTCCCTAATCGATGAAGTTCTTGTAAGAGGATAACTACATGACTTTCTTGCCAATCAGGTATTTTAGCTGCCGGCAAAGGATTGGTAGATACCAAATATTTCACTGCTTCTAGGGAAGATGCCTGAGGAAATTGCTTTTGCTGTAATACTTCCGCAATATCTTTTTCAAATAATGCAGCTTGTCTAGCACCTAAAAACTCTTCAATGTCGATAGCAACACCCTGCAACAGCAAAATACCAGCTTGGATTAAAATCGCCGTTTTGCCATGACCACCTGTGTCACTATCCAGTTGCTCTAAACGGATTTTACCCCAGACGCTAAACCGTTCGGGTTCCTCGAGCAAAACACAGGCTTTACCCCGGTTATCCGTTAATTCTCTCCATAAGGCTCTAGCTTCTTCTTCTTGACTAGCTTTGAAAACACTAATCAAGCGAAAAGTCTGCCCTTGATAATTGAGAATCGGCACCTGCTGATCCTTTTTTGGGTGCTGAATGCTTGATATTTCAACATCCTGCCGTTTGAGAATAAACATGGCACTAGCAAATAACTCCTCACAGGGGCACTCTTAATATGGAATATATAATGGCATTTGGCAGTATCGCCAAGGCTGAAATTACCTAGCATACTTTGGAAATGAGCCTAGCGATCGCCAAATCCTTCCCGAAGGTAGTCGCCCAGAGAGCGTTGGCGCTAACGGGCAAATAACCCCTTGACAACACAATATATCTAAACCAATACCCCATCTGTTTCGTTTTCGGTGTAGATTGCACTAACTAGCGACTAGCATCTTAGCCTTGCTAGTGGTAAATCTGCAATTTTTGATTGCTTCTTGGTAGGTGAAGACGATATAATAATGTAGGTGACTCTTTCGGGAGCCATTATTTTGTTTTGGGCGCGTAGCTCAGTGGATAGAGCCACGGATTTCTAATCCGTTGGTCGCAGGTTCGAACCCTGCCGCGCTCGTTTTAACTTAATACGAACCCTAAAGAAGCCTTTTCATGGTAATTTACCAAATAGGCTTGAGAGTTCATATAAATGCACCACACAAAAGATAAGGGTGATCTAGCAGCTGCTAAAGTGATAGCAGATTTAGTTGAGAAAGAATATTCGGTTTTTGTACCAGTAGTAACTGAACACGCACCCTTTGATTTGATTGCCTACAAAGATGGCAAATGTTACAGAATTCAAGCTAAATACAGTTGTGATGGCACACTGAAAAATAAAAGCAATTGGGCAGACAAGAATGGTTGTCATGAGAAAAAGTACAAATCTGATGACTTTGATTTCTATGGTCTTTATTTGCCAGATATAAACAAAGTAGTGTATCCATCAATTAGGTTTGGCGGTTGCGGTATCAGGACAACGCCACCTAAATCACCCAATCCTTTTTACTGGTGGGAGGATTTTACAGACTTTACTGAAGTAGCATTTAAGCGAACCTACAAGGAGTTTGGCGTTGATTTAACAACCAGAAAGGTTAACCCAGACTCTAGGATTCATACCAGAAAAGTTGAAAGACCATCTAAAGAAGAACTGGAAAAACTAGTTTGGGAAAAGCCAACCGCACAAATTGGGAGAGATTTTGGCGTGTCTGATAAAGCTGTAGAGAAGTGGTGTAAGGCTTATGGGATAAAAAAGCCACCTAGAGGTTATTGGGTTAAGAAAGCTCATGAAGAAACCGAAACTTAATGCTTCTCTTTCGTTTATATTCATTTAAAAAGCCCGTGACGAGGATTGAACTCGTGACCTCACCCTTACCAAGGGTGTGCTCTACCACTGAGCCACACGGGCGAAATTATGATTTCGATTTTTCAGCTAGAAGTTAAAATGCTGGGAGTTTTGATGCTTTCCCAGTCATTATAACTTATAACTTCGTAAGTGGTGGGCCGGGCTGGATTTGAACCAGCGTAGGCGCAAGCCAACGGATTTACAGTCCGTCTCCATTAACCACTCGGACACCGACCCGATTTGTCTCACGATTTAAAATCTTAGCACCACCTTTTAGAAATTGCAAGAGATTAGAAAAAATAACTTGTGGGTAGAGATCGCAACAAAACTGCGTCTCTAGCATCTGGATAAAAATACTGGTTACACGCTCATCTCCAGCATTCGTTGCATTGGTCGCAGTGCAGCAAGACGGATATCCTCTGACATGGTAATTTCGGGAGTGCGATTTTTCATTGCCCAGTAAAGCTTTTCTAGGGTGTTTAACCGCATAAACGGACATTCGTTACAAGCGCAATTATTTATCGGCGGTGCAGGAATGAAGTGTTTGTCAGGAGCTAGTTTTTGCATTTGGTGAATGATTCCCGGCTCCGTAGCAACGATAAATTCTTTGGTGGGGCTGTTTTGACAATACTTGAGTAAGGCGGCTGTGGAGCCAATAAAACTGGCGTGGCGCAATACACTACTTTCACATTCTGGGTGTGCGATCGCCTCTGCTTCGGGATGGGCAATTTTTAATTGGATAATTTTCTTTTCCGAGAAGGTTTCATGGACAATACAGCTACCTTGCCATAGCACCAAATCTCGTCCAGTCTGTTCCATGACGTACCGCCCCAAGTTCCTATCTGGGGCAAAAATAATCGGCTGTTCCTTCGGTATCTGCTGCACAATTTTCACAGCGTTGGAACTGGTGCAAATAATATCACTCATCGCCTTGATATCAGCAGAACAGTTGATATAAGACACCACCAGATGATCTGGATGCGCTGCTTTAAAAGCTGCAAACTCCTTTGGTGGACAACTGTCGGCTAAAGAACAACCAGCATTCAAATCTGGTAAAAGTACTAATTTATCGGGATTAAGTATCTTTGCTGTTTCTGCCATAAAATGGACACCAGCAAAGACGATCACATCCGCATTGGTTTTTTCGGCGGCTCTTGCTAGTTGTAATGAATCCCCAATAAAGTCTGCAATATCCTGAATATCTGGCTCTTGATAATAATGCGCCAGGATAACTGCGTTGAGTTCTTTTTTGAGACTCTCAATGGCGGCAAACAAATCTAGTGGTAGTTCACCCGGTTGGGTTTTTTCTCGTTGAGCTAGTGCAGTAGTAAACACAGTTAGGGGGTGCTTTAAATTGCAAATTTATGTCCTGTGGAATCAATTATAGTAGTTTTTACCAAAAATAGTGGACGGTTGATATTTTGGGGTTGTGTCCAAATCCGGCTGAGTTTCATATCCTGGAGATAGACGGCAAGGAAAGTGGCATGACCAGTCAGAAAACTCAATCGATAACCCTCAAAATTGCTGTAGTTGGAGATATTCACGACCAATGGGAAGTGGAAGATGGTATTGCACTCAAGCATTTGGGTGTTGACTTAGCGCTGTTTGTCGGGGATTTTGGCAACGAGTCGGTGGAAGTGGTCAGAGCGATCGCATCTCTCGATATTCCCAAAGCAGCCGTAATGGGCAACCACGATGCTTGGTATACCGCCACCGAATGGGGACGCAAAAAGGCTCCTTATGACCGCTCTAAGGAAGACTGGGTACAGGAACAACTCGATTTATTAGGCCCGTCCCATGTCGGTTACGGTAAGTTGGATTTTCCCGCTTGGAATTTAACTGTAGTGGGGGGTCGTCCCTTTACTTGGGGTGGCCCAGAGTGGAAATTCGCGGAAATCTGTAAAGAACGTTACGGTGTGACAAGTTTGGAAGAATCCGCCGATCGCATCTTCAAAGCAGTTAAAAGTGCCGCTTACGAGACAATTATATTTTTGGGTCACAATGGGCCGAGTGGATTAGGCGATCGCCCCGAAGACCCCTGCGGCAAAGACTGGCACCCAATTGGCGGCGATTTTGGCGATCCAGATTTGGGCGAGGCGATTTCTCAAGCCTTGACTGCTGGTAAAACCATTCCCCTGGTGACATTTGGTCACATGCACCGAGATTTACGCCATACCAAGAAGGTGCAACGTAAACCCATCTTTAGAAGTCCAGAGGGGACAATTTACTTAAATGCGGCTAGTGTCCCCAGGATTGTGGAAAATGACGGCGAGAAGTTGCGTAACTTTTCCATTGTCACTCTAGAAGCAGGTGTGGTTTCGCAAGTTTCCCTAGTTTGGGTGGGGAATGACTTCCAGGTGGTACAGGAGGAAATTTTGTACGAGCGATCGAATCCAGTAGTGCAATCTGCGTAGATAATAGGGTATAGTATTATCTGTCAAGTTTAGTGCTAACCAACAAAAGCGCCTAAATAGCGTCTGAAAGTAGGATATGCACAAGTTTGACAGATTTACTGGAGAGGTGGCAGAGTGGTCGATTGCGTCCGACTTGAAATCGGATGAGGCTAAAACCTCCGGGAGTTCGAATCTCCCCCTCTCCGTTGAAGAAAAATTAGGTTTTACAAATGTTATTAGCGACGTTAGCCATTGATTAGATTTAATCTAAACAACGGCTTAAGTGTGATTTATTCTTGATAAGTGCCTATTTAATTCTTAAAGTTAGCAAAAGCTTCAAAAAACTTAACTAAAGGAATGCTGGCATAGATTCATTGATGGACTCATCTGCTTTTTCATACAGAGCATTAAGGTAATCACGTTGCCGCACACCTTTAATGTTACTACCTCTCAATAATTGGTGAAATAAGAGTCGAGCAGAATCTTCATGTAAAAGTACATCATTTCCTTCTTGTAATTGTTTGTTTTGTGCAAAATTTCTGGCTTCCATTTTGGCCTGTTCCAAGTAGAATTTGAATAATTTTACGGCTTCCTCTTCATTTCTGATAGGTGAAAGTTGAACTTCATTAGCAAGACGACCTCTAATAGCTGGAAGCATCTCACGGTAACGTTCAAGAGCATCTGTAGTTAAAGCAACCATTAAGAAAAGATATTTAGGTAGTGCATCAATTAAAGCCCGCAGAGCAGATAAATATCTTAAAACAATAGTTTTTGATAAGCTCCCATTCTGTTTTTCCAATTCATCAAGAAGAATAAAAATACCCTCTAAAGTCTTCATTTCTGAACCAAAATATACAATATCTCGCAATGCTCTTGTTTTCGCTTCTACAGTATCTAGACGAAAATTTACTCCCAGTTCAGTTTGATGAGTTTTTCTTACAGGTAATCCTAAAAGCCATTGATATGCTAAAGATAGGCGCTCATTTAGTTTTTCTTCGGAATTAGTAACACTCAAAAGAGCCTTAAGCATTATTTTAATTTCGCTCATTCGCACAAATGCTAATAATTTATCAATATCATCTATCTCTTGCTTCCTCTTTGCAAGTGCATCAATTGAGCGACGTAAGTAGTCTTCTCCCAAATTTTCAAATATAGACCTAATGAGCGGATCAAAAAATGGTTCTGGATCTGGAACGTATCTAATAACGAAAAAACCATGTTGAGAAAGTTTTTCACGTAAAGCATTTTCATAAGCATTCAGAAGGTTAGTCTTTCCAATTCCCTGACTAGCAGTTATTGAAATTACATGAGACTTACGATCTGAATAAAATGTCTTTACCGCAGCATCAACTTGCTTATCTGCTTCTGTTGACATATGCGGATGGCCACTGGTTTGTCCAGCACTGGGAAAAGGGTTACTCAACACACCAAACTTTTTATAGAGTAATTTGGGTTGTTCTTCTGGTGCGTTAGCAGTCGCCTCATCTGTAAATAGATTTTCAAGAGGCATTTTTAACTCCTTCTAGCTTGATACGTACAGCAGATGTACCAGGTATAAGAAAATCTCCATGATACAAATAAACTTTTTCTAACTGGGGAAGTCCGTCACTTGTCTTAATTATCCACAAATCGTGCTGTTCAAAACGAGTATCTGGAGTAGATCCTTCAGCATAGACATTCACTAAGTTTTGTTCTTGTGCTTTTTTCACTAGTTTTCTAGCCAATATGGGATGAACAGCATATTTAATAGCTAATTCTTCTAACCAGCGACCAGTAAGTATCCATTCTGTGTCTTCCTGTGAACGAATGAATTTATAAACCTCTACTGCTAAATTAGCAAAATCTGGTATATCAGGTATGTTATCAGTAGCAACAATTTTTTTGTTTTGTATATTCAACCAAGCACATGCTGCCTCACCGAGCTTGATATAGGTTGATTTGGCGTTATTTAAAATTGGTAATGTGCTATATTCAACAGTCTTACCTTGATTTACATGGTTGTGTAGTGCTTCAAAAGATGGTACTTTCTTCAAATAAGATAAAAATTTAATATGGTCTTCATCAAGTACACTTTGCCATAGAGATTTAAGTAATTCTGTACAGATGATTTTGCTATCATTAATTTCAACAAATGAACCACTCTTCAGGAAATTTTTATACAAATTATAACGTTCTTGATGTTTTAATCCTAATTTATCTTGAGCTTCTTGATTAGTTAATTCTCCCTTGTCTACTAACATTTTCATCAGCAATAACATCTGATCTGGACTAAATGCATATGCCTTAGCTATAGCTGTTTTTTCTATATTTTCGCTAGAGACTGCATCAGTATGACCTGAGCTTTCTATGTCGGATGATAGTGCAATAGAGGTATTGTCTGTTGTAGAGGATGTTCCAGAATTAAAAATTCCCCAAAGAAGATCATTTTTAACATGAAGTGGTTGCCAAGTATATTCACCACTAGGTATGCCCCATAGCTCTAATGACTCGTTAGTGTTGTAATTTTGCAAGCGTAGGCAACCAAAAGATACAGCTAATTCCCAAAGGACATCTGTTAGTGGTACTGTATATATTTTTTGACTGAAAGGATGAAAAAGAGAGCCAGTGAGTTTTCTACTATCAAATTTAGGAAAGGAGCGAGATTCAAAAAAGAACACATCCATTCCTTCAGCCATTGTCATTCTGGCTAGACCTTGATCGCTAGTTAGAAGAGCTAGAGCATGATCCGGGCGAACTTGAGTTTGAAAGCGTCGTGCAGTTTCTAAAATCAGACGATCAGCAAAACTTCTAACAATCTCTTGTAGTTTAAGATTACCATCTTCAGGATCGCTACTCGGTGTCACAATACCCCGGAGGGGATCTGCACCTAAGTCACCACGTTCTATTTCTGCATCTGAAAATTCTAGACGAAGTAAAGTTCGTTGACCACCCTGGCTGAGAATATGTTCTCGAAGTGCCGCAGCAACAGGTTTTTTCTTTTTTTGACTCTCTCTACGAGTTGCAAAGTACCTATCTACCTGATTAATTATTTCCATGTGAACAATAGCTGGTACTTTTATTTTTGCCCAAGGACTAAGAAACCGACATATAAAATCAAGTCCTCCTTGGTGAATAGCTGATGTATCTGTAACAATAGTTATTGGTTTTTGCAAAGGTATTTTGCCAATAGTTTCAACATCAAAAATAGGTAAAAGTAATAATGTTCTCCGGAGTACATCCTGCAATCCTTCCCTAAAAGCTTTTTGAACTCTATCTTTACTCTGTGAATTCTCCAGAGCTTCAGTAATATTATTATTGAGTTTCTCTAAGGATAGTATTTGCCATTCAAACCCACCAAATTTAGCTGCACAATACTCATCATATCTAGTTTCATTTTCAATATATTGCCCTCCTGGTTGTAATGTAATAGTTCCGACATTCACCCATTTGCCACGTCCAAAACAAATATCTTCACCAAGAGATATTTCAAATGGCTCCCCATTCTTACCTATTTGGGCGATACATTTTAGTGCATCTTCTTTACTAAACAATTTTAATGTCATAAGGTTATTCTTTTAATGAAGGGACACATTAACATTTGGAACATTAACAAAGGTATCACACACCCACTGAATATGCTGGCGTAAGGCCAAAAGTTGATGTTGACGAAGGTTGACACTATCACTATTAGATAAGCGTCCAAGCTCTTCTAAATCACTCCAAGATGATTGATCATTAGACAATATCTCGTCTATTACTTGGATGACTTGCTTAAACTGTTCAATTCCACGCTTTTCAGGTTTTATTACTAGTGTAAATTTTTCAATTAATTCTTCTCTTAGTCGCTGAGTTTGCTCACTACTAGTCACTGAACCAAAGGGATCTCCAAAGGGTTCCCAAGAATAAATTTCTTCTTGATAAAATGTCGGTTCAACTAAAGCATTTGTATTGGTATCTAAGTATTTTTTACCCCAGCGACAAGGTTGCCAAAGAACAACCTTTAATGGACTTGAACTATTGCTGCTCACAAGAATTAATTCTCCAAAGTAATTATTTATGAATATCTAGATTAAATCTAACTGTCAAATTACTTTTTATTTATGAATCATAGGTTTTGAGGGTCAAGCCACAATTTGACTGATTTTTTTGGGTATTATAATCATAATTGGAACTTAATTAAAAATTTATCAAAAGTTAAGATACATCGCCCCACTCCGCCCTTTTGCTTGCATAGTGCTATCATAATCATAAATCCTACTTTGAGGTAAAGCGATGGCTACCCTTTATGTAAGAAATTTACCCGATGATTTGTACGCAAAACTGCAAGAGTTAGCGGCATCTGAACACCGTTCCATTAACGCCCAAGTTATAACTCTGTTAGAACAAGCTTTAAAAACTGAAGCACAGCATACGGAAGACGAAAAGCGAAAAAATGTCCCAAAACTGTTAGAGGAAATTCGCCTTCGTCGTGAGAGTCGCCAGACTGATGTGGAATGGCCTGATAGTACTGCGTTAATCCGAGAAGACCGAGACAGATGACTATCCCTCTCAGGTGTGTTGTAGACGCAAGTGTAGCTATTAAGCAATTTATACCAGATGATCCACTAACTCCGAAAGTTAATCAACTGTTTGCTCATCTTGCCAATCCCCAAACTGCGATCTTTGTCCCAGACCTGTTTTACATTGAGTGTGGCAACATCATTTGGAAGTATGTCCGCGCCAGACTTTATGCTGTTGCTGATGTGCCAGCAGATTTAGCAACTCTCAAAAACTTCCCCTTGCGTGTTGTCTCCACGGCTGACTTGATGGCGGATGCAGTTGCGATCGCATTAAATTATGGAATCTCCGCCTACGATGGCTCTTATGTCGCACTTTCACAGCAGGTAGGTGCTACTTTGCTGACTCTAGACGCCAAGCTGGTAAAGGCTTTAGCTGGTTCGTCTTACAATGTTTCCTCGTTTAATGACTTCGAGGTTCCGCCGTTAGAGTCAATGTAGAAGCGATGTCTTCGACGGGCTATGCCTACGCTTTCCTCACCATATATTTAACCCCAAAGCATTGAATGAGGCTAAACAAATCGATACAAACTCAGAATTGGGGAAATTAAATTTTTATCACTGACTTATCTTAGTTGCAATAAAATTAGTTTGTAAAGCAGGGAATAAACCTGCTGTTTTTTAATATTCAATTGTCAAAAATGTCTTTTACTTATAACCGCACGGTTCGTTTTCAAGATACTGATGCTGCTGGGGTAGTTTATTTTGCTAACGTTTTGGGTATTTGCCATGAAGCTTATGAAGAATCTTTAGAAGCATCAAGTATTAATCTCAAAGATTTTTTTACTAATCCGTCTGTGGGGTTTCCCATTGTTCATGCTAGTGTTGATTTTTTGCGCCCTATGTTTGTCGGGGACAAGTTGCTGATTAGCTTAATTCCCCAAAAAATAGGTGTTGATAAGTTTGAAATTACTTACGAGATTATAGTGGGTGAGGTGGTAGTTGCTAAGGCTATTACCCGTCATGTTTGTATTGATGTGAGTAGTAGAAGTAAGCAGGAATTATCTGAAGAGATAATCCAATGGTTGGAAACTAACCGCAGAGATGCTGAAGGCGTAGAAAGAAGAAAGTCGAGAGAGATTATGTGATGGAATTATGGAGGAATTCTGTGGCTATTTGTTGTAACTTTTGGCGGTTAATCTTACCTTGAGAGTTACGGGGTAAGTTTTCCTGTGGAATCCAATATTTAGGGATTTTAAATTTGCTGAGTTTGTTTTTGAGTAGGGTTTGGATTTTTAAGGCAGAGATATCTGATTTTTTGGGAATGTAAATCGCTGTTAAAGCTTGTCCCCAGTGTTTATCTGGGAGGCCAATGATACAAATATCGGCAACCAGTTGAGTTGATAGGATAGCTGATTCAATCTCTGCTGGATAAATATTTTCTCCACCTGTAATAATTTTGTCGCTGTTACGTCCGACTATATTTAAATAACCTTGTTCGTCTAAAAAACCTAAATCATCTACTTGAAAATCAGTTTTATTTTCTCTATTTTTAGGATAGTAACCAAGGGCTAAAGATTGAGCGTGAATGGTGATATTTCCGATTTGATTGGAATTTAAAATTTCGCCTTGCTGATTGCAAATAGTTACTTTTGCATGGGGGAGAATTTGACCACTGCTAATTTTACCACTCAGAAAATCATCCGGTTTGAGGGTAGCAATTTGAGAGGCGGTTTCTGTCATACCATAGGTAGGTGCTAATCGGATGTGGTGAAATCTGGCTTTTTCTAGGAGTTCGTTCCATGCTGGCGCACCTCCCAAAAGTACAGTATTAAATTGGGATAGCCATTCAGTTAATTCTGGATTTTGTAGGAGGCGTTGTAACTGCGTTGGTACTAAAGATATGAAAAATTCTGATTGTTTAATATTTAATATTTGACCTGATTCTACAGCTTTAAATGGTTGAATAGATAGTTTACCTGCGGTAGTGAATGAGCGCATAAATTGCATTAAACCACTAACGTGATATAAGGGCAACACGCAAAACGAATTGACTTGTTTTAGTTCAAAGTATTCTGTAAATCCTTGTACCGATGAGATGAGAGTTTCCCAAGTGTGAATGGCAAATTTAATTTGTCCTGATGAACCACCCGTAGGAATCATTATGAGTGGGGAGTGGGGAGTGGGGAGTGGGGAGTGGGGAAGTTGGGGAGTGGGAGAGTGGAGTAGTTCTCCCCAAATAATGTCTGGCTGTACTAAATCAAAGACTTGTTGCCATTCTTGTGTTCCCCAGTCGGGGTTACAAAGAAAAACTGGACAATTCGCTGCACAAGCGGCAATAAAACTGGCTAAAAATCGTAATGGTTCACGTTCAGCTAAGATGATTTTTGGTGGTGTTCCACACGCTGATAATTGTGTTAGTTCTAAATATAATTCTTGAGCTATTTGATTAAATTGACGGCTGTTATAACTGATAAGCCAATCATTTTGAGCTAGGTTATTAAGACAGTCTAAAGGTCGTTCCATAAACTTTGAAGCCACGTTTCTTCTTGTTCAAAAAAATGGTCGATGCCAAAACCAACTGCCCGGTTATTTTGGGATAATTCTGTTACTAGTTGGAGTGCTGCAAGTCTAGCGATCGCAGTTTCAAATACTGATGAAAATACAGTATCAATTTTATGCTGGTGGCAAAACTTTCTCAGACGAGATGGCGATCCGACTATCCCAGGCTTGATGACAAAAATCCCTCGCCAACCTTGTTGATAACAAACAGCGAGTTGTTTAAGCGTGGCGACAGATTCATCTAAAGCGATCGCAGTTTCATAACTCATACTCAATTCCAACATCTGCTGAAATTGCTCCACGGGTAGCGGTTGTTCGATAAATTCAATTTCTAGGGGTAGTTCTGGATTTTCCTTGAGATTGTCGCAAGTCCGCAGCCATAATTTAGCTTCTTCATAACTGAGTCCACCGTTGGCATCTAATCGCAGTTTCGTAGAGGCTGGTAAGGTGTGTATCAGTGACTCAAAAATTTTTAGTTCATCAGCGATCGCATACACTCCAATTTTCCACTTAAACGTGCGATATCCCTGCTGCCACAAAGTTTCCCATTGGGTTAAAGCTGCTTCCCCTCCTGTTAGCAAGGCGCTGTACAAGAGGAGTGAGGAGTTAGGAGTTATAAAATTATCTCCCCCACTCCCCACTCCCCACTCCCCACTCCCCCACCCTTGCGCTGACTCAAAGCCAAATTGACAAGCTGGTAACTCATCTGGGATCGAAAAAATCGTTTCGTCTGTGATTTCTCCTGGGAGTTGGCGACAAAAATCTAAGGCTTGTTCTAGGGTTTCGGAACCGAACCAGCTAATGGGGGCAATTTCTCCCCAACCGACTTTACCTGATTCATCGGTAAGGCGAAGAATAATACCTTCACGAATATCCCACTTCCCATGATTGGTAGCTAGCGATCGCAAAAATCTTCGCTGATATGGACGAAATTTAAATTGATAACGCATCAATTAGTAATTGCTAAAGCATAAATCCTAGTCCGAACAACGAGCAAGCCCAGAAATGCACGGCTACGGCGATGAATTTACAGTTACTAACTTTGTCCGGCTGGTTGTGATTTTCTTGGACATGGCGGCATAATTTGACAGCGAAGGGTAAACTCACCCAACTCAGCAACGTCCAAGCTGGAGAAATCCCCAATAGCACAAACAGCAAGGTGAGGGGATAAATGCTAGCAGTAAACCAAACTAGGACTTGGGCCCCTTTTTGGGTTCCGAGACGGACGATAGGCGATCGCTTACCTGCGGCTATGTCATCCTTGACTTGGTGAAAGTGGGAGCAGAACAAAACTAAGGTTGTGGCAATCCCGACAATGACTGAGGCTGCTAAACTTGTCATTGACCAAGTTTGGGTTTGGCTGTAGTATGCTGCCTCCACTGCTAAGGGGCCAAAGGCAAAAAAGCAAAGAATCTCGCCTAAACCCTGATATCCTAAGCGAAAAGGAGGCCCTTGGTACATATAGCCCAAACCACAGCATAGTAGGATGATGCCAATCACAGTTAGGTCTTGTTGCCAAAATGCGATCGCTAGTATGCCCAGCAACCCCAAACCTAAACACAAATTTCCTATCCAAAATATTAATGGCTTATTGCCTGTTAAGTTCACCAGAGAATGGTGCTTATTTTGATCGATACCTGTTTCAGAATCAAACACATCATTACTGATATTTTCCCAGGCAAGAATTAAGATTGCCGCAGCTACAAAAGTAGAAAATACTACAGCATTGAAAATTTTAGTTTCGGCATAAGCTACTGCTGTTCCTACCCAAATGGGCATAATGGCAACGCTATACATTGGCGGTTTAATCGCTGCCATCCATAACTTAGTGTTGGGATATAAAATTTGCTTGGTAGTCATCAGTCGTGATTAATTAAATTGCCGGAATATTACTCACACTTTAGATTTTATGATTTAAAGAGACGCTAGATATGGGCGATATACAAATAACTGTCACTTTTATGATGGCTTGTTAACCTTGTGTTGTTAACACTCACACTTACGTTGCAGTCTCAGTCCAAAACTGTCTTATCATGGTCTGGGAACACCACAAATAAGCCAAACCCTACCCTGGTGAAATAGCAACTTAATATGTTACCTGTAAAAATACGACCACGATTAATTACACTTTAGGAAGTTAACTTAAAAAAAATTTACTATCGTTAGATCCATGACAGTTTCACCATGTCGTAGTAACTTGTTTGTAAAGCACAAAGATTTATATCAATTTCTGGTAGCGGTGCAAGAAAAGTGCGTCAAAAATAATTGCAGACAAATTGTCAGTGTCTCCCAAGAAATTGATTTAGTTGATCCTTTACTTGTATTAGATAAACTTACACAAGCAAATGAAATAAATTTTTACTTTGAGGACAGAGGTAAAGGAGAAGCGATCGCAGCAATTGATGCTGTAGCAAAATTACAGATTGATGGCTCAGACCGTTTTAATCAAGCAGAATATTTTATCAAATCTTGTCTAACAAATATAATTAATTTTGGTAACGCAAACCAACCTTTTTCTGGGCCTCACTTTTTTTGTTATTTCAGTTTTTTCGATAAAAACGCCCAAGTAGATTATCCATTTCCATCTGCTACCATTTTTCTTCCACGTTGGCAAGTAGCTGTAAAAAACCAGCGTTGCATATTAGTAACAAATATAATTATCAATCCAAATGTAAATATTGAAAGATGGTTGGAGAAAATCCAAAATAAAATTGAATTTATCCAAACTTTAGAAAATCACTCTGCTAATATTGATTATTTTCCTACAAACTTATATAAAAAATCTGTCACAAACTCTGCTCAATTTAAACGTTCAGTAGTATCTGTTTTGGAAAAAATTCAGTCAACTCATTTAAGTAAGATTGTCCTAGCAGATATATTAGATGTAAAATCAAGTAACCACTTTAACTTAGTTAAATCATTAAATAATCTTAGACAAAATCATCCTAATTGTTATATCTTCTCTACAAGTAATGGCAAAGGACAAAATTTTATTGGTGCAAGTCCAGAAAGATTAATTAGTATTAATAATAAACAGTTAATCACTGATGCTTTAGCTGGTTCTGCGCCACGAGGTAAAACCCCTGCTGAAGATGCAGCTAATGCCAATCGCTTACTAAATAGTGAAAAAGAAAAGCACGAACATTCCCTAGTGCTTGATTTCATTACACAACGACTATGCCAGTTAGGTTTATTACCGCAAATATTAGCACCACGACTGCGACAATTATCGAATATCCAGCATTTATGGACACCAATCAGTGCTATGGTTCCCGCTGACATACACCCATTAAAGATTGTCGGACAATTGCATCCTACCCCAGCCGTTGCAGGTGCAGCCCAAGATGTAGCTTGTGCCGAAATTCGTCGTTATGAAAGCTTCGAGAGAGGTTTATATGCTGCACCTTTAGGTTGGATAGATTCTCAGGGTAACTGTGAGTTTATTGTGGGAATTCGTTCAGCATTAATTGATGGCGATCGCGCGAGATTGTATGCTGGTGCTGGTATCGTGGCTGGCTCTGATCCTGATAAGGAGTTTGCAGAGGTGCAGCTTAAACTTCAGGCGTTACTGAAAGCATTAGTTTAAAATTAATTCTTTAGTAGTTGACCTAGAAAATGCTATTAGCAACAACGTACTAGACAGCAACTTATTGGATAATATGAAAATATTGTGGTTTTTACGAAACCCCTATCAACTATAAATTCTAAGGAAATAAGTAATATGTTAGATATAAAGCTTTCTAAAAGTAGCGAAGAAGAACTTTTCCCGCCTCAAGAGTTTTTTAACGAGCAGTGGAAACTTTACCAAAAAATACTCGATAACAATTACATGGGACACCGTGAAATTTACTCTACACTGCGCGAGTTGCTGCTTGGACACTTCCAACAACCCTTTAAGATGCTTGATTTGGGATGCGGCGATGCTAGCTTTACTTCCCAAGCTTTGTTAAATAGCACGATTACTTCTTACCAAGGCATAGACTTATCTATACCTGCACTAGAGATTGCTAAGAATAATATGGCAAAGATTCAATGCCACACAACCTTTACCCAAGGAAATATTTCCCAATTTGTTCCTGAATTGATGTCAAGTCAGCAAAATAGCTTCGATGTCATTTTAAGCTCTTTTGTTCTCCATCATTTAAGCCTTGAAGAAAAGGACTCGATTATTGGTCAGCTTAAGCATCTTCTCACCTCTAAAGGTGTTTTTATTCTCATTGATGTTGTCCGTAAAGAAGGAGAAGATCGAGAAACCTACCTTAAATGCTATTTAGATAATGTACAAAAGGACTGGTCTTTAATTACTCCCCAAGAGTATTTAATGTTAGCAAATCATATTTCTTCAAGTGATTTTCCTGAAACTCAGAAAACTCTTGATGAGATTTCACAAACATACAATTTTACTCGCTTCGATTGCCTGTATAACAATCCACTCGATGCCACACAATTGTTGTGCTTTTACCGATAAGCATAAAAGATTGGTGGAATTATTTGTATAGAGAGCCTCTCTCTTTGTAGAAAAGAGGCTTTGAATCGTACTTGAAACTCGTCAAATACAATTTAAAATGATTTCTTTTTGCACAATTGCAGAGTTAGAAATTCATCTAAAAATCCTGATGAGTAAAAGCTTTAGCATTCGCCCCGGTGTAAGTAGCAACGATATGACCATCACCAGTCATTTGATATTTGTATGTCACCAATCCTTCCAAACCAACGGGGCCGCGGGGAGGCATTTGTTGCGTACTAATCCCTACTTCTGCGCCGAAACCATAGCGGAAACCATCAGCAAATCTGGTAGAACAATTGTGGAATATATTCGCTGAATTTACTAGTCCAAAGAAAGTTTCCACAGATGTTGGATCTTCAGAGATAATGGCATCGGTATGACGAGAACCATATTCGTTAATATGAGCGATCGCATCTTCTATAGAGTCTACAATCTTAATAGACAAAATAAAATCGCTGTATTCTGTTTCCCAATCTATTTCTGTCGCATTTGCAATGTTAGGCAAAATTTCCAAGGTGCGTTGATCACCTCTTAATTCCACATGGCGTTCTTGCAAAGCCTCAGCAACTTTTGGTAAAAATTCTCTAGCAATTGATTGGTGAACTAGCAAAGTTTCAATTGCATTACAAACAGCCGGATATTGAGCTTTCGCATCTACAGTAATCGGAACGGCTTTAGAAATATCAGCGGCTTTATCTATATAAAGATGACAAATTCCATCAGCATGACCTAGTACCGGAATACGAGTATTTTCTTGTACAAATCTGACAAAGGAATTAGAACCTCTAGGAATAATTAAATCTACATATTTATCTAACTTCAAAAGTTCTAGAGTTTCTTCTCTAGTTGTAAGCAACTGTACCGCATCAGGGTTAACAGCAGTTTGAGATAATCCCTGTTTAATTGCTTTAACGATCGCTTCGCAAGAACGCACCGCTTCCTTTCCACATTTGAGGATGACACCATTTCCCGATTTGATTGCTAAAGAAACAATTTGAATCGCCGCCTCTGGACGGGCTTCAAAAATAATCCCCAAAACCCCTAAAGGACAAGTAATTCGTTTGAGAATTAAGCCAGTGTCAAGTTCGCGGTGAATCTGCACTTTACCAATTGGATCGGCTAGCTTACCAACATCTCGGACTCCAACGATCGCATCTCTTAATTTATGTTCATCTAACTGCAAGCGCTTATAAAGCGGTTGCGGAATACCTTCGGCAGTAGCAGCTTTACAATCAGCAACATTTGCTTGTAAAATTTCATCTCTAGCTGATTCTAAAGCTTGCGCGATCGCCTCAATCGCCTGATTTTTTGCCTCAGTGGAGAGAATCGCTAGCTTACTTGCAGCTTGGCGGGTTTGTCCTGCGATCGCAATTAGGGGAGAAGCTATATCAAAAATAGTCATAGTACAAATCTTTACCTTTTCTTCATCTTATCAATCTCAGGTGATGTTCATCATTCGTCTTCCTCCAATCGGGTGAACCGTTTGGGTAATCAATAATTACTCTAATCGGGTGAGGCAAGGCTGGGTGGAAAACATTTATTCTCTAAATATCAAACACGGACAAAGAGGTACTAAGTTTACCGCAGCAAAAATATTATAAGTATTATTACAGTTGTTACTTGAAAGTCTTAAATATGATTTATGCGTTCCCCAGGCTAGAGAGACATAGTAATGTATGTTTCTCTAGTCTTTTACTTAAGTAAATATTTT
This sequence comes from Nostoc sp. EspVER01, assembly GCF_034530635.1. NCBI lineage: Bacteria > Bacillati > Cyanobacteriota > Cyanophyceae > Nostocales > Nostocaceae > Nostoc > Nostoc sp. EspVER01. The sequence continues at coordinate 184,712 of NZ_JAVRCS010000010.1, forward strand.
ATACTGTCATTATTTAAATTTTTACGAAATTGCAGTGACGATCGCTGGATCTATTGAGTATTGATAGATCAAATACCACTCCTTTAGTAGGGAGATACTATGTCATTGCAATCTGCATTAGATGCCTTAAACCAAAAACGTTATCAAGAAGCGGTTGAATTACTCGAACAATTCTGCCGCGATTGCGCTGAACAGAATTCCTCAGATTATCTTTCAGCACAGATGTGGCTGATGAAAGCTTATCAAGCCACAGGCGAAACCGAAAAAGCCAAAGCCCTGTGTCAAAAGCTAATCATGAGTGAAAATCCACAGGCTCGCAGTTGGGCAGAACAAGCTAGTCAATCCTTGGGTCAAACGCCACCTAAAGCTAGCCAAAAAGCTGGTCGTGCCGTTACCACTGGGATGAAATTAGCAATGGGGGGAGTGGGTGGTAGTTTGGCGTTAGCTTCTGGTGTCACCATGACCTTGCTGTTTGGCATGGTGTTGGCTTTAGGTTTGAGCATAGTATTTATTTTGGGTAACGATAATCCACTCCAAGGATTAGCGATCGCTATTGGTATTACCCTAGTCTTTAATATCGCCGCCTTTTTCATATCTCCATTCATCATGGACTTAACTCAAGGCTGGCTTTACCAAACTCGCTGGGTAGATTTGGCAGAAGTTGAAACCCTCAGTCCAGAGACAGCTAAAGTTATTCGCCAAGTCTGTGAGCAGAAAAAGCTAAAAACGCCGCGTTTGGGAATTATTGACGACCAAAATCCCACGGCTTTTACTTATGGTTCATTGCCGAACAGCGCCCGTTTAGTCGTCAGTCAGGGACTTTTCACATACCTCGATGACGATGAAGTTGCTACCGTTTACGCTCACGAACTGGGGCACATCGTCCACTGGGACTTTGCAGTGATGACAGTAGCTTCTACCTTAGTGCAAATTTGTTACTTGATTTACAGCACAGCCAGAAGATTTGGGCGTGGCGGTGGCGATAGCAAAATCAAAGATGCGATGCAAACTGCTGCCCTAGTTGCTTACGTGTTTTATGTCATCGGTACTTATCTAGTGCTGTACCTCTCCCGCACACGAGAATACTTTGCCGACCACTTTGCAGCCGAAAGTACAGGTAATCCCAATGGATTATCCCGCGCTTTAGTGAAGATTGCCTACGGAATTTTAGAAGAAGGTTCGCGGACACAAGAACCCAGCCGTTTAATTGAAGGAACTCGCGCCTTGGGTATCTATGACCATAAAGCCGCCGCTTCCACAGGAACCGCTTACCGCATTACATCCGATACTCAAAAAGTTGGTCGCGTCTTTCTGTGGGATATGTTTAACCCTTGGGGTTGGTGGATGGAGTTAAATTCAACTCATCCCTTGACAGGCAAGCGAGTTCGCGCATTGAGCAACTATGCCGAACAATTGGGTTTACCGACTGAGTTTGATATGGGGCGAGTTATTGGAGAAGGTAAAACTCTTAATAAAAGTAGACTTTACGGCAACTTCTTTTTAGATGTTGTACTTTACGGCGCTGAAACTATTGGTTTCTTTGCTGGCTTGGTAACAGGTGTGATTTTGTTGTCAAGTTCGCAAAACACAGGTTTAGTACTGGGTGCGCCATTAATTGGCTTAGGGATGGGAATTCTCATCAAAGCCTTGGTGATGTTCCCCGACTACAAGCAAGCACCAGAAACCGATATTCTCACCCTGATGTCAGACCCTTATGCCAGTCCATTACGCGGACAACCTGCAAAACTGGAAGGTCAACTTATTGGCCGTGGCGACGCTGGTTATAAATTTGGTTCCGATTTAAAAATTCAAGATCGTAGCGGAATGCTTTATTTGCATTACGCTTCACGCTTTGGCCCTATTGGCAATTTTCTGTTTGGGATGAAGCGAGTCCAAAGCTTGATTGGCGAACAAGTTGGCGCTGTGGGTTGGTTCCGTCGAGGTGTTGCGCCTTGGATGGATTTAATTCAACTCCAGAGTAAAAATGGCACCATCGTCAACAGTTACCATCGCTTTTGGTCATTCATCCTTGGCGGTGGATCGATTATCCTGGGAGTGGTCTTGACTATGTTTTTGAGCCGCAGCTAGCAAAGTTTCTAGGCTGCTGTCGAAGCATTTCTCAGTCCATCCAAGCTTTAATTTCTCAGGAGGTAGTTAGTAACTGCCTCCGTTTTTTATGGAAGGGGGCAGTGTTTCGACTACGCGGCAGTTGAGCGTAGTCGAAACTCAACCGCATTTGTTATTTCGGTTCCTCAAAAGCTTCTGCTGTTAGCTCTTGCTGTGAATACGGCTCACTTGTAGTCCTTTGCACTAATGCCCTTACCCGTGAGCGCAATGTTTCTATTTGTTGACTGAAATCGTCTACATCCATGTTGCTCACTTTGCAAAGACTAAGAAGCGTAAGTTAGATAAAATATTTGGCAATTATAAATAAATCTATAATTACACTAAAAGCTGAACTCAAAACTATTGCTCAAAAGATAGAGGTTTGTCTTGACAACGCGAGTTCTACAAAGTGAATTAGACACAATATAGCTGTCTCAACCTCTAATTCTGATCCTAAAATAAAGAATTCATAAAGAAATCCACCTAGAGTGCTGTACAGCAACAAACATAATAAGTAGATTTAAAAAAATTTTTTTATAACTTTAGGAGGGCCTGATGGTTACAGCAACAGTACCAAGACAACAGGTTAAAATTGGCCCAACCAAGTTGCTGATTAACAATGAGTGGGTAGAAAGTGTCAGCGATCGCCGATTTGAAACAATCAACCCGACTACAGGTGAGGTAATCTGCGAAGTCTCAGAAGCAGATGCCCCAGATGTAGATAAAGCAGTGCAAGCAGCCCATGCTGCTTTCACTCGTGGAGAATGGAGAAAGATATCTGCCACCCGTCGCGGCGAGTTGCTTTACAAGCTAGCTGACTTAATTGAGCAGAATATCGATGAGTTGGCACGACTAGAAACTCTCGACAACGGTAAGCCATTACAAGATTCATTAGGTGACTTAGGATTAGTCATCGCCTGCTATCGTTACTACGCAGGCTGGGCTGATAAAGTACAAGGTAAAACCATCCCGATTAATGGGCCATACTTCTGCTACACTCGCCATGAGCCTGTGGGTGTAGTTGGTCAAATTATCCCGTGGAATTTTCCACTTTTGATGCAAGCGTGGAAATTAGCACCGGCTTTGGCAACTGGTAATACTGTAGTTCTCAAAACAGCCGAACAAACACCATTATCAGCGCTGCGAGTAGGTGAGTTGATTATTGAAGCAGGTTTTCCCCCTGGTGTGGTGAATATCTTATCAGGATACGGGCCAACCGCCGGGGCTGCGATCGCTCGTCATAGAGATATTGACAAAGTGGCATTTACTGGTTCCACTGAAGTCGGTCATCTAATTATGGAAGCAGCGGCTAAGAGTAACCTGAAGCGCGTCACTTTGGAACTTGGTGGCAAGAGTCCTAACATCGTCTTTGCCGATGCAGACATGGACGAGGCGATCGCAGGTTGTCACGATGCCTTATTCTTTAACCAAGGGCAGTGCTGCTGTGCTGGTTCGCGATTATTTGTCGAAGAAAAATGCTATGAAAAGTTTGTTGTCAAGACCGTAGAAAGAGCTAGACAGAGAGTTGTCGGTAATCCCTTCGATGCCAACACACAACAAGGGCCGCAAGTAGACAAAGACCAATTTGATCGGGTGATGAGCTACATCGAATCTGGGATACGTGAAGGCGCTCAGTTGTTATGTGGTGGCAATCAAGTCGGCGACAAGGGTTATTTTATCGCACCCACAGTCTTTGCCGATGTCCGCGATGACATGAAGATTGCCCAAGAGGAAATCTTTGGCCCAGTGATGAGCATCATCAAATTTAAAGATATTGATGAAGTCATTCAACGGGCGAATGACACAATGTATGGACTCGCCGCCGCTGTGTGGACTCAGGATATCACCAAAGCTCATGCGATCGCCAACAATCTTCGGGCTGGTACTGTGTGGGTAAATTGCTATGACGTATTCGATGCTGCTGCACCCTTCGGTGGATTTAAGCAGTCTGGTATTGGTCGCGAACTAGGCGAATATGGCTTGCAGCAATATACCGAAGTTAAGACCGTTACCATCAAGTTGTAGTTCGAGCCGAAGAGGACAAGGGGAGGATTTTCTCGCTTTGTCCCCTTATCTGTTTATTCATCCTCCTAAATCTGAAAAAAATCGATTTTAGGAGGATGATGAATGTGATATTTGATATGGGGTGGGCATGATAAATAGATTATGCACACAACCCTAAGAGAATTCTGATGATAAATGCGATCGCTAGTAGATTTCGCCAACTTATGGCTGGTAAAAACAGCCCAATTGGCAGATATGACCATAAAAACAAAACCAAGCGTTCCTTAGCACTGTATACCTGCATAGGATTAGTAGGTGGAATTCTGGCATTGTTGTTAATGGCGTCCCCAGGAGTGGCCCAAAAACCGGAACCCCAGCAATCCTCACAACTCCAACAACCGTTATTAGTAGCTACACGAGTTATACCGCCCTTTGTAATACCAAACAAAGGTGAACTATCGGGATTCAGTATCGACCTCTGGCGCAGCATCGCCAACCAAATAGGTGTAGAGTCTAAATTTATAGAATATTCCACTGTGCCGGAACTGCTTTCTGCTATTAAGGACAACAAAGCTAATTTAGGGATTTCAGCTATTTCGATTACAGCCGAACGCCAGCAGAATTTTGATTTCTCATTACCCATTTTTGCTGGGGGGCTGCAAATAATGGTACGAAACGCAGAAAGCAACGACAGCGCCTTCCCAAATATTTTGCAATTATTTTTCTCTACTAGCCTCTTGCAAGTAATAGGCGTTGCCTTAGTGCTAATTGTCGTAGCAGCCCACATTCTTTGGTTATCTGAGCGCAATCATAAAGATGGGATGATTCCCCAATCATACTTTCCTGGCATTTTCAAAGCCTGTTGGTGGTCAGCTGCCACATTAGCAACCCAAGCTGATGAAATGCCCAAGGGAGTACTAGGACGCTTAGTAGGTATTATCTGGATGTTCATTGGAGTACTTTTTGCCGCCTACTTTACAGCCAGCGCTACTACTTCATTGACAGTACAACAGCTTCAGGGCGATATCAGGAGTATAGACGATTTACCTGGCAAGGTAGTGGCCACAACTGCGGGCAGCACAGCCGCCACATATATGCGAGAACATAAGATTTCAGTTCTAGAAGTTAACAAGATTGATCAAGCTTACAATGCTCTGCAAACCAAAAAAGCTGATGCCGTAGTGTTTGATGCACCTGTACTTCTTTTCTATGCTGCTAATGAAGGCAAAGGGAAAGTACAGATTGTTGGCAGTATCTTGCGTGAAGAAAACTATGGCATTATTCTGCCCAACAACAGTCCCTACCGCAAACCAATTAATCAAGCTCTACTGAATCTTAAAGAAAATGGCACTTATCAATCGCTATATGATAAGTGGTTCGATGCTGAAAAATCTTGAAGAAGGGAATGGGGAGCAGGGAGCAGGGGAGCAGAGCAGGGGACAAGGGAGAATTATTGAACAAGTTTCTTCCTTGTCTCCCCCCTCTTCCTTGTGTTCCTTGTCTCTTCCCAATGCCCCACTCGCTACTCCCCACTCCCTTCTTTCGCAAGTTGAGCTTTTGCCTGTTGCCAGAGAGTTTCTAACTCATTCAAACTGTAATCAGAAAGGGGACGGTCAACAACCGCCTCCATTTTTTCTAATCGCTGGACAAATCGTTGATTAGTGCCTTGCAAAGCGTTGCTGGGGTCAAGATTATGCCAACGCGCTAGCTGAATCACGGCAAATAGTAAATCGCCTAATTCTGCTTCTTGTCGTTCGGGTGTTTCCTCAGCTAAAGCTTGCTGGAACTCTCCCAACTCCTCATGAAACTTATCCCAAACCCCCTGAATATTTTCCCATTCAAACCCGATCGCAGCAGCCTTTTGAGAAATCTTCATCGCCGCCGTCAGTGGGGGAAGAGTACGTCCATAACGAGCGAGTTTAGCACTAAATTTTTGGGCGTCTGGAGATGCTTCGCCCTTTTCCGCAGCTTTGATTTGTTCCCAATTTTGCCGCACCTCATCCACACTTGCCACCGACACATCACCAAACACATGAGGATGACGGCGAATCAACTTTTGGGAAATTCCCTGAGCGATCTCCTTAAGAGAAAATTGCCCCGATTCACTAGCGATTTGGGCTTGTAATACCACCTGTAATAATAAATCGCCTAACTCCTCAGCGATCGCACCCTTATCCCCACTCTTAATTGCATCCACCACCTCATAAGCCTCCTCAATCACATAAGGAGTCAAAGTTTCGGCAGTTTGAGCCAAATCCCAAGGACAACCACCATCAGGCTCACGCAACTTCGCCACCACCTCAATCAACTCCTGCAACGCCGCCAAACTCTCATCTTGCTTTTCCATACCTCTGCGTACCTCTGCGCTTCCCTTAGCGTTCCTTTGCGTTTAAAAAAATTATTTCTTCACTCTCGCCCGACGACCACCACCCCTCACTTTCCGCCTCTTAATTTTGCCACTAGGAAGCAACCCCCGAACCCCCTGTTTTCGCACACGTTTATAAGCCGACCCCCCCCAATCGCTGAGAGAATGACTCATCGCACCGAGTTCCAACCCCAAAAACAGGGCGACATATTCAGTATCGTATTGCACAAGCGATCGCCCCACAGTCTGTCCCAAATCCTGCCAACTAAAACTCAGATTCCACAACCTTTGAGCGATCGCCAAAACGACAATTGCCAAAATAGCAAGCAAACACCCCAGATAAATCACCCGTAAAATCGTACCAATAATCGGCCCGTGGGATAAAAAAGAACGATGGCGGAGACTTTTTTGATAAGGTAGCCAAATCCAGCGCAAGAAACCCCAGCGTTGGAATTGCACAGAGTAAATATCCAAATCGGGGCCAAACATCAGCCCACCAAAGAGAAACCCACCTGCAACCAACAAAGTCGCATTGCTACTGCGAGTTTGCCAAAAAGTAACGCCCGCCACCAACGGCAGAGCATACATAGTAATGCGATCGTGCGTCCGACCAGAGGGCATCCTAAATCCTGTTAATGATAGCGGGGCGTTTAACTCGTGCTGAGTAACTGAATACTGAGTCAGTATAAGAGAAAAAAAGATTTTCTTGAAACTACTAGCGCAATGCGAAATCTTTTGCTATATTAGTTAAGGATTAGTCAAACGGGCGGTTAGCTCAGTTGGTAGAGCGCCTGCCTTACAAGCAGGATGTCATCAGTTCGAGTCTGGTACTGCCCATTCAGTAAATTAAGGCTAGAGACAGCTTAAATGCAGTTTCTAGCCTTTTTGGATTTGTGGTATTCCTTAATTATGGCAGAGGACGCTGACGAATCTGATCGCGCTCTAATACCGTGAACCGCTCCTCAAATTGCAATCCTTTTATCTCTAGTAAGGGACTTGAGTGAAAATAAAGTACCAATAAACCGAGTTTCGACTGCGCTCAACTCTCGACATCTGAGGGTTGAGCGCAGCGATGCACTGAGCGCAATCGAAGGTCGAAACCCTCCTGGCTGGGACACTATTAACCCGCAGATCCCTAAATTTAACAATAATGTGGCTGGCTCCTCTGGAATATGGGGGCGAAACCGCAGATAAATCACACCCGTTGGTGATGGTAATCTTAAGCGATAGATGAGTTCGCCATAGTCGCGATAAAACCTTAAAATCACCCGTTGCTCATTAGCGGCACGATTCAAAACCTCGGTATCTTCAATACCTGGACAATCCTCTGTCACCGAGGCAACATCATAGCCCGCTTGCCGTAGCAGCCGCACACTGGGAAGTGGAAAGTTCTCATTCGCCAGAAACCGCATTACTTGGCCTCAATAGACAGCAATGGTGTGTAGAATACATCCTCTTTGAGACACTCCGCGGCAAATGCGAACACAGCTTGGATTGCAGGAGCGCTGAGAGTTGGATAGCTTTCTGTAACTTGCTGTTCTGTCCAACCTTCGGCAAACAACCAACAACCCTAATATGAATTCCACAGATAGCCGCGTTCCTTTGACGACAGGCTTTCTAAGGAGAATTTTCGGGTCTGAATGAATATAAGTTCTCCAATCCATACCAGTTTACCTTTATCGGGCTTCATTTATTATGAGCGATACCTACGGCGGGTTGCGCCAACGCACCAGTAAGATATTCTGCATTTTTATCAGATTCGTCAAAAATGCAGCAGTTGGAAAATAACTTTGCTATGGCAACAATTGACCCAAACTCAAACAATTAATCACTAGTTAATACTGAAGCCAGAAGGTCAGGACGAGACAGGTGTGGGCAATGTCCAGAAGGTAGTTCAATGGCATCGACTCCTAAACGCTTGCGTGCGGCGTAGCGTGACCATGTAGGAGATATTATTCGGTCATTGGTACAAACAATATATTTACGTTCAACATCTGGCAAAGCTTTTAGAGGATTTGTTTCAAATATATATGCCATAGATTGTTGCGAACGACTTTTCGAGATTGCCCACTGTGCTACATCTGGTTGACAATCATGAAAGAAAAACTCCCTTAATACTGCTTTGTCTGAATAATCTTTACCTACGGAAGCTGGTTCATAAATATCAGGCTCATCGTGGAACTGTTCGAGTTTACTTAGCTCTTTTGGCTGGTAATTGAATGATTTGAGCATATCAGAATCAAGACGATGAGAAAACTGGTCGAGTGTACTGACTCCAGGATATGGAAGTAGCGCCGCCACAAACACTAGTTGACGCACTTTTACCGCTTCTGCAACCAAGGGAATTATAGTACCAGCCATTGAGTGACCGACTAGGACAATATCATCATCAGTTTTTGGCAGCGCTTGAATTACTACATCTGCAAATTGGGACAAAGTAGCAGATGCATTTTCAATTGGCAAATCCATTGCTACGGTTTTGTGACCCTGCGCTTCTAAGTATGGAATTAGCAAATCCCAACACCAAGTGGCTTGGAAAGCACCGTGAACTAGACAATATAGACTCATATCAATCGAATAGTGGTAAGTAGGTAGACATAATTAAATATAAAATAAACTCCTAGTTTGTAGTGAGCGATTTATCGCTCAGAGCAAGGATTATCAGGACTAAAGTCCTTACTACAAACTTATGCCTAGATACTTAATGGTGAACGAGTTGTTTAACTTATCTTATTTTTTAGCAAATTTTCAAACTTGACCAGGTAAGTTACATCAACACCTGCTATATATTCAAACAGCAGTTAAAACAGCCTGAAAAGGTTGCAATAAAATACCCAAAATTTTATCAACTTCTTTAATATAATACTCAGTCGAATCTATATAAACAGTCGTCCCTTCTAAAAATAAAAACTTCCAGTTAGTTCCGCTAGTAACCGAGCCATAAATTCGCCCAAATTCATTGCCTTGATTTTGATTGAACAGCTGCGCTGCAATCATTGCCGCTACGCATTGACCCAGACCGCCGATAATATCTTCTTTTTTTGCTTCAAAAATAAACATTACCGGAGCAGAAATAAATAATTGTTCTTGGGAATGGCTGATGATGTAATTGCAAAAACCTTGCAAGCCTTGAGTTGCATCAACATTAAATTCATTTCCCGAAAATAGGGAGATTTTATTATTTAATAATCGTCTGATCTCTGCAATAATTGGTGCAATTAAAAACTCTGACCTTGCTTTTTCGGTTGAAATTGCAGTTGCTAAAGGGATGTAATCTATTAAAATTGTTCTGAGTGTTTCTGATGGTGTAACAGGTTTTGTATCAGCAAATAAATTCCGAGTTTCATCGAGTGTTAAATCAAAACTCTTTTTCACCTTGGCGAGACTAAAATCGCTGTATGCCATCCTTTTGCCTTGTGATTATCTATCATTAGGGTAATGTCCCCTTGTCACCTTTAACTTTATTCGCCAACTCTTTCGCCCTCGCCTGGGAATCAAACTTTAATTTATTATCCCAATGCTGTGCTTTGTTGAACTTTTCAACAGCGCCATTAATATCATCATTTCGTGCTAACTTCTCACCTTGGATGACTAATACTGTAGCACCTTGCGCCAAACGAGATGGAGTTTGGCATGATTGCAACTCTTCTAACACTTCTGGATGGCCAATGAAGTAATTATTCAGCAAGTTGCAACCACTGTGTAATAAATTATCGAAATCCAAATCCCATAAAATTATTGTTTTGTCAGCACTAGCAGAAGTTAACTGTTGTCCATTGGGGCTGTAAACCACACTCTCGACTACATTACTATGACCAGTCAGAGATTTGAGAAGTTGACCACTGCTGACATCCCAGATTTTGATGGTCTTGTCATCACTAGCAGAAGCTAACTGTTGTCCATTGGTACTGAAGACCACGCTATTGACCCAACCAATATGACCAGTCAGCGTTTTGAGGAGTTGACCACTGCTGACATCCCAGATTTTGATGGTATTGTCATCACTAGCAGAAGCTAACTGTTGTCCATTGGGGTTGTAGGCGACGCTATTGACCGCACTGCCATGACCAGTCAGCGTTTTGAGGAGTTTACCACTGCTGACATCCCAGATTTTGATAGTCTTGTCATCACTAGCAGAAGCTAACTGTTGTCCATTGGGACTGTAGACCACGCTAAAGACAGCACTGCTATGACCAGTGAGTGATTTGAGGAGTTTACCACTGCTGACATCCCAGATTTTGATAGTCTTGTCAAGACTAGCAGAAGCTAACTGTTGTTCATTGGGACTGTAGACCACACTAATGACCGAATTGCTATGATCAGTCAAAGTTTGGAGGAGTTTGCTGCTAGTGACATCCCAGATTTTGATGGTCTTGTCATAACTAGCAGAAGCTAACTGTTGTCCATTGGGGCTATACACCACGCTACTGACCAAATCGCTATGACCAGTCAGAGATTTGAGAAGTTGACCACTGCTGACATCCCAGATTTTGATGGTCTTGTCATAACTAGCGGAAGCTAACTGTTGTCCATTGGGGCTATACACCACGCTACTGACCACATTGTTATGACCAGTAAGCATTTTGAGGGGTTGACCTCTGCTGACATCCCAGATTTTGATAGTGTTGTTGTCAAGACTAGCGGAAGCTAACTGTTGTCCATTGGGGCTATAGACCACACTACTAACCGCATTGCTATGACCAGTCAGAGTTTGGAGGAGTTTGCCTCTGCTGACATCCCAGATTTTGATGGTCTTGTCAGCACTAGCAGAAGCTAACTGTTGTCCATTGGGGCTGTAGGCAATGCTATTGACCCAAATACTATGACCAGTCAGGGGTTTGAGGAGTTTGCCGCTAGTGACATCCCAGATTTTGATGGTCTTGTCATAACTAGCAGAAGCTAATTGTTGTCCATTGGGGCTGTAGACCACGCTACTGACCAAATCGCTATGACCAGTCAGGGTTTTGAGGAGTTTGCCGCTAGTGACATCCCAGATTTTGATGGTCTTGTCATAACTAGCAGAAGCTAACTGTTGTCCATTAGGGCTGTAGACCACGCTAACGACCTCACTGCTATGACCAGTCAGGGTTTTGAGGAGTTTGCCGCTACTAACATCCCAGATTTTGATGGTCTTGTCATCACCAGCAGAAGCTAACTGTTGTCCATTGGGGCTGTAGACTACGCTAATGACCGAATTGCTATGACCAGTCAGGGTTTTGAGGAGTTTGCCGCTACTGACATCCCAGATTTTGATGGTCTTGTCAGTACTAGCAGAAGCTAACTGTTGTCCATTAGGGCTGTAGACCACGCTATAGACAGATTCGCTATGACCAGTTAAGGTTTTGAGGAGTTTACCACTGCTGACATCCCAGATTTTGATAGTTTTGTCATAACTGGCAGAAGCTAACTGTTGTCTATTGGGACTGAATGCGACGCTAATGACCCCATTGCTATGACCTTCTAAAGTATTTACCTCTATAGGACGGTTTTCTTTCTTCTCATTTGGCTGTAAGTAAACCGCTTGCCGTAAAGTTGCTACAGTTTGCATTCGGGTATCGCTTCTGTGCTGTGCCCAAATTGTATGCTTGAGTTTATTACTTGCCTTTAAGGCTGTTATTAAAGCATCTGAATATTGTCCAGAGGCAAAAAAGGCTTCAGAAGAGTTATTGATGGCATTAATTAGCTGAACATTTGCCTCTACTGTCCACTGGAATGTTACCACTGCCAACCCAGCAAATCCTAAACCTGCGGAGATGGAACTAAAAAGGGCGCGTTTGAGAAAGTTATTCAGTTTCGCTTCACTCAGTTTTCTTTGTTTTCGTTCCTTTTCCAGTTCTGCCATTACCTGCTTTAACTTCGGTTCTTGTTGCTGGCGGATAAAGGCGGCAATGTAGTCATGTACTAGTTGATAATGGTCAGCCGGGTTTTCTGGTAGCAAAACCACTAAGCCGGATTGAACAAAAATTTCTAACACTAAATCTAATTGACTTATTTCAGAAGCTTGTTTCTCCCTAGCTTCTGACCCTCCCTGAAGTTCTGAGCGACGAAAGCCGCGGCTCAGACTTACTTTTGCCTGCTGCGATCGCCTTAAAAAAGATGTAAAAAGAATAAAGCCCCCTTTTTTAAGAGGGATTGGGGCAATCTCGAAGAAGTACGGGAGCAAATCGCGTTCCAACTCAGCGCGAGTCTTTAGAGGGCGAGTTCCTTTTTCATCGGTCAGCAAATAGAGTAATATGTCTGCTGCTTGCTGATTCTCAACACCGCAATCATTAACAACTTCATGCAAATAACGTTTAACCAATTCGTCCTTAGTACCACGCTGCCGATATTCTGCCAGAGTTGTAATATTCTCCGTTTGCAGTTGCGCCCCCACAACCTGCAACTCAATAGGACGAACTTCACCCAATTCTCTGGCTAAATCTTGTACCAGTTGTTCAACTAAAGCTGATTCTAAACGAAAACTAGTATTTTCAGTTAAACGCTGAATAATTGACTTTGTATCAGCAGGTGAAAAATTCCCCAACTTGTAAAGCACATTATTACTGAGAATGTCATTGCCAATAATCTTGAGACTGGACAAATCATTGCACTCCAGCAAGTAATGAATGTAATCCACCCGCAGCGATAAGATAACTTTCACCGATAGAACATTCAAACACTCTCCCAAAAACTCAAAGAATTGCTTTCTTTGTGCAGGTTCGGTGTAAACAAAGAAAAATTCCTCAAATTGATCAAAAATTAGCACTGTGCGGAGGTTACGCTGTTCGTTTTTGCGCAGTTGGGTGATTAGGAAGTTAGGAGTTAGGAGTGAGGAGTTAGGAGTTAGAAGTGAGGAGTGGGGATTTTGAGTATTAGAGGTCGAAGTTTTAAGTTCTGAGGTCGAAGTTCCGAGTTCTGAGGCTGAAATTTTGAGTTCAGGGGTCGAAGTTTTGAGTTCCGAGGTCGAAGTTTTGAGTTCAGTGGTCGAAGTTTGGAGTTCTGAGGTCGAACGTTGAGGTTCTGAAGCGGAAGTTTTGAGTTCCGAGGTTGAAGTTCCGAGTTCCGAGGTTGAAGTTCCGAGTTCCGAGGTTGAAGTTCCGAGTTCTGAGGCTGAAAGTTGAGGTTCTAACTCTCCCCATTCTCCAGTTCCTCCCAAAAGCCTCCCCAACTCTTCCACCCAGTTGGTGTAAACGCGCATTACCACCGGCAAATAATCTTGAGTGCCGATTGCTTTATTCTTTAAAGCTGGCATTAGTCCCGCATTTACCAGGGAACTTTTGCCTACACCCGATTGCCCATGAATTACTATCAACTTATAATCAGGGCGACCCATGCGTTCAATTAAACGTTCTACATCCAAAAGACGACCAGATGCAGCAATTTCTGGGGCAATATTTCCTTGGGGAGAGTTTGAGCGCAATGTCTCTACAAATGCCTGTTTTGTTGCTTCTAACCTACCCGCACCAATAAAAGCCCGCAAGCCAAATTGCTGTTCAATGGAACGCCGCTGCTGTTTAATTTTGTATGCTTTGAGATATTTTTTCTGTTCAAAATAAAGCTGCTGCAAAAATCTGAGAATATCCAAGTAAAGCCTGACATCTTCTAGGGGATTACCCACATCTTTAGCAGTTTCTAAGCTGAGGGTTGCCTCTTGAATTTGACCGAGATGGTATTGAGAACGACCTAGAATAAATCGATACAAGCTCAAGTCTTTTGATTTTAAAACCCTTTCGGAAATATCAGATAAAATCCCTGATATATTAGCTGATTCCAAATCTGGAATCGTAGCAAAAACTTCTAATGCTTGTTTAACTAACTGATTTGCTTTAACCCAGTTTTTTTGAGCTAAAGCCACCTCAGCTAAAAAACCATAATCTTTGGCTATTTCCCTTGGCTGCTTGTTATTTTGATGGATTAATAAAGCTTGTTCTGAAAGACTCTGTAATATTTCCCACTTTTTCAAGTCTCGCAAAATATCACCAAATTTAACTACTGAACTAGCAATTAAATCTGGACTTTTAAACTGGCTAATAAAATTTATATACTCTTGAAGATAATGCCAAGTTGTCTGCCAATCTTGAGAATTGATATCTTGATGCTTCAAAGCTTTGAGATAATAGCAAAAGCTAATCTCAGCGAGGATTTTTACCTGTCTTTCTAAATTATAACTTTGCTGCCAGAGCTTATAAGCTTTGTGATAATGTTGCAGTGCCGAATCTTTCTGATTGTTTATCTGTTTAACAAAACCTAAGAGAGATTCTAAGTTAGCTTGAATTTGTAAATTATAAACATCTGGCTTGTTGAGTAAATATCTTTGCGCCGCTTCTAATTCATTTTCCAGCTTAATATATACATCGAAGCTAAATTTTAAGTTATTACTAAACCACTGATTAGCTGTTTCAATAATAAAATCTACTAATTGTTGGGTTGATATATCAAAATTTCTCGTAGTTGCCCAACTTTCCAAATCTGGTGCAAGCTGTATTAGTTGCTTGTAGATTTCATCGTCAATCCACAACACTAAGGGAAAAGCAAAATTCTTGCGAAACTCCTCCCGCACCTGATTAGCAGAAGTTAACATCACAGACAAATTCTGCACTGATTCCAAACCCACAACCATCACACAGGCTGGTATTTCTTCGCCGAATTCTTCCTGAATGGTAGTATAAAGAGTTCTGTTTGATTCCTGCACTGCCAAGATACGAATTTCGACTTGGCAAATTTCTTGCAATCTTTGGATGAGGCGATCGCGCAAGCTAGCATAATTACACCGTGCCAATATCAGCTTAAACTGTCCCACAGAGGATTCAATCGCCCAAGCTAATTGTTTCAGAGAACGCTCGTTGTTTACATGGTCATCTTCTGGTGATTGCGAGTCTGCCATAAGTTGATGTGCTTTTCAGGTGCGAATTTTTACTATATGTTTTGACGTTGAGTCAACATATCCCGCCTTGCACTCAAGTACAAGGCTAATAGCTGAAGTCCACTTTAGTGGACTGGAAAGAATTATTAGTCCTCTTGAGAAAACTTTAGCTATTAGCCTCGGAATTTATTCCCAGGCGGGTGAGTGGATAAACGAAAGATACCTTACTGCAACTCCTTCGCCTCAGCCAAAACGGGATTAACATCAAACCAAGACTCGCCACCATCCCGATATTCAAACACAAACCGACTGCGGATCAGTTTTTGATATCCGTGGTCATCACTCACCTTTTTCCTTTCCTTGACATGGCGTAACAATTGCCACTCATCCTCAGAAATCGGCAACATGATTTCATTCCGCCGAGAACGAATAACTTGCTCTAAGGTTTCACGGGTTAGGGGAAGACTCATCTCTTCCATAATCCAGGTATTCAGCAGCCTCAGCACGTCCCGCACATGACCACCGCTCATTTGACATAAACGCTCTAGACTGGCAGCACTATCAAAAATCTCGGTAACTTTATTTAAACGCTCCTCTGGTGTCAAGTCAGGAAAAGCTCTAGCTAGTACCATCTGCTGCATGAGTGACATTCCCTGTGTATGAACACTGCCATCAGACCATTGCACAGGAACCATTGGTAACACCTTGGGGTCTTCTGGGAAACGCTGAGTCAGCATTCCGTAATCATTGGAAAACTTCAACGACAAAGGCATGGTGTAGATGAGATGACAATTCAGCTTCGTCAAAAACTCACCCTGATCGACAAATAAATATTCCTGTTGCGGACGACCCCAAGGTTTGGCACGATTATCTATGCGGTCAAGATTATCGACAATTACCACCAGACCATTTTTACCTTGCTGTTTGAGTTTAGCGATCGCAGGTTCCAATAATTCTTGATTAATCGCTTCTAACAGCTTAGTTTTTTGTGGTGCTAAATATTGATTGAGTTTTTCTCGCAGCGTTGGGTCATTTTTCATCTTCGCGGTGATTTCCCCAATCCCTACAGACAGAGAAAACTTTTCTTTATCTGCCGATAAACCCACATCACCAAGCACCGGAAGCTTAACTTTTCCCGCCGTCACCTCGGAGTTTAATACCTTCCAAGCACCTTGCAGCAACTCATTAAACTTGTTGGGTTCCTCTAGGGTAATTTTATCCAGACTTTGACTCACCCGCCGAGCGATCGCTAGCAGCACATCAGCAATATCGACATCAGTCATTTCCAAGTCGTCACTGGACTCAAAATAGACCACATGAAAACCTAACTTTTCCAGTTCAGCCTGTAAGCGCAATAATTCTGTTGATTTACCACAACCAATATGCCCAGTAAATAAAGTGCAAGTAGGTTCATTCGGCTTAAAAAAAGTAATCTTCTGCTTCAGCTTGCCCAGAATATCACCACCTCGTACCGAGGAAAAATCTATATAATACTTGCCATCAGAGCTATTGTTGACAAACAGAGTTCTGCTGGGATCGCTAGCCTGATAAAATTCCCGTAAATCTATGGACATAACCTGGTAGTGCAATAATCTGGTATTGTCTTAACATATCCTTGTAAAAAAGGATAAAGTTATTTACATCTTGGCATCTCAATATTTCGGAGAATTTTCGCATTTACTACCTCAAAGGCGATCCAATCACATCAAGAATTCTCTGCGTACCTCTGTGCGACGGCAGTCGCTACAACGGAGGGAACCCCCGCAACACGCTGCCCATTGGTGTCAACTTAAGCTAGAAATAGCTGCGCTACGGGCTTCATAACCCGCCAGAGAATTCATTCTCTGGCTCATAGCTAAAGTCTACTGAAGTAGACTGAATATTTTTGGGGATATCTAGTCATCTTCAGATGACTTTAGCTATGAGACAGGGATTTAC
Source organism: Nostoc sp. EspVER01 (assembly GCF_034530635.1). Classification (NCBI taxonomy): domain Bacteria; kingdom Bacillati; phylum Cyanobacteriota; class Cyanophyceae; order Nostocales; family Nostocaceae; genus Nostoc; species Nostoc sp. EspVER01. The sequence goes on from NZ_JAVRCS010000010.1 coordinate 201,967, forward strand.
AATCCCTGGCGGACGTGCGGTTTCGCGTTAAGTTGACACCAATGCGCGCTGCCTCCCCTCTGCGTTTAACAATATTTAAGTTATCTGCAAAAACCCAGACTATTTTTTGATACTATTTAAGACCGGACTCCTTAAATATTGATTGACGTATGAGCAAAGGTACCCTGTTTGACAAAGTTTGGGACTTACACACCGTTGGTACACTTCCCTCAGGGCTGACGCAACTATTTATTGGGCTTCACCTAATTCATGAAGTCACCAGTCCCCAGGCTTTTGCTATGTTACGCGAGAGGGGTCTAAAAGTACTGTTTCCAGAGCGGACTGTGGCCACGGTCGATCACATTGTGCCCACAGAAAACCAGGCGCGTCCCTTTGCCGATAGCTTGGCAGAGGAAATGATCCAGGCGCTCGAAAATAACTGTCAAGAAAATAACATAACTTTTTACAATATTGGTTCTGGTAGCCAGGGTATAGTTCACGTCATCGCTCCAGAACTTGGGCTGACCCAACCAGGAATGACGATCGCTTGTGGAGATAGTCACACTTCCAGTCATGGGGCATTTGGTGCGATCGCATTTGGTATTGGAACTAGTCAAGTCCGGGATGTTCTCGCTTCCCAAACCCTTGCTCTCTCAAAATTGAAAGTCCGCAAAATAGAAGTTAACGGTACTCTCAACCCTGGAGTTTACGCCAAAGATGTCATCCTGCATATCATCCGCACCCTTGGCGTGAAAGGTGGTGTGGGTTATGGCTATGAATTTGCAGGTACGACATTTGAACAAATGAATATGGAAGAGAGGATGACTGTCTGCAATATGGCGATCGAAGGCGGTGCTAGATGCGGTTACGTCAATCCCGATCGAGTCACCTACGATTACCTCAAAGGCAGAGATTTTGCACCCAAAGATGCAGATTGGGATAAAGCAGTAGCTTGGTGGGATTCCATCAAGAGCGATGCAGATGCCCAGTACGATGATGTAGTTGTATTCGACGCTGCGGAAATTCCTCCTACCGTCACTTGGGGGATTACTCCCGGTCAAGGTATCGGTGTCAACCAGTCAGTACCTCAGCCAGAAGAACTGCTAGAAGAAGACCGATTTATTGCCGAAGAAGCTTACCGCTACATGGATTTATATCCCGGTCAACCGATAAAGGGCACTAAAATCGATGTCTGCTTTATTGGTAGTTGCACCAACGGCAGAATTAGTGATTTGCGAGAAGCGGCGAAAATCGCCAAAGGTCGCCACGTTGCAAAAGGAATTAAAGCCTTCGTTGTCCCCGGTTCCGAACGGGTGAAGGAAGAAGCAGAAGCAGAAGGACTGGATAAAATCTTTCAGGAAGCCGGATTTGAATGGCGTGAACCGGGATGTTCTATGTGCCTAGCCATGAACCCCGATAAGCTGCAAGGAAGACAAATCAGCGCCTCTTCCTCCAACCGCAACTTTAAAGGCAGACAAGGTTCCTCTTCTGGTCGGACATTGTTAATGAGTCCGGCGATGGTGGCTACTGCTGCGATTAAAGGCGAAGTTTCTGATGTGCGTGAGTTGCTGTAATTTTTTGGTCATTGGTCATTTGTCATTGGTCATTTGTAGAAATTAACATGCTGTCATTGAAATGATAGGTAAATAAAGTTTATGGTGAGTGAAGTTAAAACAGTTTCAGGGCGCGGTGTACCCTTAGTGGGCAATGATATAGATACCGATCGCATTATTCCTGCGCGATATTTAAAAGCCGTTACCTTTGATGGGTTAGGCGAAGGCGCATTTATCGATGACCGGACAGCGCTCAAAGGTGAACATGCCTTTGACCAACCCCAATACAAAGGGGCGAATATTTTAATAGTCAACCGTAACTTTGGCTGTGGTTCATCACGAGAACATGCACCCCAAGCGATCGCAAAATGGGGAATCCAAGCTTTAATCGGTGAAAGCTTCGCCGAAATCTTTTTTGGTAACTGTGTGGCAATGGGCATACCTTGTTTGACAGCCGATGCTGTGACTGTTAAACAACTGCAAGATTTAGTTGCTGCCAATCCTCAAGCCGCTGTAACAGTAAACCTGGAAACCTTGCAAGTGCAAATTGGTGATTACACCGCTCCAGTTGCGATCGGTGAAGGGACAAGAAGCACATTTATTTCTGGAACTTGGGACGCTTGCGGTCAGTTGGTGGCGAATGCTGACCAAGTTCTGGCAACAGCTACAAAATTACCCTACGTCGGTTGGAGCAATTTAGCCGCGAGTTAGTATTCTCTCATTCCCTGACTGTCAGCCAGGGAATGATGTCAACTGCGGTCAATTCTTGTGATTCCTGCGTGGCATCTAAATACTGTTCGGTTAAGGCAAGAGACGCGATGAATCACCGTCTTAACAATAACTCAGTCTTTAACCAAATCGTATTGCATGGCCTCTCCCCTAATAGGCTTACGGTGTACACACAAGTCATCTGATTACCCAAAAGTCCTTCTAAACCTCACCCTGGTTTTGCTATGCAAAGCCTTCCGATAGGACAGGGTGAGGTTCTTTTATTATAGGCAATTCAGCGGACACGATATAAGCCGTCGAATTTACGTAACTCTAGAACCAAAATATTGAATCAGATTAAAGTATTACATTTTACTCATTAGATAAATACTTGTTTGAGAGTAAATGTAAAAATCAATGCTCCAATTTCAACAAAAATCCGGGTTAATAACTGAATGAATTGATTTTTATTAGGTACGTTGGAATCACTAGTACTTATAAATTCTTTGAATCAAAACTTACAATATTTTTCATATAAACACTCACTTATTAATACGACTCAACGAATTAAGCAGCTGTCAGTAAAGTCACAATACGAATACGGTTTAGTATTTAATATTGTCATTTTTTCAACGTTACTTACATTTGTTTGAACTTGAGCAAAAATCGTTCAATCAGTTGAAAGCTAGTTTGTAAAAGGCATTCACGAGCTACTCTTTCTTTTTCAGATGACGTAAAAAGTCAGGATGTATTCAACTCTATCTATAAAAATCATAGTGAAGAAGTTTTACAAAAACCAATATTCTGCATAAAAGAAGAAAATATCTCTGAGTAATACTTAGCAGCTAAAAACTATAAGTTTTGTAGTTCATAGAGAGAAACTAGTACTTCCATACATTTATTAAAAATGAAGTATTAGTAACTCATTATTCACTTAGAGAAATTAAGAATTAGGAGTATTAATCATGGCAGTAAATTGGATTCCAGACCCAGGGCCAACTAATGGAGCAGATATAGGTATCAGTAATGCTGCTTCTGATAACTTCAATGGTTTGGGTGGAAATGACAGCCTTTTTGGAAATGGTGGTAACGATCTGTTACGAGGTGGCGATGGTATCGACTTTCTATCTGGTGGAGGCGGGAATGATACCCTAATCGGAGATCGTGGGAACGACACCTTCACTGGCGGAAACGGCAACGATCGCCTGATTTGGAACAATGGTGACGGTAGCGACAGAATCAGCGGTAATGCTGGCTATGACGTGGTTGAGGTCAACGGCGCAGGTGTGGGAGACAACTTCCGCCTGCAACAAGATGCTCAAGGCAGAGCAATCTTCGATCGCCTGAACCTGGTTCCTTTCACTCTGACTGTAGACAGTGCAGAAAGGTTTGAAATCAATGGTGGTGGAGGTGAAGACACCCTTGATGTCAACAACCTCTCAGGAACTTCTGTAAATGCAGTCTGGTTCACAGGCGGGGCAGGAAATGATGTACTCGATGGTAGTGGTACAGCGACACCGTTAAGAGCCTTCGGCGGTGAGGGTAATGACAGCCTGACAGGTGGTACTGGCAATGATAACCTCTATGGTGATACCGGTAATGACCTGTTACGAGGTGGTGATGGTATCGACTTTCTATCTGGTGGGGACGGGAACGATACCATACTCGGAAATCGTGGCAACGACACCTTTACTGGTGGAAACGGTAACGATCGCCTGATCTGGAACAATGGTGACGGTAGCGACAGAATCAGCGGTAATGCTGGCTATGACGTGGTTGAGGTTAACGGCGCGGGTGTGGGAGACAACTTCCGCCTACAACAAGATGCTCAAGGCAGAGCAATCTTCGATCGCCTGAACTTGGTTCCCTTCACTCTGACTGTAGACAGTGCAGAGAGGTTTGAAATCAATGGTGGTGGGGGTGATGACACCCTTGATGTCAACAGCTTGTCAGGAACTTCTGTAAATGCAGTCTGGTTCACAGGTGGGGCTGGCAATGACTTCCTGGATGGTAGTGGTACAACAACACCGTTGAGAGCCTTCGGTGGTGAGGGTAATGACATTCTCTATGGTGGCGCTGGCAATGACTTACTCTATGGAGATAGTGGTAATGATACATTACGAGGTGGTAAAGGTAATGACATCCTGACTGGTGGTGCTGGTGGCGATCGCTTTGTATTCAACTCAGGTGTTGGGTACAATAGTGCCGATCTCGGTGTCGATACAATTACTGACTTCAGCAACTTTAACGATAAAATTGTCCTCGATAAGACAACTTTTGGCGGACTCAATAATCTGCTCCAAATTAGGATAGTAGCTAATGATGCAGCAGCGGCAACTAGCTCTGGACTCATTACTTACAGTCTTGGAACTGGCAACTTGTTCTTCAACCAAAACTTGACATCACCAGGCTTTGGGACAGGTAGTCTGTTTGCCAACATTGATAACGATAACAATCAATTCACAGCCCCACCATTATTATCAGCGACAAACTTTGAGATCGTTGCGTAAACATCTCTCAAAATCCATAGAAGGCTAAGGCATGTCTGCAAGCTTACAGCTAAATCCAAATTAAGTAGGTCAACCAAAAAAAACGTAAGATAGATAGAGTGCAGAAATCAAGT
>NZ_JAVRCS010000011.1:0-203769 GCF_034530635.1 Nostoc sp. EspVER01
TGGATTAGTTATTTACGGACTGATTACCGTGATTTGCTAATCAACGAATCGCACTTTTCTGCCAGGTGAATTTTCCTGGCGATCGCAAATCTGGTTTTTGGGAGAAATCAATATTGGAAGTGGCTGCTTGAGCGATCGCTTCTTTTTGCAGAGAAGCAAAAACTTCATCCTTTCTTTTAATCAATTGCGACAAGTCATCGACTATCCTCAACCCCTCTGTGAAATTCACCCGTATAGTATCGCTAGGAAATTTCCGCAGTAAATTCACAACCGTTAACCCCTCTTTTTGATCGGCAGCAGACAAAATTAAAGAGGCACGTATGGCATAGAAGCCATTATTTCGAGACTCAGTGAGGAGTAATTTTCCCAGTTGTTGCACCAACTGCTCGCCTATCGGTGAGTAGGTAACTTGAGATACTAGTGTAGGAGTAAGATTAAAGCGCTGCTGGAGTAGATCCCGCAGTTGAGCGAGTTGTTCAGGAGTCGCACGGCTAGCATAAAATGACAAATCTTGATCGATTTTGCCCTCTTTAGCAAAGGTTTCCAGCGAATCCACCGATAAGGAAAATTCGCCGAAGGGAGGATAATAAAAGCTAATGCGTTCAGCCCCCAATCCAGGAGTAGCGGTCAAGAACGTAGATAGCAAACCTAAACCCAGATATCTCAAAAATTTTTTCATTAGAAAAACCCACTATCTAACCCTGGCAAACAACTTTGGGCAGGGAGGAAAGCGGGGCGGGATCTATAACCGCTTTCCTGTTGAATTGGTTTAGATACATCAAACAGGCTACAAGCACAATAAAGCAAGTACTTACCATAAATTTGACAGGAGCCTTGAACGAGCAAAATACATGAGTAGCAAATTTTTCAGTCAAATAGCATCAGTAGCGCGATAATAGATATAGAGATCAAAATTAAGTTATATGTCCTTTGCTTCCTGCGCTTGTTGTGTTGTCGTCCTCAACCAACAACAAGAGCAAAATATCTCCCACCAAAACCAGTGCCAGGATGTGCCAGTTAACCACAGTAAGAGCACGGTTAAAAATTGCACTGTAATCGAAAATGGCCGGGTGGTCGTTAAACCCTTACAACCACCACTCAATCATACTTCTGAGTAACTTTCAGAAATTTCACTCTTTCACTCTAAAGGTAAAACATCGTGGAAACGGTTGTAATCAATGTAGCGATGTCCATCAGGTGTGTGGTGAAAGATATCGACAAATTGATTGTTCCACAAAATGTCATTCGCACCATAGCTATGACGGGCATGGACAACCTGGGCAACCGTTTCATCAATCCCACTCAAAGAGACAATCAGCATAGTATTTGTCTGGGTTAAAGATTCTGGTGTCATTCCATATAAAGGACTAAACTCATCAATGACATGCATCACTGACCAGCTTAACGTGAAGCTAGGTGTTTGGTTCCTCACCAGTTTGAGATCGTGGAACCGACGCATGAATTGTCCTTCTAGGGTTACTTCGTCGCGCATCAAGTAGACTCGCATCTGCGCCTCCAAAATCATATTGCGACGCCGGTTAGCACTACGAAACATGAGAGTTGGCATCGCATTATGAGCTGTAATAACAGCAACACGGCTAAAGAGTACACGGGCTGTAGGTCGAGAGAATCGAGCAAAGGCTAGTCCTGTCATTACAGCAATTCCCACCAAACCGATCATTGCTTCAATCGTGACAATAATGTTGGCGTAAGTTGTTTTCGGATACATTGCCCCATAGCCGATAGAAGCTAAGGTTTGGACGCTAAAGAAAAAGACATCTAAAAAAGAGCCAGGTTGGGCGTTGGCAATACAATCTCCTCCTATCAAGTAAGCTAGGGCAAATAGAGCATTAATACTTACATAGAAAGTACAAATCAGCAGCAGAAAGCCAGTCCAGGGAATCGTTAGCAGCAGATGATAAGGATCGCGCCAGTAGGAATGCCATGCACCCATACCTATAATCTCAAATTTTCCATTTTGAACTTGAATCTTAATCGGTGAGATCAAACGCTGTCGTTTTTTGGGTGAAAGTCTCTTCAGTCGAAATTTCATTGCAAGTAGCCAAAAGGACGGCAACTGCTTAGTATTGTAAATTAAGTTGCATTAGAGACATTCACTCTAGACACAATGGCACTAAGAAAAGTCCAAAGGCTTGTGTCGCCTTGTTCCCAGTCTCCAGGCTGGGAATGTATTTAAAAGAAGCTCTGCCTCTTGTCAAGAAGATCGGAGGCGGAGCCTCCCAGAATGGGTTCCCTACCTAGAGGCTGGGAACCAGTCAACAAGAGTGAAATTTTTAGCTTAAACAAGTATTTTTACTAGCATTGTTTGTATCCAAAATGTAATAAAATCAACACGGCAAACACAAAAATAAAATATGTCAAGTAAAGAATCGAGAGAATGGCATTTAACCCCTAATGGATGGGTTGCTGGAACATTGCAACACGATAGTGGACGTAATCCCATTTCGCCACCTGACAATAAAGTTCTAACTTGTATCTATAAAGAGACTATACTTCCTGATGCTATGGCATTATCAGGTTATGGTGAGCCAGACTTTAATCTATCTAGTAATGTTAGCGTCATTTGGCGTTGTTCAAATCATCAGCTTATATCTGAGCTTTTAGATAAATTTGGTTCCTGTCCTGAGAGTATATAAATTCTCAAGTATTTATTTTTTTATAAACATATATGGGTCAATTTATTACTGAAACCCTTATTTTTGGTGTTGTTTTAATTCCACTAGCTTTAGGTTTAGGTCATTTTTTAGATTTTGACAAAGTTCAAGGTATGAGCCAGAAAGAATATAATTCTTATATAAAAATTATAATTTTTAAATGTTGGATAATTTTATTCTTACCTCTCAGTCTGTGGCTACGATTCCAAGCAACTCATGAATGTACTAAAAATTTATTTTAAAGAATCACCGATAGATGGGGTATCAAATACATGAAAACTGCTGTAAATCAGCAAAAAAATAGGGTGTGCAATGCCCACCCTACTAATTTATCTGCTAGAAACTTATGAGAAACTTGTTGTTATGGCTTTAGTGATTGACCTTTAGAACAGCGGTCAAACCACTCCTGGTATTTTTTCTGGTGCAACTCGTCTTCAACTGCAATGGTAACACGCACCTGCTTGCAGCCGTGATTTCGCTCTAGTGCGATCGCATTCAATAATAAATTAGCAATTTTAGGTGAGCTAAATTCGCCGCTTACCGTCAAACCATTGTGATGTGTAGCTTCAAGTTTTTCGACTTCGGTCAAATCAAGCCCAGAAATTTCTCCTTGTCCTAAATCAATTTCTGCGAGTTGTTTGTGTTCTGGGCTAATTTGTTCCACAATCAGCTTTTCGCGCCGGACAGGAACTTGTACCATCCGCGTTTCGATGACTTTGCGAACAATTACCTCACCAACTTTACGCTTACTGCTTTCAACAAATAGTCGTTCTTCTAGTAGACGAATAATCTGTTCTTCAGGAACCTGTTCTAAATTATTTAATGGCTCAACTGGGCTATTTGTCATTTGATTGTTAGCTAGTTGCTCAGTTGAGTTAAAATCGCCTGGTGTTTCTGATTCTAAATATTCAGGCATATATTCAATTTCTGATTTGTTTAAGTCTATGAAAACAGATTGAGTCGGCTTGTCTATTTTTTTGATTCTCTGGCTCTGCAACTGAAATAAAGAAGGGTGTTTATCAGCTAACTGCTGTCTATATTCAGCAGTTTTTGGATTAGCCTGGTTTGATATAACGAGGTTTAGCCGACGATTACTATCCACAATTAAATCATGAACTACCCCTACTAGCTGACCTTGATTATCAAACACGGCAAAATTGTTCACCTTCTTTCTTAAATCTGCCAGTGAGGAGATAGTGCGAGAATTACCCTTTGTCTGTAAAGTGTTTTTTGCCATAGTTTGGCCATTCATCTGGAAAGTTTACTAACCGCTTTCTAATTAGCTAAATTAAATGTATTAATCATCTGGATACCATTTAGAAAATATTTGCGATCGATGGATTTATCCAACTCATATCCAGAGTAATATTTGCAATCAAAAACTCTAAGGTGATTTGCGACAAAGAAAATACCTGTGTTGGCGAGTTTCGACACAACGACCGCGCAGTCGAAACCAACGGCATCGTATATTTATTCTTGTAAATCACTTAAGTAATATCAACACTTTTCGGTTCAGAGGGAAAGGATTTGAATTTTCCTTTCCCCCTTTGCCCTTAACCTTTCCCCAAACCAAAAGAGAGATTGTTGGGTTTATCCAAAAAGTATTGTAAGTGGCATCAGCTATTGTGAGCAAAGTCAAACTAATTCAATTGCTTCACCGGTACTGTGTAGAATTAATTATTAGTCATTAGCGATTAACTAATGACTATTTTTAGTTAGCGTTCTTCAATGGGAAGATTACCAGAATTCACATCTAACTCTTCACGACGTACGGTTTCTTGAGTTTCAACTGTGTCTTGATCGACCACTTTTCTAACTCTGACTTCTTCACGCAAAAATGCTTCTTTGCGAATTTCAGGAGTTTCTTCGTGGATTTCTATGCGAGCAACTTCGCCTTCACGGAAGTCTGCTTCGCGCCCAGAGACAGCCGTACCCGCATCTGCTGGAGTTACACGTTCAATCACAACTCGTTCTCTTTCTACTGGCACTGCAATCCGTGCGGTATCAGTTTCAACATGCTTGCCAATCGTTACTTCTCCAGTTTTTTGGCGTCGTTTGCTGGCAATCAGCCGTTCTTCATACAATCTCAGGGTTTGATGATCTTGTTCATTTAACCCGTATAAAGCAGGCTCATTATCGTAAGTGTAGCTATCACGGGCGTAAGTAGGAGTTGTCCCTAATGATGCTACAGGCGCTCCTAAAGGATCTAATCCTGCTAAAGGTTCTAATGGTGTTGCAGCTTCTACAGGAAGGTTGTAGTCTGTGGGTTGGCGATATACCCCACGCACCCGTTCTTCATAATCGTAATCAAGGGTTTGACGTTCATCGAACTCAGGCAAATCTTCAGCTTGCTCTCTAGTCAAACCAATTGTGTAAACGCGATCGACGTTATAGTCGATACGGGCGCGGCCAAGTGGTAGTAATACTTTTTTACCAAAAATCCAGAAGCCTAAGTCAACAACTAGATAGCGAAAATGACCTTCTTCATCAACTAAAACATCGCTAACAGTACCAACTTTTTCATCAGTTCCCTGTGTATAGACACCCAACCCTTTAATGTCATGACCATCAAAACTCTCTTGATAGCTAGGCTCAAAATCTTCTAATTTGTAAAGAACCATTATGTTTAACCTCAAATATTTTTTTGTCATCTCTTAATATCTAAACTAGACATTTATTTATATTTGTACATCCTTCTGCCGAATGAATTATTTCCAGGGTTAAATAATCGAAAGTTATAGATATTTTTGATCGATATGGCTAACTAGAGACACAAAATGTAAGCATCTCACTTTCTTTTGCAAAAAAAAGTATGTCTAGCCTTAATACACGGGATTCTCTAGATATATTAAGATGCTCATTGCATTTTTTTTGTTTTTACATTTCTACATAATTTATCAAGATGCAATTTTTTTGCATGTTCAGATTTCCGACTTGTCTCATAAGTTAGGACTCTTGTTGTTTAATAAAAAAACACAGGCAGAGATAAAAATTAACTTTGCCTGTTTGATTATTCAGATAAATCTATTAAATAATTTTATGAACTAACTAATTAAAGAGCTTCATGTGTGGCGATATCATTTTCTTGCACATGTAAATTCCCCGCAGTATCAATATCTAATTCCTCTCGACGTATGGTGTCTTGTGCTTCCACAGTGTCCCGTTCTACTACTTTCTTCACCCGGACTTCTTCACGCACAAATGCTTCTTTATGTATCTCAGGAGTTTCTTCGTACACTTCTATGCGTGCTACTTCCCCTTCTTGAAACTTAAGTTCATTGGGATTTATAGCCTTTCCTGCTTCTGTTGGCGTAACTCGCTCAATCAGAACTCGTTCTTTTTGAACGGGTACTGTAACGTGTACAGTTTCTGTTTCAATATGCTTCCCAACCGTTACTTCTCCGGTTTTGATGCGTTGTTTGCTGGCAATTAATCGTTCTTCATATAGTTTAAAAGTTTGATGAGATTGCTCATTCAACCCATACAAATCTGGATCTTCTTGGTAATTGTATGTATCGCGATCGTAAGTCACACCGCTGGTTGGAGAACGAAATACACTACGTACCTTTTCTTCGTAATCATTATTAACGATCGCATCTTCTGTATGATCGGGTAAACCCTCTATTTGCTGTCTGCTTAACCCATCAACATAGGCGCGTCTTTCTGGATAACTGATCCGGCAAAGACCAATTGGTAGTAATATTTTCTTGCTAACAAAATCTAAGCTGATATCAATAATTAAATACCGGAAATGACCATAATCATCAACTAAAACGTCAGCAACTGAGCCAACTCTATCCTCTCCGCCAGTATAAAGATCCAGCGCTTTCAGATCGTCTCCGCCAAAAGTGTCTCGATAATTTTGGTCAAAATGTTCAAGTTTATGAAGAGGCATACGCTGTTCTTAAGTTGTTTATAAGGTTTATTTGCCAGTGTAAAAAATATTGTGCTAAGTATCCTCCTGCTGGCGACTGAGTTCAATGAAGATATTTGATGATTTATATTATTAGAGGAACACTCAATGAAACAGCCCTGCGTTTTCAGGGGATTGGGAAATCTCGTCTGCGTAAGTCCTAATTAAGAGCCAATACTGAAACAATGGGAGTAGACACTACAGAACCATGCAGATTATGAGTGAACTTCCAAATACGCTTGAAGATGCGATCGCCCAATCTCGTACAGCCGTTCAAGCTGCCCTTGCAGATGGTTGTACTCGCTTACAAGTTGAGTTCCTGTTCCCAGAACTGAAGTTTATGCCGGTGGCGGAACAATTTCTGCCGGCGTTTACAGATTATGATTCCCGTTTGAAGATTTTCTTTGCTGACGCTGGCGCTGCGGCTCTAGCCCGGCGTGATTGGGCAGATGCACCATTTCAAATTTTGGATATTGGTACGGGTAGGGCTGCTTCCTTGCAGACAAAAATTCAGCCAGAGGATGAAATTTTCTTATTCATCGCCCCCACATCCGTAGAAGTGCCGCAGTTGGAAAAGCTGTGTGAAGTAATAGGCGATCGCCCTTTAGTTTTGTTAAATCCCCGTTTAGAAGATTCTGGAACCGTGGGCATTGGTTATACAGCGAGAAAAATCCGCGATCGCTTTATCAGTACCATTGAATCCGCCTATTACGTGCGCCCCATAGACGATGAAAGTGCCCTATATCGCTGCTACCCAGGACAGTGGGAAGTTTGGCTGGAAACCAACGGCGAATATCAAAGAATTGCCGAATTACCCACAAAACCATCTGGTGATGATTTGGATCTGATTGTTTTAAAAGGACAACCGCAAACAACAACAACTGACGCGACACCTGCGAGAAAGCCCAATGTGTTTAAGAGTTTGCAACGCTTCTTAAAAGCATTGAGTAGTTAGGATAATGCAGAGGTAGCAGGAGGAAACTTAATTGCCTGCTGCCTCCTCGGTAAGTTTTCTATTGATATACCTTTTGTCAACGGTGCAACACATGTAGAGCGAATGATCTAAAGTATGATCGGAATACTTCGCTACTGGGTTGATCGAAAGTAGTTGACAGTGGACTAAACAGCGCTTGCACTCAGAATGAAGGACGACTCAAGGAAGGGGGTTTTTGGAGTTAGTGAGTTAGTCCTTATCCCACAACATAATCAATATATTCTGTTTGCCAAAATGAGGGTAAAAGAAGAGAAGTGAGGAATTTTACTATTAACTCCTCACTCCTCACTTTTTTAATTCGCTTGCAATGGGGCGTTTAAAACTTTCTCGATGCGATCGCGCGTTTCTAATAAGTGCGCTTTGGTATATTCATCCTCAGAATTAACTCCCTTAAGTTTTTCATTAAGCTGTTTGAGTTTATACCAAGCTAGAGTACGAGCATCTTCTGGAACATTTTCTTTTCGCAAGACCATACTGGTCAAAATGTCCAAATACTGACGCTGCAAGCCTCGCCGCAAACTGGCAATCTTCATTGGTTTGCCTTTTGGTTGGATAACTTCCGTCCAAATACCCGACTGTAAAGTGTCAAATAGTTCTGGTAGAGTCAGTGCTTTTCCTTCGGGAGTTTTGAGTTCAATATCCTTGAGACGAGAGAGGCGATCGCCTGAGAGTAAATCTCGTAACACAGAACCCTGCATTAGTAGCACCAAGTCATGAATGGGAAAATCCAAACGACCAACTTGTGGAGAACTACCCCAATGTCGCCAACGAGAAGGTGCTAATTTATTCAATAATTCTGGTGAAAAACTGAGGGCATCTTCTGCAAATACATATTTTTGTAGCGTTTCTAAAGCTTGGCGTTGTTCTTCAACTGCTACTGGTTCAAATGGTAAACGGCGTTGCGGAACTTCAGAGACTTTTTCGGCAGGTATCTCGCTGGGGTGAATGCGATAGAAAGATTGTCCCCCGATGTATTTTGTGGTGAGATATATTTGCTGGAAATAGTTACCCAATACTGTGCTAAAACGTTCGCTCACATCGCTGTAACTATCACCAGCCATTGGGAAACGTTTATCGAGACGTTCCCACATCACCCGCGAATTATTCAATTGCCACTGAGAATAAACCAGCACATTACTGCTATTATCCCAAGCATTAGCGGTTGGGTCGAGGTCATATATATCTTCATCTGTGGAATAACTAAACTCTGGCTTGTAGGATTGTGCAGCAATTTCCTCCAAAATAGGCTTTTCTGCTAAAGGAGTTGATGTCTGAATTGTTGTGTAGCCATACTTAATTGCCCATTCATCATAAGGCCCTACCATAGTAGGAAAATAATCTCCTTGTTTTGTACCTTGAGGGGCGATATTTGGGGGAATATAGTCCATGACAGAAGTTGTCAGACCTTTATTTTTGGTAATTTCTGTATTATTCATCTCCTGTGGTGGTAGCAGTGTACTACCACGGAAGTTATGACGTAAACCAAGAGTATGTCCAACTTCGTGAGCGATGATTAAACGTAAATACTGATTAATATATTCTTTTACCTTGTCTGGAGTAGCCATAGTATCAGCCAGCAGAGACATCGCCAGTGAACCAAAGGCAAACTGGTTAGCAGCTTCCATCCCGTAGCATAAATCGTACTCGCCTGCCATTTTTGATAAACGATTCAACAACCCCTCTTGTCCTTGCATCTTCTGGGGGACACCATTGTTTTTTCCATCTAAACCATTGGCGCAAAGTAGACGATTTTGCATCAAAGCTGATAAAGTCGTGCGATTTTCTGTTTGGCTGGGTTGGACGATTTTGCGATATTCACCCTTGAGTGCCCGGATAAAGCTAGCATCTACAAGAATGTCTGCATCCAAAATTTCTCCTGTCAATGGGTTAACGCGGGATGGCCCCATTGCAAAGTAGCCATCGACTGTATTAATCCAGCGAATCGTGTTGTAACGAATATCGGCCGGGTCCCAGGTAGCATCATCTGGCATTTGGCGAACTTCAATTGCATCCTTGAATCCGGCTTTGAGAAAGGCTTTGTTCCACATGAGAACGCCTTCTTTCATGGCATCGCGGTATTCTAAGGGCACAGCGTTATCAATCCAGAAGACAATCGGTTTTTTGGGAGGAGAAATGACTGCTTTCGGGTCTTGTTTTTCTAAATGCCAGCGATTTATGTAGCGGACAAAAGAATCGCCGCGATCGTCGTCTTTGGATAAATCTTGGTAGGCGGTGATGAAATAGCCAATGCGATCGTCAGCAAAGCGCGGTCGATAATCTCGATCGGGTAGTTGGGAGAGACTGTAGTGGACGCGCAAGGTAAAGCCACGGTTGTCAGCTAGCGACCCAAAGCTTGCAATTTCATTGTTGGGGTCAACGCTATTAGAGTAATTCAAAACTGATTCAACTTCTAAGTTTTGGGGAAAGGCTTTAGCAGTACCAAAATAGGACTGGCTTGCGGTTTTTGGAACTCCTAAACCTACAGATAATCCAGCTAAGTCTGTGAGTAACAAATCTTCTAAGTCAATGAGAAGGGTTTTGCGTTCTGGATGAATGCTTTTAATGGAAATGTTGTAGAGAACAGAGTCGCTAAATGATCGCGTCAGCGATCGCACCTGGGGATCTCCCTCACGAGTGCGAAAATTTACATTGCGAATGACAAAGTGTAATTTATCATCCACCCGTTGAAAATAAAATAAAAAATCTTGCAGAGGCATACCACTGTAAATACCCCGTTCGCCAATACCCGATTCCAGAGTTGCCGTAGCTAGGTAATTTTTATTAAGTTGTTCTGGCTTAATTTCTAGATAAATCTTATTCTTTTCTTTATTCCGATAAAGTGTGAACAATCCCCCTGACTTTTGGGTATTTTTAATTACTTCGTTAAATGGCTCTAAATCATCCTTTGCTGCTGGTTTCTTGGTATTGCTAGGCTTTGTATTCGGTTTTTCTGGGGGTTTTGCAACTTGTAAAAATGGTTGCTGACCTGCTTGTTTCAGATTTTCTACTATCCAAATAAACGGTTGAGGCTGTACGTGTTTATTTTGATTAACTACCCAAACGTGATTTGACGGTAGCCTCTGTTTCTGAGGAAAATTAATATTATTTGATGATAAGGCTGAGATTTTAGTTGAAGAAGTTTCTGTCGATAAATGACTATTGAATTTCTCTCCACTTCTGACTGTAACCACATCTTTTCCAAGAATATGCTTGGCTGTATCAACATTGTTAAGAAACGGTGACTTAGCGCTAGCTGTCGCTATCCCTAAAAATAAACTATGTAACAAAATCATATAAAAAGTTAATCTGTTCATTACATTCATTACCTGATAACTATCTCTCGTTAATTTTTAACTTTTGCAAAGCCATATAGCCTGCCCTATAGCGATTATCTTAGCTGCTTTATATTAGGCAAAAAACTTTTGACTTAAATTTTAATTGCCATTTTTCAGCTTTGTTGTGCTGTTTTAGTGTAGGATTTTTCCTAACAATTGCATCTCCTGCAAACAGTAAGTATGATTTTTACATCAGACTAAGAAATTTCTTGGAGAAAAAGTATAACAAATTAGCTAAATCATAGAATTAGTTGAGCTTGGAAATAATTTTGAAGTTAACACTTTATTTACATCATGAGAGGAAGCTTAAGGCTACTACAGGTGAGCGAGAAGTTGCCATCCAGAAACGCCGTTGGCAATTCATCAGAAGTAGCCCGCCGTAAACATCGCCAACTCATGATTTTTTTACTATAGTATTTATTTATACTGTTGATTGTTGGCAATGCAAAGCAAACTACCATAGAAAAGTTTTTAATTCAGGATTATCAAAAACAGTTATTTAAATGTAACAACGGAAACAAAAATGTCAACATATTTATCTCAAGTTTGGCAGCTGCTGAGAAATTATGTGAGGGGTATAAGGTTACAAGAGATGCCAAAGACCACATCGCTAGAAACTGAGGCAGTTTTACCTCTAGGAAAAAATATTAAAGAACCAGACAAAAGCGTTAGATTAGCTCAAGATAATTTGCAGGAATATTTATACTCTCCAAGACTGCAAAAAAGCTTAGAAAAATGGACAATACCAAAGAACGGTTTGAGTTCTCAGATAGACGATCGCACATTGGGCACTTTACCCACTGGGTTTTGCTTTAAAGTATGCGATCGCCAGATGTATGAAGAGATTTATGATTTATTGGGCAGTGGTGCCCTGAAACCTGAAATAGTAAACCAACTAATGGAATTGGTTGTGACTGGTCAAAAAATTCGTCCAGAATTGCTTTTTGGGCGGCTAGAAGATTTTTATCGTCGCTGGTGTCAGGGAGAATTTATCGATGGCACACCAGATGATAACTTGCCTCAGAAAACAAAGTTAAAGCTAGCGGCACAAAATATTGCTCTTGGGTTGAGACAGGTAGACATATATACAGGGCTGAACGTACTGATTTTATTATTAGAGTTACACCGTTACGCCCAAGGGCAAGATGAACTCAAACAAAAAATCATCTTCTATCCATCTGCCCAACCGGACACAGACAATTTTTTCACATCCCAACTGTTGCGGATTATTAATTATAGCGATGCCCTGGAAATTGGCAACTTTAGCAGTATAGTTGGACAATTCCTCAAAGGCGGTAACTTTAGGGGTGCTTACCTCGGCGATGCCAACCTTACCGGGGCAGACTTTAGCGGTGCTGACCTAAGCCTTGCTTATCTCGGCGATGCCAACTTAACTGGCGTAAACTTCAGTGGTGCCAACCTTAGCGGTGCCAACCTCGGCGATGCCAACCTCAGCGGTGCCAACCTCAGCGGTGTTAACCTCAGCGGAGCCGACCTCAGTAGCACCAACCTCAGCGGTGCTAACCTTAGCTGTGCCAACCTTAGCCGCGCCGACCTCAACCGCGCCGACCTTAGCAATACCAACCTTAGCCGCGCCGACCTTAGCCGCGCCGACCTCAACCGCGCTGACCTTAGTAGCACTAACTTCAGCCATGCTGACCTAAGTAACGCTATCCTTTTCGGTGCAAATCTGAGTGAAGCCAACCTTAATAGCGTCAGCCTTAGCCATGCCGACCTTTGCCGCGCCGACCTCAGTGGTGCTGATTTGAGTCACGCCATCCTCAACGGTACTAACCTCAGTGACACAATTCTTTTCAGTACCAACCTCAGCGATGCTATCCTGGTTGCCGCAGACCTCAGCTATGCCAAACTTAACGGTGCCAAACTTAACAATGCCAGACTTAACGGTGCAATGTTCTTAGGTGCCGACCTCAGCGGTGTAGACTTGAGTCGGGTGATTCTCAACGAAGCCGACCTCAGCGGCGTGATTCTTAACGACGCCGACCTCAGTGGTGCTGACCTCACCGACGCTATACTATTTGGCACAGACTTCAGCTATGCCAACCTTAACAATGCTAACCTCAGTGGCAGTAACCTCAGTGGTGCTATCCTCAACGGCGCTGATCTCAGCCATAGCAACCTCAGTTATGCCATTTTGGGTGGTGCAGACCTCAGCGACGCCAATTTAGAAGAGATGATCTGGGGTAAAAAGCAGCAGTGGGAAGGGGTGCGGGGATTGGAGACAGCAGTTAATGTACCGGAGGCGTTGAAGGAAGAACTGGGACTGAATTGAGATGAGGTAATATTTTATCCTAAAATTTAAAGAGCCAATACATTTATGTATAGATTTCTCCACACAACTAGAAAGCCCCCAGATGAATCCAGGGGCTTGGGTAATTTTGGTTGCGATCGCCTACGGTTACGCGATCGCAATCTGCGGTAAATGCACTCTAAAATACTTAATTAATTACGGTGATTATTGCTGTAGTGAACCCTTGTACCTGCCCACAGCAACTTCTCCCGTAGCGTCTGATAGTAGGAATTGTTCTCGCGCAAAATAATAAATTTAGCCCGACACTCTGCCATCCGCACATCAACACGGTGTCCGGGCCAAATTGAAGTTCCCAAAACCCCATCTGTCCACAGCTTGGTACTCAAATCGTAATCCCCCAAAGGCCAAATACTCACCACAGAGCCAGGGGGTAAAACGAGGGGACGACTAGAAAGGCTCATTGCACAAATAGGAGTGATGGTAATCGCCTCCATACCATCATGCATAATTGGCCCATTAGCAGAAACAGTGTAACCTGTGGAACCTGTAGGAGTGGAAATAATCAACCCATCCCCGACGTATTGATCGACTACCTCACCATCGATTTCCATTTCCAGAATTGAGGTGATCATTCGGTCAGCGGAGGCGGGTTTGACACAGAATTCATTCAAAGCCAGGTAACGTTCGCTCACTGGTTCTAAATTAGACCCATGCCCCTCATACACCGCAGCTTGCAACATCATCCGTCGTTGGATAGCATAGCGATCCTCAAACAGTCGATCCCAAACTTTCTCTGTATCCTGAAACTCTTCCACTGACTCAGTTAAAAACCCCAGATGGCCTCCTACATTCACTCCCAGAATTGGGATACCAGCTGGGGCTAGATGTCTGGCACCAGTTAAAACAGTACCATCGCCACCGAGAACCAAAGCGAGATCGATTGGTTGACCAGCTGAAGCCAAAAAGACTGGATAGGGGTTGTCTTTCGGCCCGCTAGGCCCCATCAACACTTGGCAATCGCGACTTTCTAGTTGTTTCGCACAGAGTTCTGCCCATTGTTTACTCCGGGCATCTCGCGCTTTATAAGCAATGATTACCTGCTTGAGTTGCACGCACAATTACCACTTCAGGAGATTAAACTGCTCCATATCGACGGTATCGCGGTTGCGATAAATGGCCAGCACGATCGCTAAACCCACCGCCGCCTCGGCTGCGGCCACGGTAATCACAAATACTGTGAAAACCTGACCCTTAATTAATGTTGAGTCGAGGAAGTTGGAAAATGCCATTAAATTCAGATTAACAGCATTGAGCAGTAATTCAATTGACATCAGCACCCGCACAGCGTTGCGGCTAGTAATTAAACCGTAGATGCCAATGCAGAATAAAGCTGCTGCTAGTAATAAAAAGTACTGGAGTTGCATGAATCTGGGTATCCCTCCTGAAAAAGCTGGCTGTTTATCTGCGATTCTGGTCGCAAATATTACTCTTTGGTTTCGCTGGTTGTTGATACTAGTTCTCTGGGGCGTTCTTGTAAAGTCAAAACAGTTTGCCCCACATTGGATCGTGTCAGTTGATCTGGCAAATACTCACGACGTGCCAAAATAATTGCTCCTACCATCGCTATCAGCAGCAAAATGGAAGCTAGTTCAAAAGGTAGTAAAAAGTCAGTGAAGAAATGTTCTCCAATTAAAACAATAGAACTTTCACCACCAGCTACAGGAGCGGTTGAATACGCCCAAGGAGTAGCCAGCACCATCGTACTTAAAAGACCAAACAATCCTACACTAACTACACCCGTCAGTACTTTTCGCACCCAAGAGTTAGGAAATGCTACAAAATCTTGCCGCTTGTTCACCAACATAATGGCAAACAAAATCAGCACGTTAACCGCCCCAACGTAAATTAGTATTTGTGCAGCCGCAACAAAATCAGCATTTAGCAACAGGTACATTCCCGCTATGCTGATGAACACACCCCCCAGCAAAAAGGCAGAATAGACGATGTTGGAAAACAGCACCACACCAATGGCTGCCCCAATCATCATCACGCCCAGTATGCCAAGTGATACTAACTGTACTCCTTCTGCTAGATTCACTGTTTTTTGTCCTTAGTCAATTGTCATTGGTCATTAGTCATTGGTCATTGGTCATTAAGAAAGGATAATGGACAAATGACAAATGACATTTATTTTTCTGTTTGCTCTACCAAGTCTTCTGGACGCGCACCTGCACGTGGCGCATCTGCGGGCAATCCATGTGGTTCGAGGACGCCTTTGGGTAGGTAAACTAGTTCGCGCAGTGGTGTAACCATTGGGTCATCTGTTACTTTATACGGCAGACGACCTAGCGCTACGTTGTCATAGTTCAATTCATGGCGATCGTAAGTGGAAAGCTCATATTCTTCTGTCATCGATAGACAGTTAGTGGGGCAAAATTCCACACAATTACCGCAAAAGATACAAACTCCAAAGTCAATGCTGTAGTGGTTGAGTTTTTTCTTTTTGCTGGCTTTGTCGAATTCCCAATCTACTACAGGTAGGTTAATTGGACAAACGCGAACGCAAACTTCGCAAGCAATACACTTATCAAATTCAAAGTGAATTCTACCGCGAAACCGTTCGCCAGGAATTAGTTTCTCGTAAGGATACTGTACAGTAATTGGACGCCGCCGCATGTGGTCGAAGGTGACAGAAAGTCCCTGACCAATGTAACGCGCAGCTTGTACCGTTTCTTTGGCGTAATCACCAACTTGTTTTAGGAACTTTAGCATTTTGTGTCTCTCTCTTCAGGTGATAAAAGTTAGGAGTGAGGAGTGAGGAGTTAGGAGTAAGGTGCTAGGAGTGAGGAATGAGGAGTTAATTAAAAACTCATAACTCATAACTCATAACTCATAACTCATAACTTATAACTCCTAACTCTCTCATTACCCGCCGAAGGCGAAGGGAAAGGCTAGTTTCAGGGCGGCGGTTAATAGCAGATTAACCAAACCAACTGGTAACAAAAACTTCCATCCTAAATCTAACAGTTGGTCAATCCGTACCCGTGGTACTGTCCAGCGCAACAGGATGGCGACAAACACTAGTAAATAGGCTTTGAACACGGTCATCGTGATACCCAAAGCCGCAGTTACTATCTGGAACACGGGATTTAATTCACTGACTCCCAGCCAACCAGCGATGAGGTTGAGGGGAATAGGAAAGTCCCAACCGCCCAAGTAGAGAATTGCTACTAGTAAGGAAGAAAGGATCAAGTTAACGTATGAACCCAGGTAGAACAGACCGAATTTCATCCCTGAGTATTCCGTCTGATAGCCTGCGACGATTTCTTCTTCCGCTTCGGGTAAGTCAAAGGGTAATCGTTCGCATTCAGCAAGGGCAGCTATCCAAAAGATCAGAAAACCAATTGGTTGTCGCCAAATGTTCCAGCCTAGAATGCCATAGCCAGATTGTTGATTGACAATATCAACGGTGTCGAGGCTATTAGACATCATAGCGATCGCTAACACCGCCAACGCCAAAGGAATTTCATAACTGATAGATTGCGCTGCTGCCCGCAAGCCCCCTAAGAGGGAGTATTTGTTATTAGATGCATAGCCAGCCATCAGCAAGCCAATGGGTTGAATGCTTGACAAGGCAATCCACAAGAATACGCCCATGCCCACATTGCTAATTACGATATTCTGTCCAAAGGGCACAATCAGGAAAGACAGAAACACCGGAATTACAACAATAATTGGGCCAAGAGTAAACAGCCAGGGGTCAGACTTGGCTGGTACTATATCTTCTTTAAATACCAACTTCAGACCATCCGCTACAGGCACCAGCAACCCAAAAGGCCCCTGGTATTCTGGCCCAATTCGCTGCTGTGCGGAGGCAGAAATTTTCCGTTCTAGCCAAGTAGCAACTAATACCCCCACTGTTGCCCCAATTAGCATCAGTATCATTGGCAGGGGCATCCAAATCGCTTTGGCTGTTCCTGCTGGTAAACCTAAATCCCGGAGGGATTCAATAAAAGTTCCTTGGAGGTCAATTCCTGAATTCATGTTTCCGCTCTTTAAGACATCGAGTCATAGTGAATTACAACTATTAGTTAAATTAATACCTGTAAATTCACCCATTTTTAATTTTTGCTGTGATGACTTCCGATTGAAGATTTGTTGCCAATTCCCATGCCTAGTATATCGTTGGATGGTTTGACCACCCTGAAGCGAGATGAGAATTCTACTTATGGTTGGCATTGAGTTTGGCTATTGAGGAGACGGAGAATGAGGAAGCAGGGGAGCAGGGTGGCTTTCTGGGGCAGGTTTTTTTGATTAGACAAATTTTTGGGATTTTAAAACCAAAACCATTGTCTGAGAACTTAAAACTACGTTCAATAATTGAGAACATTCTCAACTATTTATCGAAAGCCTAAAAGCCTGCCCTTGAAAGGAGCAGGGTGGCAGGGGAGAAGTGCAGTAAGTCTTTCCCCTCTGCCTCTTGTACCCAATTCCCAATACTTCGGCTTCTCTACGAGACGCTACGCGTAGCTTGCTTCCCCGGAGGGGTACGCTCAGTAAAAGTACCCCATGCCCTATGCCCAGTTACCGTTGGTCAATCGGTGTATAAGTAATTTCGTGCAGACCGTTGTAAACCTGGGTAGGACGGAAAATCCGGTTTTCTGCTAGTTGTTCTTTCCAGTGGGCTAACCAACCGGCAACACGAGCGATCGCAAATATTGGTGTAAACAAGTCTGTAGGAATACCCATCTTCCTATACACTAAACCGGAGTAAAAGTCAATATTTGGATAAATCCCTTTACTACCGAGTTTTTCCTCTACCACTCGTTCCATTTCTTGAGCAATGTCATAGAATTTGTCATAGCCAAACTTCTCAAACAGTTGTTCTGCTAGACCTTGTAAAATTATGGCTCGTGGGTCTTTTACTTTATACACACGATGTCCAAAACCCATAATCTTAGATTTAGTTTGCAGACAATTCTCTATGTAGGGACGGACATTTTCCACAGAGCCAATTTTTTCCAACATCTGAATTACTTCTTCATTGGCTCCACCATGCAGGGGCCCGCCCAAAGTTCCTACAGCACTAGCAACCACAGCATAAGGATCGGTCAAGGTGGAAGCTGTCACCCTAGCACTGAAGGTAGAAGCATTCATTGTATGCTCGACTTGAAGTATCAAGCAGATATCAAAAATCCGCGCCATTAGAGGATCGGGTTCTTGCTCATTGAGCATGTATAGAAAGTTGGCGGAATAGTCTAAATCATCACGGGGACGCACCGGGTCATTGCCTTTTCGCATCAGTTGGAAGGCCGCCACCATCGTCGGAATAGTTGCTATCAGCCGTACTACTGAATCTCGAATATAGGCAGGATTATGTAAATCCCGGAGCGAATAAAACAAACCTAAAGCCGCAGCAGAGGCTTGCAAGGCATCCATTGGGTGGCCGCTTTCTGGAAAGCATTTCATCATGTCCCGAATGCGGTATTTTATCCGCCGGTGGTAACGAACTTCATGCTCAAATGTTTCCAGTTCTTCCTTGCTTGGCAGTTTATTCCAGATTAAGAGATAAGCAGTTTCTAAGAATGTACTTTTTTCTGCTAATTCCTCAATCCTAATGCCACGATATTCTAGTATTCCCTTTTGCCCATCAACATAGCTGATACTTGATTGGGCGGCGGGAATGCCTTCTAAACCAGGCTTGTATTCGCACACCATCATGGCAACACCATTCGCTTTGTGAAATATCTGATCAAGCTAACTTACCAGAAATTTATTGTCGCCATAACAGTAGCCGTTCTAACAACAATTGGAAATGTTGAAAAACTGTTATAGCAGGTACTTGGGTGGTGTCAACAAAAACATCTGACTCCGACCCAGAGGAGAACCTGTTTCTGGTAGTTTTATCCCAATCATACCTGCTTTTTTCAAGACTAAGCTTTCTTTGGCTTCTCCCCACAGGAGAATTTCTGCCCAATTGCTCAAATTAGGTTCGTGTCCAACCAGCGCCAGTTGGGTATTTTGGGAATAATTTCTTGGTTCTAACCAGTCTTTGAGCCAATTAGAAATTTGACCATCAGGCGCGAGGTGGCTAGATTCCTCTAACTGGGAGCTTAGTTTTTCTGCTATGAGGATTTCAGCCGTTTGGCGCGCCCGCACTAAGGGACTGGTGAGAATTAAATCAAAGTTTAAACCTAATTTAACAAGTTTCTGGGCAACTTTCTCCGTTTTTTGCCTTCCTTCTTTGGTTAGGCTGCGATCTTCATCCTTGATGCCTAATCCCTTGTCTTCGGCGATGCCATGACGAATTAAGTATAGTTCCATACTTTGTATTGTGAACGATCAGTTAGGCTGCTCTTATGCAATGTTAGAACGCTATCCACCACTTAGCAATCTGTCATACTCTGGATGTGAGCCAATCCAAAACCATACAAAATTATCATCTTCTTTTACAGCAAGCGCCCGATAATATAGACCAATACGCACTGACCAGAACTGACCGACTTTTTTGAAATGCAATGATGGATACTTAGGATCTTCCCGAAGCAACTCATAACATCGGTCAGCAAGCTGTTGGATATCAATTGGTAACTGGCGATAGTAATACCAAAAATCAGGGGTTGCTCGATGTTTCACAGATCGGTACAACGCCCTTCTCGGAGATGTTTGAGTGCTTTCTCTGCCAATGCATCTAACCGACCAGCAGCCACATCTTTTTCAATCTGTTTATCCCAGGCTGCTGCATCGAATTCTGCAAACCAGGCACGAAAAGCAGCTAAATCCTCTGGTGAAAGTTGACTAATAGCGAGTTCTACTTCCTTTAGGGTACTCATAATCTAGATAAATCAAGCTTGTCATTCTCTAACTTAAATATATTAAGTACTTCCGAACAAAATAACTGAATTTTTTAGGCTAAATATTTTGACGCCATTTACACTGCTCCAACCTCTGTTTCAAAAATTGTTGGTTGGGACGGCATATTTCATCTTTTGGAACTCGTATCTCTTTACCATCGATTGTTTTATATTCAGTTTCTTTGAGAAGAGGGGAAATATGTACCTTCATTGTTTTTGGATCGATAACAATGAGGTTTAAATCAAATAAGGTATGTAAGTCAGCACGTAACAATAAACCATTTGACGGATGATTATTCTCTGTTTCGCTGTAAGGAATTATATGAGCAGCTTCGAGTGCAGCCTCAGCATCAAAATTGGTAATAGCACACTTACTATAGTAAGCATCTAGTAAAGACTTACGAAATTGTGATTGTCCCTGTCTCCTAGCTATTGATACAGTAATTTTTTGACGAGCGTCGGCATCACTTTTAAAATTGAAAAATTTTTGTTTATCAAGTTCTTCTCTAGCAAGTAATAGTTCGTTAGTCTCTGGCGATGGCTTCGGCTCTAATGAGGGTATTTTAGGCTCTGGTGTTATCGGTAGTTCTGGAGGCTTCGACGTTTCGCTAATCTTCTTTAAAATTGATTCGTAATAACTTATTCTATTAATTGCTTTGACATATTTAGGATCAACTTCTAAGGCTAATTTGTAAGCATCTATTGCACCTTGATAATCCTTTTTTTGCTTAAAACCTTCCCCCTGTTCAAAGAAGATGTCAACAAGCCTAACTCCTCGCCTTTGCCTTTGTTGTATTAGGGAATGCTTTTCCCATTCTGAATCTAAAAATGGAGCAGCTTTACTATTGAATCTACAACCGCCACCTCCAAAATTAAAATTTATACCTTGAAATTGAGGTAATCTTCTTAAATTCCTTTGTTCCAGAGGGAAATCAAAATCAACAACTGAATCTATTTGAATGTAAACGAAAAAACATCCAGCATTATCGGATATGTACGCTTCACTTAAATCTGAATATTTTTTGCTATCTAAAACCTTTAGTTGATAATCTTTTGGTGCTGCAATAATATGACCAGCAGCAATAAAGCCACTAGGTTCGTTGCCAGTATTTCCGCTTCTCTGAAAGTAGGCTCTATCTCCAACCTGTATGAATCTAGAATTCGAGCAACTCCAGGATGTTTCGTAGTATTCTCCTGACGAAATTTCTGACTTTATCAAGCCAGGAAGTTTACTATTTTTAATGATTCCTTGTCCACTGTTATATTTTGCTTCACCGTTGCAAAGAAAAATTATAGTTTCCATCAGAAATAAAATTTACCGCTCATGATTATCATGATGTTAGCCATTTATTATACTAAATTTAAGCCGTATTTTTACTTAATTTAGACTATGATTAGCGGTTGTTAGAGGGTAAATAACTTTACGATTATTGGTCAGCGTTAGGATAAAAGTCTAAGTCTAAAATCTCATCAACAGAAAACGGACAAGCGATCGCAAAGTTATCTTCTGATAAACTTGTTTCCACCATTGCCTCTCGCCGCGCTCTTTGATAGGTAGTATTTATCCACTCGGCATCATTTAAAAAACGCTGCAAGCTAGGACTTTCTTGCAGCAATTCATCTATATTCAGTCGCTCACGGGTAATGGTCACTTGCCAACTATGACTACGACGTTCTGGTTGATACTTCCATTTCAACAAATGCGATAAGACTAACCGCAACGCACTTTGCAACGCCCGTTGTTGACTCTTACCCAAGTCCACCACTTCCTCAATTAAGTGTTCTAAATCCAGCGTGTCCCAGTGCTGCAATCGCAAAAGCTCTGCTGTCTGCTCTACCCAAGCATAAAAATCTTGCTCATACAGAGTTTGTAAGATTTGGAGTTTTATAGACTTCATGGCGCTCCTTCTTCACAAATAAATAGGTAGGCGCAAGTTAACTTTGATTTAGTTCAGCATTCGCCATAAAACCCAAATTCCCGACTTTTATCAAAAATCGGGAAGGGATGCTATCTAAATAAACACTTTGACTGCTGCATTAGTTAGGAGTTCTCCGCGTCTCCTTGAGTTCCCTCTACTCCGACTGAATCGGATTATCTCTAGGATTAACCAACCTCAACAGTTTTTGCTTAATTTGAGCGTCGAATACTTCCCATTTCATTTTCGCATAGGCGGAATTTTCATTACTGCCGGATAAGAAGCCCATCGGGATTTCAAAGCCACCTGCGCTTGTTCTTCCACCGCCGAAAAACCGCCCTGCACTATCTTGTCCAAAGGCTTCTTTGATGAATTCATCGGGGTCAAGGGTAAGTTTGCTAGTTCTCAGGGAGCCGATGACTATTTCCAGTTCATCATCTTCATCGTGAACAATACCGTAAACTACAGCAGTGTGGACGTTTTCTTCGGTGACAAGAAAATCAGCCGCTTGGGGGATGGCGTCACGGTCTTCGTAGCGTAAATATCCAACACCAGCAATGGAAAAGTTATTTTGGACGATGCGATTTTTTAGCGATCGCTCGATTACATCCATTACCCGCTTGGAACGGTTCGCCTGTAAAATGGCATTCAGCAGTTGGGCATCATAAAATCGGCTTAAGTAGGCCGCTGCCATAAAGTCTTCTTCTTGCGCTTGCATTAACCGATTTGTATCCGATCGCAAGCCATGCATCAAGGCAGTAGCGCATTTGACGTGTTGATTTATGCTGCTATCTAATGCTAATAATCCTGTTTGGAGGTATTGAGTAAAAATTGTTGCCGTCGCTCTTACATAAGGACGAATATCCTCAAACTCTGATTGCAAATCGCCTTGGATACTGTGATGGTCGATGAGTACCACTAAAGGAATTCCAGCTTGCTGCACCGATGACAGTAGTTGCGAAGTGGTTCCCTGGTTGTCAATTAGCACAAAACCTTGATAAGATGACAAATCTTTGGTTTTCAAGGTTTGCGTTGTCCAGCGTTGGATGGGTAAATTAGTCAGCCTTACCAAGGCAATATTTTCTTGATGGCTTAACGCGCCAGCATAAATGATTTCACATTTGATATCATATTGCTGGGCAATTAACTGATAAGCCCAGGCACAGGAAAGGGCATCAGGGTCAGGAAAATCTTGCAAAATTACCAGTTGGCGATCGTGTCGGTGTGCCAAAAGGGTTCTTTGCAGTTCTTCTGACTTTTGTTGTGCCAGAGAATTACCACGGTGACTGAGATATATAGCCCCATCACCTACCGATGGCGGTAATGATGGGCTTTTAAATGCAACTTCCACTGGCGCTTTCTCGATTTCAGGTTCCTCTGGGTTTGGCTCTGTGGTCAACGACAAATTCTCAAACTGAGTAACGGGAGAATTAAAGTACATAGGGAACTTTTTTAAAGTGTGAGGCTCCTTTTATTCAGAAATACTACGAGCAGCAATTCCCTGAATTTAGCCACATTATTATGATCTTCGCAAAAATCTCAAGACATTGCACTATACATCTAAGTATATTTTTTGTCAGTAACAGCGCTCAAGAATCAACTAAATCCCACTAGAGGGAGTACAGCAAGTAAGTTTAAGATATCAGGCTGTATGTGGCAGCAGGTATCTGTTTTAGGAGTTTTTCTCTCGTCGGCAAATTTAATCAGGGGGATTTTTATCTAACTTAGGGTATATTTTCTATCTTATACTTTAGGATTAGTCCTTGATATTTGAAATATTCTTATGCTTAATATTCTCATTATTGTGACTATTGAGCAATTAACAATTATTTTTGATGAGCAAGGCGTGTTTCATATCCCCTTTGAAAATTCTAAAAATTAGAGTGAAGTCTAATGGAAAAAGACAGGAGGAATGAAGAGCAAAGGGGAAACTTATATACAACAAATGTAAAGGCTTGAGCGTTGACGCATTGCACCTTGGTTTTACAAAGCCATATAGCCACCAATTTTTCAACACTCCATAACTAAAGTTATTGGCTATCTCCCAAAGAAAGAGGGTATTTCTCCTTTTTCCTTTGCTCCTCTGTTTTTTGCTCAAAGACCTATGACATACTTTTGCCACTCTGTATGCAGTCCACTCTTAAGATGTTTGCTGACCTCGAAATAGAGACTGCTATAAGGTTGGCGCGGGGGATGACGCAAAGGCATGTGAGCTTCGTGGGGAGTCCGACTGCCTTTTTTGACATTGCAACGGACACAAGCGGTAACAATATTCTCCCAAGTATCGCCTCCGCCGCGCGATCGCGGTATTACATGGTCTAGTGTCAATTCATCCCCTGTGAAACCACAGTATTGACAGGCATGACCATCACGGTGCAATATATTTCGGCGAGTTAGAGGGATTTCTTTATAAGGAACGCGTACATAATGACGCAACCGGATCACGGTCGGCAACGGGAAATCCGTGTACAGAAATTTACCGTTGTGTTCCACGCGTTCTGCTTTGCCCTTGATTAAAAGAACTACAGCGCGACGCCAACTCGTTATATTGAGAGGTTCGTAAGAGGCGTTTAAGACTAAAACCTTCCCCATTATTTGCGCTCAGGGTATGAGTTTTACAATATATTAACACAAATACACCCTGCTAGGGGGATAAGAAGAAATTATACTTTCGGGAGAATTTGGAAATTGAGTGATGAATAAAAAGTTAGGAGTGAGGAGTGAGGAGTTAAGAGTTGGAAAGTCAAATTTATTACTTGATTAAAATTATTACTTAGACTAACGCAATCGCGCAGTGTCTCGTAGAGAAGAACGGAGTGAAAAGTTGATCCATAAGATTTACTTTTAACTTATAACTGATAACTCATAACTCTTAACTTTTACTTTAGCGCCGCAACATCTTGTATCAATTCCAATCTGAAGGTTAAACTTCCTATTTAATCTGATCTCGCTTTTAGGAGCGTGTATAGATAGATAACTTGCAAGTTTAGCCGTGGCGGGATAGGAGTCAGTACAAATGTTAAGTCGCAAACAAATCCCTGGTGTAGTTCCGAATCAGCAGTGCGATACCTACGCGTGGTTTTCGCAACGAGCTTGGGTAGAAATTGATTTAGAGGCGTTGTCGTACAATGTAAAGCAATTGGTGCAGTTTTTATCGCCGCGTACCCAGTTGATGGCAGTAGTAAAAGCTGATGCCTACGGACATGGAGCAGTAACAGTCGCCCAAATTGCCATCCAATCGGGAGCTAGTTGCTTAGGAGTGGCTACAGTTCCAGAAGCTATTCAATTGCGAGAAGGCGGGATTCAAGCGCCCATTTTGATTTTAGGGGCAACTCATACACTAGAGCAAATTCATGCGATCGCCCAATGGAAACTTCAGCCCACACTCTGTAGCCCTAAACAAGCTTTAGTATTTTCTGATACCTTAGAATCGATGAATCATGGTTCTCCAGTGCCCGTACACATTAAATTAGACACGGGAATGTCGAGGTTGGGAACTGATTGGCGGCAAGCTGGCGAATTTGTGCAATTAGTGCAGCGATTACCACATCTTAATATTGCCAGTATTTATTCTCATTTGGCGACAGCAGACGATCCTGATACCACGGCAATGGAAGAACAGCATAAACGATTTGAGGATGCGATCGCTCAAATCAAAGCAATGGGAATTCAACCGCCTTGCTTGCACTTGGCAAACTCAGCCGCCGCACTCACAAATCCGGCATTGCACTACGACATGGTGCGTGTAGGTTTAGCTGTTTACGGACTCTACCCAGCAACCCATTTACAAAATGCGATCGATCTCAAGCCCGTTTTGCAACTTAAGGCACGAGTTACCCAAGTCAAAACAATTGCCGCAGGAACAGCTGTTAGCTACGGGCATAAATTTATTGCCCCGCGTGAACTTCGCCTCGCCGTCGTGGGAATTGGCTATGCTGACGGTGTTCCTCGCAGTCTTTCCAACAGAATGCAGGTGTTAATTCGCGGTCAGCGGGTGTCGCAAATTGGGACAATTACAATGGATCAGTTGATGCTGGATGTGAGTGCCATACCCAATATCCAAGAAGGAGAAGTAGTCACCTTGCTAGGGGAACACGGAAAAGAACAAATTTCAGCGGACGATTGGGCAAAACAATTAAACACTATTTCTTGGGAAATTCTCTGTGGTTTCAAGCATCGTCTGCCTCGTGTTGCAGTTATGTAGTTGGGAATTGGGAATGGGGCATAGGAAATTAATTTCTCCCTTGTCCCCTATTCCCTATTGCCATAATTATTTTATTATGATATGTTAGTAAACTGATGCGGATGTGGCGAAATTGGCAGACGCGCTAGATTTAGGTTCTAGTTCCGAAAGGAGTGAAGGTTCAAGTCCTTTCATCCGCACTTAATTTATGAAAACTGCATGAGCCAACAGACTCATGCAGTTTTTGAATTAATTCATCCTCAAGTGCAAGCACGAGAGTTGATAGACATAGATTATACCGACGGATGAATGTTTAGATATAAGACTTTTTAGCTGATTAGTGGATTATTGATGTTTAACCCACAGCATAATCTGTAAATTGGCGCTTAAATGGCGAATGAAAGCCAATGACAATATCCTGCTTGGGGATACCTAAATTTGCTAAATCTTCTCCTACTTCATTTTCTGTTCCATTGTGTTGAAGCCAAACTTTACCATCTTTGATGTCTAGATGTAAAAAACAACCATAAACACGACGTTGATTTTTCCAACCGATATTTACAAGTTGATAGTGGTGATGTTCTGTGTCAAAAATTAATTGGGTTTCAATTTCTGGATCTTGACTAGAAATTGCAGCATATTCTTGGAGAAGTTGCTGAATTATTTGTTGATATTTTTTTAGTTTATCCATTCGACAATATCCTCTGTTACAGGCTGATAAGTAATCAATTTAAGTTGATATGTTTTAATAATGTTTTGTACAAGTCTGATAGTGAAGAAGGAAGTATATGTATCGATGGGAACTGCTAAATAGAGAGTCCGATCTGGTTCTTGTTCAGATAATGCTAGTCGATAGTTAATAAACTGTCCTAAAGCTGTGTGAAATTCAGAAATTGCAGATGTTTTAAAAAAGCTTTTAATTTCAACAGCAATTTTTTCACCCTCTCTTTCTGCTGCTAGAATTCTTTCTGCACCTAAGTCTATGTACATATCCCCTAACTCGAAACTGACGGGTAAGGGATCATGGGTGATTTTCCACCCTTCCTTTTCTAGCCCTTTTTTGACTGCGTTGTGAAAGATATCTCTTGCTGGCATAATATAACATTATAAAGGATTTTCTATTTCGTAATTCGTAATTATGTAGCGATCGCATCCTCCTGTTACTGAAACTGTAAGTGGGCAATCACTTGCGGTGGGCTACGCCAACGCATTCATCAACAATTAAAGGATAATCTTAAAAACTTCAGTAGCTAGTTTTTTGTTGAATGTAGATGTAGGGGGATTAGCGATCGCCGTTAGTAAATTATCATCTGTGATAAGATTTGATACTTTTTCGGAATCTAGGGTACTGGTGTTGAAGTATTCTCATAATAAAATTGCGTCTCACGCCCTTACCTATGAACGGTCAATCATCATCAACCCCTAAAGATGGCGAATACTTGAATTTTTTGCAAGAGGTATTGCTAGCAGTCCATAACAGCAATGGCGATCCAATAATAGTACATACCATATTACAAGCAAATCTGGCTAAATTAGATTTGCATTTGGCGGATGTGCTGAAAATTTGGGCAACAGAAAAACTAGCAGAAGCACAACCAGACCAATCACTATTTGATATAGGAACAAATATTTTTACTTTCTGTAATTTACTCCTAGATTTTGTCTTGGGGAATCGTGCCGACAATATCGAAATTATTATTGCTGGTTATGAAATAGCACTAACAGCTTTTAATCGCCAAGACTTTCCTGATAGTTGGGGAAAAGTACAAACTTATCTTGGTAATGCCTATAAATCCCGTATTCACGGAGAGTATGCTAATAACTTGGAAATTGCGATCGCCTATTCTCAGGAAGCACTGACAGAATGTACTCGCGATCGTTTTCCCCAAATATGGGCTTTGTCACAACATCATCTTGGTAATGCCTATTATGAGCGTATCCGTGGGGAAAGAGCAGAGAATATAGAAACAGCCATTGTCTGTTATCAAGAAGCATTAAAAGAATATACGCGCAACGCCAATCCCTATCGCTGGAGTGTGATACTTAAGGATATGGGTGCTGCCTACAGCGATCGCATCTTGGGAGAACGAGCCGATAATTTAGAAGCAGCAATTTCCTATTATCAAGAATCATTAACAGAATGCACTCGCGAGCGTTTCCCCCAAGATTGGGCAGCAACACAAATTAATCTTGGTAATGCCTACAGTAACCGCATCCGTGGAGAAGAAGCCGAAAATATAGAAGCAGCAATTTCTTGTTATGAAGAAGCATTAAAAGAATCCTCGCGCGATCGCAACCCTTTGTTTTGGGGTTGGATACACATGAGTCTTGCGAAAGCCTATAATGAGCGTATTCGTGGGGAACAAGCTGACAATTTGGAAAAAGCCATTGCCTGCGGTCGAAAAGCCTTAGAAGAATGTACTCGCGATCGCTTTCCCAGACACTGGGCAATGATACAAAATAATCTTGGCATTGCCTACAGTAATCGTATTTTTGGGGAACACGCGGAGAATTTGGAAACCGCCATTGCTTGCTATCAAGAATCACTAGAAGAACGCACTCGTGAGTGCTTACCTTATGATTGGGCAAGGACACAAAATAGTCTTGGCAGTACCTACAGTAAACATCCACAGTAGGAACAATTTTGCTGTGCGATGTCTACAACGGGCTACGCCTACGCGCATTTTGGATAACCAGAAAAATTAACCTGGAGACATCAGTTAATTTCACACCTTTTCCTGGTACAGTTGCTAACCCTTCTGAATTCTGTTTTATTTTTGTCAAAAAAAATCAGTATTATCCCTGTGGTCATAACGGGAGTATTTAATTAAAAGTGGCTTCAGATAGTTCTTACTTGTTTAAAAACTAGATTTTACTTAAGTGTAAATACAGAAGTTAAAAGATATTACATTAATAAAATCAGTATTATTCCTGTGGTCAGATTGGGGTTACTCAATGGAAAGTGGCTTCATCTAGTCTTGACATTTTTATGTCTTATTTCTCGAAAGATGTTGATAAATCTCAGTAACACTAAGTAGATTAATCACAATTTACGAATTTACTAAGATTTGCTCATCTGAAAATAACGCTACTCTCGTTGAGTTTCACCACAAACCTAGATGTAAACTGATGTACTTTAAAATCCAAAAGTTTAATGCTTTTTACTTGATTTTAATTGTG
Source organism: Nostoc sp. EspVER01 (assembly GCF_034530635.1). NCBI lineage: Bacteria > Bacillati > Cyanobacteriota > Cyanophyceae > Nostocales > Nostocaceae > Nostoc > Nostoc sp. EspVER01. The sequence continues at coordinate 29,323 of NZ_JAVRCS010000011.1, forward strand.
GAATAACTTTACACGAGTTTAGCTTACACGTATCGAATTTTAGCTGAAGTAAAAGCAAAATGAGCACAACTCCTATAGGTAGCTACAGGTTGTTCCAGAAACTACATCCGCTATCTCTGTTGGCACAATTAACAAGTCGGCGTGCTACGGGTTGCTTAAGCGTATTTACCGGGATAGTCTCTTGGTCAATCTATCTAGAGGACGGTAAACTTACTTATGCCTCCTATTCAGATAAACTATTTGAGCGCCTTGATAGTCACTTACGGCGTTTGAGTCAGCAAATTCCTGCTCTCAACAGCGCCACTCGCGTACAGATGCGGCTGATGTTTGAGACGAAAAATGAACATCAATCAATACCAAATGCGGATTACCAAGCTATTTGTTGGTTAGTCAATCAGGACTATATTACCTCTGTGCAAGCAGGAAGCCTGATAGACGAATTGGCAAAAGAAGTAATGGAATCATTTCTATGTTTAAAAGAAGGTAGCTATGAATTCAGTCCAGAAAGCTCTTTGGACGAACAACCAAAGTTCTGTCACCTGGATTTACGGTTGCTTGTTGAACACTGTCAAAAGCAATTACGAAATCGGCAAAATATTCAGTCATCAATTCCGGCTGGTGCAAATTCCCAAGTTTTTTCTACAACACAATCGTCTCAAGTTCAGCCACATCTAAAAATAAAGCTTGGGCAAAAATTGCCAATACCAATCAATTTTGATATTCCTGAGAATAATAAAATTACTCAGCCACCTGTTGGTAAAAAACTATATACGATTGCCTGCATTGATGATAGCCAAACTGTTTTGAATTCTATCAAACACTTTTTGGATGAAAACACATTTTCAGTTGTGATGATCAACGATCCGGTAAAAGCTTTAATGCAAATTCTACGGAGTAAGCCCGATCTGATTTTGCTGGATGTTGAAATGCCAAGTTTAGATGGCTATGAGCTATGTTCTTTATTACGAAAACATTCAGCTTTTAAAAATACACCGATCGTTATGGTGACTGGTAGAACAGGATTTATCGACAGGGCAAAGGCTAAAATGGTCAGATCGTCAGGATATTTAACCAAGCCTTTTACACAATCAGAATTGCTAAAAATGGTTTTTAAGCATCTTGGTTGATTGAAATAAGGCAAATAAAAATAACAAAATATGTTTAATTTATTTTTTTAGGAGATTTAATAGTGAGCCTGACTTTGCTTGGCACAATTTTGATTGTAGAAGATTCTCCCAGTGAATTGGAATTAATGAGCCATTATCTCAAAGAGAGTGGTTACAACGTAATTAAAGCAAGTGGTGCAAAAGAGGGTTTAGAAAAAGCTGTGTTAGAAAAACCAGATGCGATCGTTACTGATGTAGTAATGCCAGAAATGAGCGGATTTGAATTGTGTCGTTCTCTGAGAAGAAATCCGATTACTGCAAAAGTGCCGATTGTGGTTTGTAGTTCTAAAAATCAAGAAATTGACCGTTTGTGGGCAATGAGACAAGGTGCAGATGCCTATATAACTAAACCTTACACCCGCGAACATCTCCTACGTACTATTAAATCAGTGGTAATTTAAATCAATGACTAGTACAAACATTACTCTTTCTTCAAAACCAATCCCGAATAATTTAGCAGATAGTTATCTGAAGTTTCAGCTAAATCAACAAACTACTGCTGTTTTATCAATGAGGCATACGCAAGAAGCAATTCTTGTGCCTGTTGAATCTATTACGTCAATACCGAATATGCCATCCTGCATATTAGGATTAATGAATTGGCGGAGTCGGATAATTTGGGTAGTTGATTTACCAAGAATGCTCAATTTAGAATCCCTAGATTATCGACTGCGACAATACAATGTGATCGTTATTCAAGTGGAATCATTGGTGTTGGGATTAGTTGTACAAGAAATAAAAGGTACAACCAAGTTCATAGTTGATGATATTCATTCTCCTATAGGACAAGTGACATCCAGTTTAGTTCCTTATTTATGTGGGTGCGTTGTGCAACAGGAAGAAATATTACTGGTATTAGATGCACAGGCGATCGCGCAATCTTCTATTCTCCGCAGTGATTAGGGTTTACTACTAAAAACAGCTTTTTAGTGTTCTTATTCACATACTTAGGAGAACTACTTTTATGTTTAATAAAACTAACACGAATCAAGGTAATAGCGCTCAAAATCGAGCATCGCTGATTTCATCTCAAAAAGCCATTGGAACTGTAGTAAAGCTACCAAATAAGCTGACTACTGAAAATGCTAATAATTCTTCTTGGAATCAGGGGATTGCCTATTTTACCAGACTGGGATTGGTTAAGAAAGCGACTATTTTAGCGATCGCAATCGGTACAATACCAGTTTTGGGCATCGGTGCGATCGCTTTTGGTTTTGCCAACAAATCCATTACTAAGCAAATTACCCAATCTCAACAAGCCGAAGCCACTGGCTTGAGTGATAAAGTTAACCGCTTCATGCTGGGACGCTACGGTGATATTCAGGTAATATCAAACTTGCTATTTTTGACAAATTCTCAAGCTAGTATTAGTACTCAAGAAAAGCAAGCAGTCTTAGATCGGGTTGTCGAAGCCTACAAAGCCTATGACAGTATTGCTGTTTTCGATCGCCAAGGTAATTTGATTGTCCAGTCTACAGGCGAACCCCTGGAAAATCAAAAAGACCGTACCTTTTTTCAAGACGCTTTACAAAAAGAAACTCCTCTCATCAGCAAACCGGAAGCAGCAAAAAATACTGGTGTCGTGAGTATTTATCTAGCTGCACCTGTGAAAGAGACAAGAACGGGTCAAACTATTGGCGTCGTACAAGCACGTATGCCCGTAAAATCTTTAGAGGAAGTTACCAAAAACTACGCAGCCAACGGACAACAATATTATTTACTCGATGCTTCAGGAACCGTTTTCTTGAGTCCTCAAAAGGAATTATTGGGGAAAGAGGCCAAGGCAGAGTATTCTAATTTACCTAAACTGCTAGCAGCCAAAAAGGTAGATAGTTTTATAGAAGTTCCGAAAACTCACAAAAAACAAGAACTAGTTAGCTATGTACCAGCTAGTACGATAGATGGCTTACCTGATTTAAACTGGCAGGTACTTTTAGCTACAGATACCGCAACTGTATTTGAGCCGCAAAGACAATTGTTGTGGATTATAGCCATCGGTACAGCAGTAACAGCATTGATTGTAGGTGCGATCGCATCTCGGTTAGCTAAACTGACTACACTACCAATTGTCAATGCAACTGCGGCATTAGCAAAGTTAGGTCAAGGTAAATTTAATACCCGTCTGGAAATTGAAAGAGAAGACGAATTAGGGGTATTGAGTGCAAATATCAACCTGATGGCCGAACAATTGCAGGTCTTAGTTAAAGAACAGCAGCAGGAACTAGACGTTGAAGGGACAAAATTACTAGCAGATATTACCCTACGGATTCGGAAAGTTCTTAAAACTGAAGATATTTATCACGCCGCAGTCAAAGAAGTTCAGCGAATTCTCAAAACAGACCGGGTAATCATTTATAGTCTGAATCCAGGTACTTTGACTGGCGCTGTCGTTGCGGAATCGTTAACTGGTAATTGGCCGGAAATGCTGGGAGTGCAAATTGATGACCCTTATTTTCGGGAACATTATCTAGAAACTTATCTCGATGGAGAGGTGCAAGCGGTTGCCAATATTCATCAAGACCAAAGCCTGAAAAATGCCGACGGTTACATCCAACTGTTGGAAAAATTTGCTGTCAAAGGTCATTTAATCGTACCGATTCTTGCCCAAGAAAAACTTTTAGGCTTATTAATTGCTCATCATTGCGAAACTCCTCGTGTTTGGCAACAGCCGGAAATTGACTTGTTTCAACAAATAGCAACTCAAGTCGGCTATGCCTTAGAACAAGCCAAGTTATTAGAAGAAATCGAAAAAGTCAGAAATGTAACTATAAGTGGGTCAGACGAAACACTGCAACAACAACTTTTACAACTACTCAACGACGTAGAAGGTGCAGCCAGAGGCGATTTAACAGTGCGTGCAGATGTAACCGCTGGGGAAATTGGTACTGTTGCCGACTTCTTCAACTCCATTGTCGAAAGCCTCCGGGATATTGTTACCCAAGTTAAACAAGCTGCCATCCATGTAAATAGTGCCATTGGCTCTAACGAAGGAGCCATCCGCCACCTAGCAGAAGAAGCACTCACTCAAGCTGCCGAAATCAACCGCACCCTTGATGCTGTTGACCACATGACCCAATCTATGCAGGCTGTAGCCGAAAGTGCTGAAAAAACTGCCTTCATTGCTAACCATGCTGCTCATACCGCTACCAAGAGTGGACACGCGATGGATTTGACAGTACAAAACATCCTCTCTTTGCGAGAAACTGTGGGTGAAACTGCCAAGAAAGTGAAACGTTTGGGAGAGTCTTCGCAACAAATTTCTCGCGTGGTTTCTTTGATTAATCAAATAGCGATTCAAACTAACTTGCTTGCTATTAATGCCGGCATCGAAGCAGCACGCGCGGGTGAAGAAGGTCAAGGTTTTGCCGTAGTGGCTGAAGAAGTCGGCGAACTAGCAGTCAGGAGTGCCGCCGCAACCCAAGAAATTGAACAAATTGTTGAAAATATCCAACGAGAAACCAGTGAAGTAGTGCAAGCAATGGAAATAGGCACTACCCAAGTGGTAGAAGGTACTCGAATTGTGGAGGAAGCTAAACAAAGTCTGAGTGAAATTTTGGATGTATCTTCTCAAATTGACTTCTTAGTGCAGTCGATTTCCACTGCAACTGCATCTCAGGTTGAAACATCACAAAGTGTTAGCCAATTGATGAAAGATATCGCTGCTATATCACAACGTACTAGCGATTCTTCTCGCCAAGTTTCTGAATCTCTGCAACAAACTGTGGATATTTCCCAGCAGTTGCAAGAGACTGTCGAGGCTTTCAAAGTTAGTTAAGTTTGTCATTTGTCATTTGTCCTTTGCTAGTGACGAATACTTCTCTACGAGAGGCTATGCCAACGACTACGCGGTAGTTGAATCTCGACTTCGCTCGATTTCCGCGCAGTCGAAACTCAGTACAAGTGACGAATGACCATGCAAATTTTAATTTTAGATTTTAGATTTTGGATTGAAAAAAAATCTAAAATCTAAAATCCAAAATTGATTGACCAATGACTAAGGACAAAAACCATGCTACAAGACAAAGAACTAGAAATCCAGATGCAGTTTCTGGAAGAAGCAACGGATTACTTAAATACCTTAGAAGGGGTATTGCTGGAAATCGATACTAGTAACCGCATCGATTTGGATAAAATCAATGCTGCACTCCGGGCCACTCATTCTATAAAAGGTGGCGCGGGGATGATGGGATTTAAATCGCTAAGTGATTTATCTCACCGTCTGGAAGATTCCTTTAAAGTTTTAAAAACTAAAAAAAATTCTTTAGAAATTGATACTCAGTTGCAAAGTTTATTGCTATCTGGAGTTGATTGGCTGCGTCAAATTGTCGAATTGCTTGCAGAAGGGAATGTTGTCGAAGATCAGTGGTTAGCAACTTTTTGTTATCCCATCTTCGATGAGTTGCACGATCGCTTGGGCGACCCCACCCCAGAAGATGCCTCAACTATGCTATCCCCAGAGGACGGGCAAGACGTTATCCCTTTGCTATTTGCCACAGAAGTAGAAGAGTGTTTGCAGCGTCTAGAATCTATCTTGGCAGATAGCGAACAAGCCGGATTGCATGAAGAAATTGCAATCCTGGCAGCTGAATTAGGCGGTTTGGGAGAAATGCTCCAGTTGCCAGCTTTTAGCAAGCTTTGTCAGTCGGTAACGCAGCACTTGGAAACTGTTAGTAGCGATCGCATTCCCGAAATTGCCCAATTAGCATTGCAAGCATGGCGGCGATCGCAAGCTTTGGTGCTGACGAATCAGCTAGATAGCTTACCTACAGAAATTGACTTGGGTAGTTCTACGCAATCTCTGCCGCTATTACCAGCAGAAGTGATACCACAACTTCTCCCTACAGATGTCCTCGACACAGAAGTAGCGTCAACAGCGGTTTGGCAAGCAGAGATAACTCCAGAAACTTGGGTTAAAGATGAAGAGTTGGCGCAGCACACCGCAGGTATCGCAGCCAATTTTACATTTGTAGATGCAGAATTTGCCGATGATGTAAATGCTGTCAATGTCACCGAACACAATACAATATTTGCTAAAGAAGAGAATCCTCCAGATGCCAAACTGAGCGAAGGCAAAGGAGAGCCAGTTGCCGTTGCTAAAGAACGAGAAATTCATGAAAATAGCGTCCGAGTTCCTAGCAAACAGCTAGAGCAAATTAATGATTTATTTGGCGAACTAATTGTTCAGCGAAATGGCTTAAACTCGCAATTAGAAAGATTACGCAAACTCGTTCGCAACCTCAACCAACGGGTTCAAATTCTCGACCGCGAAAACCAGGAATTACGTATAGTCTCCGATAAAATTTCTACTCAAGCTACCTCACAGCTACAACCTGAACATGGCCACCAACTACAAGGTACAAACACAGAATTTGATGCCTTAGAAATGGATCGCTATAACGAATTAAACCTGCGATCGCAGGAAGTTATGGAAACCATTGTTCAGGTACAGGAAGTCACAACAGATGTGCAACTCAGTGTAGATGATACAGATCATATTGCTCGTAAACTAAACAAAACATCGAAACAATTACAAACCAAGCTAAATCACATCCGAATGCGGCCGCTTTCCGATTTAATCGAACGTTTTCCCAGAGCTTTACGCGATTTAAATGTCGAGTATGGCAAAAATGTCCAGTTAAAAATTGAAGGTGGCAACACTTTAATTGAACGCAGCATTTTAGAAGCTTTAAACGAACCTTTAATGCACCTATTAAGGAATGCTTTCGATCATGGTATCGAAGACTCTGCCACGCGTCGCCTTTTGGGGAAACCAGAACAAGGATTAATTGAAATTACAGCTACTCACCGCAGCAATCGCACCATTATCACTATCCGTGATGATGGTTGGGGCATTTCTCTGGAGAAAATTCGCACCCGCGCCTTAGCTATGGGATTAGATGCTTCTCTACTCGCTAATGCTAGTGATGAAGAACTATTATCACTAATTTTTGAACCAGGGTTTACCACCTCCGAACAAGTCACAGCATTATCTGGTCGCGGTGTCGGTATGGATGTGGTTCGCAACAACCTCAAACTAATTCGAGGAGATGTGAAAGTTGATACGGAACCAGGAGTTGGTACTACCTTCACCTTATCACTACCCTTTACACTTTCCGTTGCACGAGTTCTGCTGGTAGAAATCAATAAAATTCTATTAGCATTTCCCACAGATGTCATTTCAGAAATATCTTTGCTTCAAGACGAGCGAGTTTTTGAAATGGCTGGTAGCGAAGTTTTAAATTGGCAAGGAACCATGCTACCACTGATTCGCCTAATGCGTTATTTAGAGTTTAATTGCCTACGCTACGATAGCGCAGAGTTAGAAATTCCGGCAGCTATTAGTACTAACAGTGTGTTAGTAGTCAAAGGTAATAATCAGCCAGTAGCTATCCAAATAGATCGTTGCTGGGGCGAACAAGAAGTTGCGATTCGCCAAGTTGAAGGGAATATACCTTTACCTGAAGGCTTTAGCAACTGCACAATTCTCGGAGATGGTCGAGTCGTGCCACTAGTGAATGTTAATGAGTTGCTGTATTGGATTGCTACAAATAAAAAGACACCGAGAGGAACTCAATTACCATCAGCAAGGTTAAAAACTCCGTTCCTGATATTTGATGAAGAGAAAATTTCAGCAGCATCTATTAAGCAGAAAGGCACAATTTTAATCGTAGATGATTCGATTAATGTTCGCCGCTTTTTAGCTCTGACTCTTGAAAAAGGAGGGTATCAAGTAGAGCAGGCTAAAGATGGTCAAGATGCCTTAGAAAAACTCCATAGTGGATTGAAAGTTGAGGCAGTAATTTGCGATATTGAAATGCCTCGCCTTGATGGTTATGGCTTTTTAGGTAAGGTAAATTCAGACGTTGATACAAAAAATATTCCAGTGGCGATGTTGACTTCTCGTAGCAGCAATAAACATCGGCAACTAGCTATGCAATTGGGGGCGCGGGCTTACTTTTCTAAACCTTATAACGAGCAAGAATTATTGCAAACACTGGAGGAAATAATCCGTAATGTGGCAGAAAAGGCAGCTTCTAATTGATAATTAATAATTAGGTTTAATATATTTTTTTATGGTGCGTTATGCCAAAGGCTAACGCACCGTTTGTTTTATAGTGCCTTGGCGATTATAAATCGCGGCTACACAGACTTGTGTTGAGCGGAGTCGAAATACAAAACCCGCACTTCGACTAGGCTCAGTGACCACCTGCGCGGGTTAAAAAACTGAGTTATATCAGTAATCGCCTAGCTTTTGCGTCATACTATTTATGTCAATTGAAATAATTTCTACATAAACTCAATTTGTAGTGAATTTATGGTAACTGTAACATTGACGGCTGTTGCTACTGCGATCGCAGCTACACTTTGGACTAAAGCACAGGAGAAAATCGGCGAAAATATTGGTGATGCTACATGGACGCTAGGTGGTAAGTTAATCGAATTACTCCGTCAGAAGAATAAATCGCCATTACTCACCAGTGCTGTAGAGGGAAATGAACCGCAGCGATTAGATTATGGTCAAGCAGTGTTGGAACTCAAAACAGCAGCAGACGCAGACCCAGAAATTGCTCAAGCTGTTGTGGGAGTGGAAGCAGCAGTCAACAATGACCAATCTGAGAGTGCTAAGGAAATTAAAAAATTAGTAGAACAAATCAACTCGCACCCGTCAGTTGTCAACAATGCAAAGTTAGCAGATGAGATTAAGAATGTTTTCCAAGGCAATCAATTTAACGGCCCAGTTACAATTGGCTGACCGCAGTCGTCCCCAGGGGAGAATGGGACAAAGTTAACTCCCGATCGCTGGCGTGAAGTCTGCCGTGAAATACTGGTAGAACGGCGGAAGCTGACTACAAATCCTTTGACATCAACTGAAGGAGTCGCTCTACAAGTTAATGATGTTTATGTGCCACTAGGATTAGTTGAGCGCAAAAAAGTATCGAAGCCTCAAGGTGATGTTTCTCCAGAACAGGGTTCAGAACTGTACAAGGAGACAGAAATCATCAAAACATTTGAGCATGGTGCTTTTCTTGAACAAGTTCTCAAGCAGAAGAACACGCCTAAAAGTCAAAGTAAGCGAATTGCAATTATTGGCGAACCAGGAGCAGGAAAGACAACACTGTTACAGCAGATTGCTGACTGGGTATCTCGTGAGATTCACCAGTCCATTGTGATTTGGGTATCTTTAGCAGATTTGCGAGAGAAGGAACTAAAATCTTATCTGTTCGAGACTTGGTTGACTCAGGTGGCTGAGAAAAGAGGTAAAGCTGAAGCTACCAAGCAACTCAAGGATGATTTGGTTGCTCTATTTAATCAAAATAATGTCTGGCTGCTGCTAGATGGATTAGATGAAATGTCGGCATCTACATCTAATCCTCTAACAGAAATTGCCCGACAATTTCGTGAAACAGGGTTTATTTCTCAAGCGCGAATTGTGCTGACTTGTCGGGTTAATCTGTGGGATGGTAGCAGTAATGCACTTGATGATTTTGATACCTATCGCAGTTTAGATTTTTCTTATCCACAACAGGTAGAGAGATTTATTGACAAATGGTTCATTGCTATTCCCGAAACTGGGAAGCAGTTATGTACTGCGTTGAAAGAATCAGGTAAAGAACGGATTCAGGATTTAGTGAAAAATCCTCTGCGCTTGACGCTGCTGTGCTTGAATTGGCACTCAGGAGATGGCAAATTACCCGATACTCAAGCGGGACTCTATCAGCAATTTGTTGATGACTTCTACAAGTGGAAAAAAGAGGAATTTGCTACAAACTCTCACCAACGTCAGCAACTCAATATCAAATTGGGGGAATTAGCGAAAGCAGCAATAGACAAAGAAGCAACCCGTTTTCGCTTGCGGCAGGATTTTGTTAGTCAGTTTTTGGGAGATGCTGATGATGACAATTCGCTTTTGAAATTGGCACTAAATCGCGGTTGGCTGAACTGTGTAGGGATAGATACAAATAGAAAACCTGTTTACGCTTTCTTTCATGCCTCATTTCAAGAGTACTTTGCTGCTATAGCAATTGATGACTGGCATTTTTTTCTTAATCATGTTCCCAAAAATCCCAGCCAAGGAACTTATCGCATCTTTGAACCGCAATGGAAGCAAACAATATTACTGTGGTTAGGGCGAGAAGAAAAAAACCTCAAAAATAAAAAGCAACAGTTTGTTGATGCTTTAGTGAATTTTAAAGATGGATGTGGTAGTGGTAAGTGGAATGGAGAAGATTTAGATAAAAAATTTTATGAATATCGCGCTTATTTTTTAGCAGCCGCAGGAATTGCTGAGTTTAAAGATTATTCTAGAAGTGATGAAATAGTAGCGCAAATTCTTAGGCGGGTCTTTAATGATTTCAACCCCAAAAAACGGAAGTGGATAAGCTTTTCTGATCTAATTAAAAACGAAGCTAGTTCAGCACTGCAACAGACAGACCGTATAAAAGCGATCGCCGCCTTGGTGCAACTGCTGCAATCAACTAATGTGGATGACTCCACCCGTATACATGCAGCAGCAAGCTTAGGGGAAATCGACCCTGGCAATGAAATTGCGATCGCCGCTTTGGTGAAACTGCTGCAATCAACTCCTGTAAATGACCCCATCTTTAGGGTAGTAGCAGAAAGATTAGAGAAAATTGGCACTGGCAATGAAATTGCGATCGCCGCCTTGGTGCGACTGCTGCAATCAACTCCTGTGAATGAATTCACCCATACGCTGGTAGCAGAAAGCTTAGGGAAAATCGGCACTGGCAATCAAGATGCGATCACCGCTTTGGTGCAACTGCTGCAATCAACTACTGTGGATGACTCCACCCGTATCCGTATACATGCAGCAGCAAGCTTAGGGGAAATCGACCCTGGCAATGAAATTGCGATCGCCGCTTTGGTGCAACTGCTGCAATCAAATAAGGTGAAAGACCTCACCCGTATACATGCAGCAAGAAGCTTAGGGGAAATCCACCTTGGCAATGAAATTGCGATCGCCGCCTTGGTGAAACTGCTGCAATTAGATCGAATAGATCCCTTGATCTGTGGGCGGGCAGCAAAAAGCTTAGGGGAAATCGACCCTGGCAATGAAATTGCGATAAATGCCTTAGTGCAACTGCTGCAACCATCAAAGGATATATTGGAAAGTAGTAGGGTGGCAGCATATAGCTTAGGAAAAATCGCCCCTTGCAATGAAATTGCGATCGCAGCCTTGGTGCAACTGCTGCAATCAACTACTGTGCATGACTACACCCGTTGGCAGGCAGCAGATAGCTTAGGGGAAATCGACCCTGGCAATGAAATTGCGATCACTGCCTTGGTGCAACTGCTACAATCAACTACTGTGAATGACTCCACACGTAGGCAGGCAGCAGATAGCTTAGGGAAAATCGGCACTGGCAATGAAATTGCGATCGCCGCTTTGGTGCAACTGCTGCAATCAACTACTGTGGATGATTCCACCCGTTGGCGGGCAGTATCAAGCTTAGGGCAAATCGGCACTGGCAATGAAATAGCGATCGCAGCTTTGGTGCAACTGCTGCAATCAACTACTGTGGATGACTTCACTCGGAAGCAGGTAGCAGAAAGCTTAGGGCAAATCGGCACTGGCAATGAAATAGCGATCGCAGCTTTGGTGCAACTGCTGCAATCAACTACTGTGGATGACGACACTCGTAGGCAGGCAGCATCAAGCTTAGGGGAAATTATACAGGATAATCAGCATCGCATTGCGTTAGTCAAAGCTTTAAGTGGTTATCGACAATTGAATGGTGAATACTACAATTTAGCCTGGAAATGTGCCCAGAATATGCCTTACCCCGATTTCTATCAAGCTTGGCATCAGCATAATATTGCTACTCGTGCCATGCGAAGCTTAAAGAAAATCCTTTTCACAAGAATAATTTAAGTACTTTTGCGGCAGCGACGTTACAAATATTTGTCCGTTGGTAACAATAGCTTGTGCATTCGTTACCAACACAGAAGCGGACGTTAAGAATAAAGTTGTTGTCTTTACCACAGCTTGTGTATTTGTTACAAACGCACAAGCGGACATTACTAATGAAGTTATTGTAGTTACTACAGCTTGTTCATTTGCAGCAAACGCTTATGTTGTTGTTACTACAGCTTAAGCAAAACTTATATATGAGGTTATTGTAGTTACTACAGCTTGTTCATTTGCAGCAAACGCTTATGTTGTTGTTACTACAGCTTAAGCAAAACTTATATATGAGGTTATTGTAGTTACTACAGCTTGTTCATTTGTAGCAAATGCTTATATTGTAGTTACTACAGCTTAGGCAAAACTTATAAATACAAGTCTTATATTATTAATAGCGCAACTCAGATTCACAACGTAGTCAAAGTTCCCGGCTATTCACGTCTAATTGGTAAAATACGCACCCTAGATTGAGCTTGGTCAATAGTAACCAATGCGCCTGACTCTAGTAACGACTCAAACTGATTCAGGGCTGAAATGACTAGATTTTCGATACTGTTTGGCAAAATATCCTGAGCGCGAACTTGAATTACACTGGGGGTATCAGCACCTGTTGCAGCCAACAAAGTACCAAAGTCTAAATCGTGAGTAAAGACGATATAACTGTTAGTTCTTGCCCACTCCATAATGATTGCATCTTTCTCACGGGGGTTGCCAATAGTAAACCAGTGGACAGACGAAATATTGTACCTCTGAAAAACCGCAACCCAATCAGGGGAAAGGTTCATATCAATCAAAATTTTCATGCACTTTTTAGAGGAACTTCAATTTCTTCAACTCGCCATGCAGCATAGGCAAGTGCCTCATAAATATCAGCTTCTTCGAGGTAGGGATATGCTTTAAGAATATCGCTATTGGTATGTCCAGATGCCATTAACCCAACGATAGTACCAACAGTAACACGTATTCCTCGAATGCAGGGTTTACCACCCATCACTTCTGGATTGCGGGTAATTCTGGTGAGATTTTGCATGGTTGTTGCCTCGCTATGTGGAGTTATTAGATTGAAGAATTATAAATAACTGCGTCCATTTTTTCTATTATCTGATCTTTCACGTTAAGCATTAGATGGGAAGCAATGCGTAAACATACATTTTACCTTTCTGTGATGGGCTATGTCCTGCATTTTACTTATGGTATTTTGCCACACCCTAGCAACCGCTCGTTTTTGCGATAAGACTGATTCTGTGAAGTTGCTGTCTGTTGCTCAAGATATATATTGTCAATTTTCTGCCATGCACTACACAAGGAAAACCCCTGTTATTAGACTTCTTGCATAAATCAGATTGTAACTATCAAACATGTAAGTGTATCATTATTCTCTACGGCTTTGCGATTCTGCGTGAACTTTAAAACTCTTGCTTTCAAATATTCGTGCAAGAGGTCTACTGTACCTGTATCTCAACTTTGGCAAGGTATTGATGCAGAGTAAACTACCTTTTTTTAAGCAGCAACATTAAGGAGAATAGACTCGCTTCCTAAAATCCCAGGACAGAAAATGCTAAGATTCCAATCAAATATGGCATTTGCACAGCTATGACAACCACGCTGCACAAATCAATCTTTTTAGCAGAGTTCCTCAAACTGCCAGAAACAAGATTAATATCCGAGATTTTTTTAATTTTGAAAAATTAATCCGAGGATTTTTAGGTGATAAAAAACAATAAAAAAAAGGCTATCGCTCAAGCTATTTCCACAACCGTTGCTCTGGGTTGGATGATAATGGAAGTGGAATCAGTACAAGCTGCTACCTTGACGGCGGCTCTCGATAGCATCACTATCGGCGGCAATTTAACTATCTCTACTGATAAACTCTATATTAAGGGTGGTAGCAAGAATTCAGGAGCAGCAGGCACCCTAACTATTACAACCAATGCTCTTACAGTCAGACCCGGTGCTATTATATCGAAACCAGTACCCCAACCAAGCGCGATCGCTGCTGGTAGCAATCATTCAGGATTAGGAGGTAACATAACTCTTACAATCCCTGACCTTATTATATTGAAACCAGTACGCAAACCAAGCGCGATCGCTGATGATAGCAATAATAATTCAGGAGCAGGAGGTAACATAACTCTTACAACCTCTAACCTGATTTTGAGAAGAGTGCCTGAAACAAGTGCGATCGCTGCTGGTAATATTAATTCAGGATCAGCAGGCAACATAACTATCAACTCTGGTACTTTGATATTGAACCCTGGTGCTATTCTATCGAAACCAGTACCCGAACCAAGTGCGATCGCTGGTATTATACTTGCTGGTAGTCTGACTTGGCTGGTGAAGAGAAAGCAAGTAGTATTTCGCAAGGCGAAAGTATAATTACTTATTCAAACAAGTTTGTAGATGAAATAGTTTAAATAATTAGCCCGTTTGTGCGGGCTAATTATTTAATGGGCAATTAGTCAGACATAATATCAATTACCTGAAACTAAAATAATTCCAGGAACCTTTCTTAAGCCTCGACTTTTACACCCTTCCAGAAGGCCACATAACCTTCAATATTCTTAGCCTTCTCCTTGGTACTGGGATAATACCAAGCAGCATCTTTATTGGTTTGCCCCTCAACTTCGATACTGTAGTAACTGGCAACACCTTTCCAAGGACAAGTAGTGTGAGTGTTACTTTCAGTAAAGTACTGCTTGTTAATGGTGTCAACAGGGAAATAATGGTTTCCCTCGACAACTACAGTATTATCACTCTCGGCTAAAACAACTCCATTCCAAATTGCTTTCGGCATAAATGACTTTGTAAATAAACTATACATATAACATTTTGACACTATCAGCTTATTTGTAGTGAATTTATGGAACCGTGACGCTGCCAAAATAGTTCAGAAGTCATGAAGAGGCAATGAATTACAGGATTTTCCTCTAGATATTAATTACAATCACTTTTATTTATCAATTTGAAAATTAAAAGCATTTGCTTACATCATAAAGATTTTCTAGCATATTGGTATGGAAAGTTTATTAGCCAAAACAAAGTTAAATTTCGGTTAATAGCCTCGAAGCAAAAAATATCTAAATATGTGAGTAAGCTATGCCTGCGGTGAGCGACGCTAACGCATTTTCTAGAAATGCTTGTCAGCTAAAGATTTTATTTAACATATTTTACATCTTTTAAGTTCTGACTAAAACTGCTCATAATGTTCAATTTCTCCAATTTGGGGGAATTTGACTAACCCGTTTGAGTAATTAACAAATCAACTTATCAAATGAACCGACCTAAAAGGTTGAGATTAATAAAAAAGTGGACTCTATTACTAGAGAATACTGATTGCAATTGCATTTTGTTCTAATTGAGGATAACTCTATGAAATTCACAAACTCGTTAAAATCTGCACATATTATTGCTTGGATTAACTCTATGCCTAAAATCACTTGCCTTAATCAAGCCAAAAATCACAATAGTCCATCAATAAACACAGCCGTAAACTCTGATACTTCCTTTAGCTATTCCACGAATGCCAATTATCTCAAACCTTTTGATACTGCTTCTATTGCCTATTACATGATGGGTTTTGGTAATTTTGAATAAGGATAAAATCATGAAATTCACAACTTTGCTCAATTCTGCATTTATCATTACTTCTATGGTTTTTATGCCGGGAATTGCTGGCGCTCAAACAGTTAATACCAATAATGGTGGTAAACAAATAAATACAGATGTCAACTCTAATACTTTACCTAAAAATCCTACAGATACTAAATATCTGCAACCCTTTAATATTGCCTTTCTCGCTTATCAAGGTTATTTAAGAGAGCAGGGTATTCCCAGTGGGGGCACTTTGTTATTCAGATACCAAACCGGATACTTGACTGCAAAAGATGTGGTTAAGGCTGCTATCAGGGCTAATAAGTTACCAGCGGAAGTTTTGAACGATCGAGGTTACGTCAACGCAGTCGAGTTACAGATGAAATCATTTGGCGATATTAATGATTCACAATAGACAATTTAGGAGTGCTGAAATCCAGCTTTGCGTCTCCCTATAACTCTAGACACGATAAATCGCCGTCTCTACAATAATCAGTCTTTCGTCTTGACGGCGATTTGTGCCACTTTTGAGTTGATTAAATTTGAAAGAAAGTCGCATACGGAGTTAAAATAACTGAAAAGATGAGGAAAATCAAAGTTTGTGGCGAATATATCCCACATCCCCAAATTACCCATACCACCGTCTCTTTTGGGGTCAGAAGTTGGTTCTTTTACTGAGTATACAGTTACTCAACGAATGCCTGCGATCGCTCGCAAAGTTATCGCTGAAAATAATTTCTCGTTTGAAATTAATACTAGCTTAGAAAACCTAGCTAGAGAATTGCCAGCAGGATATGTGCAACCTCTTTTTGATAAGACTGCTGTAGATTTTTCAGCCTGGAATACATATTTAGAATTATACAAAGGTCAGCGTTGGCTAGATGTTCCTTGGTTTTTTGCCGAAACTTATTTTTTTCGGCTAATACTAGAAATTACTAATTATTTTTGCCCTGGTGTCTGGCAAGGTGTCGATCCATTTGAGTTACAAAAGTCTCAAAGTTTAGAAGCATCTTTAGATTCGATTATTCTATTGTGCGATCGGGCTAACAATTGGTTAAATAATTCCCAACTGAAGGGAGAATCAAATCAAACAGCTTTAATCGCACTGTTATATTTTGCTTTGTGGGGAAATCGAGTTGACTTGAGTTTATGGTCAGCATCCGAGAGCGATCGCAGTCGTTTTGATATTCAAACCCAACTAGCTCATATCTTAGTAAATGATGCCTCCCAAGTTACGGAATTATTAACCAATTCTCAAGGGGGACGGATTGATTTTGTTGTAGACAATGCTGGTTTTGAACTTGTTTGTGATTTATTTTTAGTGGATTTTTTATTAAGTAGCGGATTGGCTAATCGGGTTTATCTACACTTAAAGCCACATCCGACTTTTGTATCTGATGCCATGATTAAGGATGTACATGACACAATAAGTTTTTTAGCCGCTACTGGAAATCAACAACTTACATCCTTTACCCAAAGACTGCAAAACAATATTGCATCAGGGCGTTTAGTACTATCTGAAGATTACTTTTGGACATCACCTTTAGCCTTTTGGGAAATACCCAACTCCCTCAAAAATGAGTTAGCCAATGCGAGTTTGGTTATAGTCAAAGGAGATGCCAATTATCGCCGATTACTAGGCGATCGCCATTGGAATTTTAGCACCAACATTGCAGATATAGTCTGCTACCTACCCGTGCCAATGGTAGCTCTACGCACCCTAAAGTCAGAAGTAGCAGTTGGTTTAAAACCAGAAGTTATTGAGAAAGTAGCAAAATCTGACTCTTCTTGGTTGACAAATGGACAGTGGGGTGTGATTCAGTTGGTGATTTAGGCAATTTTGAAAAATCGAGATAATTTGTAAAACAAATATACGTATCTTCACTACTTATAGGGTCGTCTACCCTACCCGTATCATTACAAGCAGCTTAGGATAGACTAGAAGAACTTTCTAAGGAAAATGGTAGAAAAAATCACAGCTGTGTTTAATGGCCAAGTGTTCTATCCGTCTGAACCGATCGCACTGCCAATTAATACCCGCGTGCGAATCAGTATTGAAATTTTACCGCCCAGCGAACATGAAACGGTATCATTTTTGCAAACGGCGCGATCGCTCAACCTCGAAGGGCCGCCTGACTGGTCTGCCAATATAGATAAATATTTGTACAGTAAATAAACTTTTCATGCATTCTGAAGTCTTTCTTGATACATCATTTGCCATTGCCTTATCTGCGCCGAGCGATCGCTTGCATGACCGAGCCTTACATCTGGCTAAAATGTTACAAGTAGCAGAAACTCGTTTGGTGACAACACAGGCGGTGATGTTGGAAATTGGCAATGCCTTATCCCAACAACCTTATCGTCAGGCGGCAATCATATTATTAAATTCTCTAGTAGCAGACTCCAAAGTCGAAATTGTCCCCCTTTCCCAAGAACTTTACGAACGTGCTTTCCAGCTATATCGCGAACGAACAGAGAAAGAATGGGGATTTGTCGATTGCGTATCTTTTATTGTTATGCAATATAGCGGCATCACTGAAGCACTAACTGCCGATGAGCATTTTCAACAAGCAGGCTTTCGAGCATTACTGCGAGAAAATTTGCCGTAGGATTGGGGATTGAGCATTAGATATGCTACATGGGGGAATGGCACTAAGAAAAGCTATAAGCTTTGCCCTAACTGGTTCCCAGCCTGGAGGCTCCGCCTCCAGTAGCTTGACCAGAGGCTCTGCCTCTGGGAAGACATTCCCAGTCTTCAAACTGGGAACGAGATGAAACAAGCCTTTCGGCTTTTCTTAGTGCCATTCGGACATTGGGCATTGGTTATTCACAAATGACAATTAAATATTTCGTTACAATCGGTGTGTGCATTAGGCATTCAAGAGTTATCAGCCATGAAATTGATTTCCGATCCACCGATTCCTGTAAAAATTCAAAAGATGAAGGAACGGGTGCGGTGGATGCATCCAAGTTTTGTGCAACGGGGAATTGACCAAACCAGTCTAGTTATTGACGATCGCAGGCAAGATAATCCAGAATTTTCCTTTATGGTTATCGGCGATTCCGGCACTAAATCTCATTCTCGACACCATCCCCAACGAAAAGTTGCCGAACTGATGCTGACTCACCGCGATGATTGCAGCTTTGTGTTGCACACTGGCGATGTAATCTATGTGGTGGGTTCCCAAGAATATTATTCAACAAACTTTATTGAGCCTTACCGGGAATTTCTTGTCGATGGTGACAACCCGAAAGGCATTCCTTATGACCGTATGGTGTTTAATCTGCCGTTCTTGCCAGTACTTGGTAATCATGATTACTACGATGTACCGTTGATGTACCGTTTATTTACTGGCACAACATCGTCACTACGTCGCCTGTTCCGCTACAAAGATATCGAGATTGGCTGGCATGGATCGTATCAAGGTAATGCTTATGCACGGGCATTTATGGACTACACTCAAGCGATGTCTCCACAAGAGTTAGAACGTCATTTAGATCGGCACTACACTGCAAAGACCGACACAGGGCGCTGTTTGCGTTATGAACCTGGACAGTTTACCCGTTTACCCAATCGCTATTACACCTTTCGTTACGGCGGGATTGACTTTTTTGCACTCGATTCTAATACCTTTAATACACCATCACCTTTACCTGCAACTCAAGAGGGAGAAATTTACCGTCGGGAATTACAAAAGCGTCGCCAGGAAATAGATCGAGAAGAATTGGAGATTTTGGGAATATGCGATAAACTCAACCCAGATAAACCCACCGAAGCCGAACTACTTGATGACTTTAGTGCCAAATTAGACCAAATAAACGAAATCAAAATCGACATTGAAAAACAACTAGCATCTCATCAAATGCCTGCGATCGATTTTGAACAACTTGAATGGTTGCGAAGCAGACTAATCGAATCTTGGAACACCTCCGAAGTGCGTGGACGTGTAATCTTTTTCCACCATCCTCCCTACGTCACAGAAGCTACCAAGTGGAATCAGGCCCAAACCTTGGCAGTTCGTCACCGTTTGCGCTGGGTATTTGAACAAGTGGCAGAAACTCTTGGTACTCTAATTAAAGAACGTCCCATAGTCGATTTGATTTTAAACGGTCACGCTCACTGTTTGGAGCATCTTTGCACAACTGACACCGGATTTGCAGACTCGCATATTAACTGTATTATCTCTGGTGGCAGCGGTCATCGTCCCCGCTATCAACGGCGAGAAGGGACTGAATTGATGGAAACTTTTGCTGAGATTGCAGGTAAACCCACTCGGAAAGTTGCAGATTCAACGCTATTTGTAGGCCGTCATAATTACAATTTCCAGAACCGACTGCCCTATTCATGTGTGCGGATTGATGTTCTGGATGGTAGCCCGCCCAAGTTTATCATTAGACCGTTGATTACTGAACGGTTTGAACAAGAGTGGCATAACACAGAACTGGAACCTTTTGTTATTTAAATGGGATACGGTAAGTAATTGAACTACATCATTCCCCATCTCATTTAAAAATCAAATCTCAGTGCTGCTGGATTGCTTTGAGTGATTCTGTTGGTGTTTTACCAAATGCACCTTTGCATTGAGACAAAAGCTAGGTATATCCTAATCTTAAATAGAGTTACGATCATCTCAAATTATGGCAGGACACAGTAAATGGGCAAATATTAAGCGCCAAAAAGCGGTAGTAGATGCAAAAAGGGGAAAAACCTTTACTCAGTTATCGCGGGCAATTATCGTTGCGGCTAGAAGCGGCGTCCCAGATCCGGCACTGAATTTTCAACTTCGTACAGCAGTTGACAAGGCAAAGGCTGCAAGTATTCCCAATGATAATATTGAACGAGCGATCGCTAAAGGTGCAGGCACTTTTGGCGGCGATAGTGCTACTTTTGAAGCGATTCGCTACGAAGGTTATGGCCCTGGTGGTGTAGCGATTTTAATCGAAGCCCTCACAGATAATCGCAATCGCACTGCTGCTGACTTGCGTGTAGCTTTTAGTAAAAATGGTGGCAATCTTGGTGAAACAGGTTGCGTTAGCTGGATGTTTGAACAAAAAGGCGTTTGTGTTGTGCAGGGTGTACTTGACGAAGAACAGCTTTTAGAAGCATCCCTCGAAGGCGGTGCCCAGTCTTATGAAATGACTGAAGATGAGATGGCTGAGGTTTTTACTGATATTGGAAATTTAGAAACCCTTAGTCAGACACTCAAAAATCAAGGCTTTAAGGTAACTGATGCTGAATTGCGCTGGATTCCTAGTAATAGTGTAGAAGTTACCGATCCTGATCAGGCGCGATCGCTTTTCAAGTTAATTGATACTCTAGAAGGCTTGGATGACGTGCAAAATGTCACAGCTAACTTTGAAATATCAGAAGAATTGATGTCTATCACCATTTCCTAATCAAAATTAACCCAAGTATCATAGCCAAATTACAGTTATTTGGATGATGTCCAAATTGTTACATTGAAGATTGAAATGCCAGCAAGTATTTTTTAGCTAAGTATTCCACGTAAGCCCATACAATTCAATTAAGCTTTTTTGATGAAAATTCTAGATTGTAGAGACGGCGATTCATTGCATCTCTTGCCTTAACCGAGTAAATCCTATATTTGACGAATGTAAAAATAGACATGAAAGATTCATCTCAATTACAAACTGATGACATACGTCTATTGGATAGTTAAATTGTTGATTACCTGATGAGGATTTTCAAGTGAATAAGTTCGCTAAAGCTTTACTTTTGGCTCTAATTTTTGCTGCACCTGTAACCGCTTTTGCATCTCAAGCTCAAGCTAAAACTATCCATCATACTAGCGTAAAATCTGCTAAAGTTCATCACACTAAGCATCACAGACATCATGCTAAAAAACTAGTTCATAAACACTTATAAATAGTTACTATTAATCGTAAAAGTTTCTAGTAGCTCTGTAATCAAGTTTAGTGTTGGTTTCTCTGAAAAGATAACTGTATTATTTAACCCCGCTGGAATCCCTACCAATCAGCGGGTTTTTTTTAAGGGAACTCCAAGAAATAAATTATCCAATATTGAATATTTTTTTATTTGGAAGTCCCTAATTAACTTGCTCAAGGGTGCGATCGTCTCATAAAAATCAAAGTTAAAGCGATCGCAAAATATCATTAGTAGCGATCATTTTGCATAAAAAAGACTCAAGCATTCCTGCCTGAGCCTTTTCTAAATTCAATTAAGCTTAATAGCGGTTGTTGCTGCGGTTGTAGCCGCCGCCACCACCACGGTTCCCAAAGGAACCACCACTTCTGTCTTCTTTGGGCTTGGCTTTATTTACTTTGAGGTCACGACCAAGCCATTCAGCACCATCAAGAGCTTCAATGGCTTTTGTTTCTTCATCTTCTGAACTCATTTCTACGAAAGCAAAACCGCGTAAACGACCTGTTTCACGGTCAGTGGGTAGTTGAACACGCTTTACAGCACCATATTCTGCAAATACAGCACTTAGCGCATCTTGTGTAACATCATAGGAGAGGTTACCAACGTAAATTGACATCAAATGTCTCCAAAATCATAAGTTTGTAGAGATTTAGATTTCGGAGAGAAGTCTGTAATACCAAAAGGAAAAAGCCTGTCAATACTAAAAACAAACACTGTCGCCGAATTAATTCTCATTTCACTTCCCATGATGACATAGGAAGCAAATTTCTGGGTAAAAGTTTGAAAAACTGTTATAAAAAGTTATGTAAGTGGTTAATAGCTAGATCCTGGCTGGTTTAAAAACGGGTGAGGCCAAGTGAACCGCACCCACGAGATCGACTAATCCACTCTCTTTTCTAAATATTGACCAATCATCAACTGCTCACCAGCACGGGAGATAATGCTTTGCCTGGTGCGGTATTTGCTGCCAATTAGCTTTAACTCTTCTTCAAAGACCGAACCGTTATACTCAGTTCGCAAACACATTGTTTTAGGGTTGGAGAAATAATACTGGGCGGTGACTGGTTTAGATATAGCAAAGCCGCGATCGCGGTACAAAATATTTCCTAAAGCTCCAAATATTGTTGAACCTTGCGACTCTTTCCTGTCCTTAAGCACATCCATACTTTCCCATGTTACTGCTGCACCACAGATCAAACTACCCGTATCAGCCAAATCGTGCATCTGAGCTAGCTTTTGCAATTCATCACAGCCCTGCTCAAGAAAATTGATCGTAACGATACTCTCCATCTCCTTGGTTTCTCCCTTGGGTAGGGTGTAGTAACGCCGTTGCGATCGCCAATTACCCGCTGATTCTTGGAAAAATTCGGAAATCTGGGATTCATCAGCAGTTTGTGCAATTTTTAACAGAGATGTCACGTCTTACCTTCCTCACCTAATCCAAATATATTTTTGGCAAAAGCTAATTCTTGCTGTTGTTGCCATAACACTGATTGCTCTGTCTCTCGCCATCTTACGCAAGGGGGTAAGAAAAAATAGTGTTTGCCATTACATTATAGACATAAAAAGCAATAAATCTTTAATATTTTTAACACTTTTAAGTACTGTAAATACTAAAAGTTGCAGTAGAATAGAATCTAGTATTGAATGTATAAAAAATCATTTTTTAAGACTGCCCATTATGTTAGAATACGAAACTTTTTGGCTCATATCTTTAGAAAAAGCCAGATTTAGCCTATGGGTAGATTCGAGAAAAATGACAAATATTTATACTAAGTTTATAATTTGTTAACTGCAAGAAGATTATCTACCTCTGCGTCAGAAGTAGAGCGGTGAGAAGTTTTGGACTTTTGTGGGAAAACAGTAGTTTTTGATGCAAAAAACTACTGTCATACAGCTTATTCATTCTCGCCGTTTTTTGTTAATGATATCTCTCAAAATTACTTGATTAAAACACGGCTGTTTAACCCCAAAAGCTCCCCAATAGGAGAAAAATGAATGATTTTGGACACAAATAAGCCGCACAAACAGGTGAAAATGACAGATCCAGTAGTCGCTAAAAAGCTAATTAATATCCAGTTAGATTCAGTTGTGAAAACTGAAGTGGCTACCGCAGATTTAAAGAGTAGACTTCTTGCAAACAGCACTTGTGCAATAAGTGAAAAAGGGAAAGAAAGAAATTATTCCCTTTCTTCCAATTCTGTAAGAAGTTTATTGATTCCCTGTTTGGTGGGTATAGGACTGTTGACGGCGAGTTGCGGATCACTGCCCAAGGAATCAGCAGGAGCACAATCTCAGCAACCTGGTGGTAGAGAACGCGGTGGTGGAACACCTGTAGATGCGGCGATCGCTCGAACTGACTCGCTGCAAACACAACCAGAATACACAGGTAATACAACACCTTTTCGGATTATATCAGTGCGATCGCAAGTAGAAGCCCGGTTGTTGGCTTTGAACTTAGATGTGGGCGATACGGTAAAACAAGGGCAAAACGTCGGGCAGTTAGATGATGCCATACTTTTGACCGAATTAAAGCAAGCAGAAGCAGAACTAGCAGCCCTGAAATCCGAAGTAGCTAGGGCAACCAATCAAGTAAGCAATGCTCGTGCAGACGTAGAACGGGCGCGGCTAGAAGTGGTACAAGCTCAGGCAGACTCAAGACGACAACAGGATCTATTCAAAGCCGGAGCGATCGCCCAACAATCTGCCGAACAAGCACGTACACAGGCGCAAACAGCCGCCCAGGCACTACGGGCAGCCCAAGAGCAAGTCCGCACAGAACAGCAAGCCGTCGCTGCTGCCCAAGGTAGAGTACTTGCCCAACAGGCATTGGTTGCCCAAACCAAAGAGCGGAGGTCTTATGCTCGACTCACATCCCCCATTACTGGC
Source organism: Nostoc sp. EspVER01 (assembly GCF_034530635.1). Lineage (NCBI taxonomy): Bacteria > Bacillati > Cyanobacteriota > Cyanophyceae > Nostocales > Nostocaceae > Nostoc > Nostoc sp. EspVER01. Next base: position 53,798 of record NZ_JAVRCS010000011.1, read on the forward strand.
GTAGTCACAGAAAAGGTGACAGAACCGGGCAATCTTCTGCAAGCAGGTAGCGAAGTCTTGAAAATTGGTGACTTTAACCGTGTCAAAGTCGTTGTGCAAGTTTCCGAATTAGAACTGGCACAAATTCAAGTTGGGCAGTCTGTACAAGTCCGCTTAGATGCCTTCCCCAACGAAACATTAATTGGCAGAGTTACGCGCATTTCCCCAGCTGCCGATGCCACAGCTCGTTTGATACCTGTAGAGGTAGTGATTCCCAACAATCAAGGGAAGATTGGTAGCGGATTACTGGCGCGAGTCAATTTTGAAACTCAGACTCAACAGCGAGTAGTAGTGCCACAAACAGCTATTCAAAAACAAGCCGGGGCAGCAAAAGGAACAGGGGCAGCAAAAAGAGCAGGTGGAGAGCAAGAAAACCCATCTGGAACACTATTTGTAGTCAAAGACACAGAAGGCAAGACGAAAGTAGCAGCACGTGCTGTCACTTTAGGAAAAAGGGTTGATGGCAAAGTTGAAATTCTATCTGGCTTACAAATCGGGGAGCGCTATGTTGTTCGCACTGGTCAACCCCTAAAAGATGGAGCCGCTGTACGTTTATCAATTCTTTCCGAAACAGCAGAGTCATCCCCTAAAGGGAATTAAAAATTCAAAATGTCTTTTGGAATTTTCCATTTTGCCTTTTTAATTGGAGCGCAGCGACAGTAATGCAGCAAGTAAAAAACGGCGGCGGATTTAGTATCAGTGCTATATCAATCCGCCAACACATCGGCACACTCATGCTGACGTTGGCAGTGATAGTCATGGGTGTATTTTTTGTTGTAAAGTTACCCGTGGATTTACTACCATCAATTACCTATCCTCGAATTGGTGTGCGAATACAAGCACCTGGGATTTCCCCAGAGGTAGCAGTTGATGAAGTTACCAGACCCCTAGAAGAAGCCTTTGCGGCTACCGAGGGTGTGGTACAGATTTTTTCCCAAACTCGTGAGGGACAGATAAATTTGGATCTGTTCTTTCAACCAGGTGGCAATATTGACCAAGCTTTAAACGATGCGACAGCTGCTTTTAACAGAGCTAGAAGCACATTACCAGACGCCATCGAAGAACCACGCTTATTTAAAGTTGATCCTTCCCAATTGCCAGTTTACGAATTGGCATTAACTTCGCCCTCTCTAGAAGGCGTTGATTTGCGCGTTTTTGCCGAAGAAGAACTAGCCCGCGAACTGAGTGTTGTATCTGGAGTTGCAGGGGTAGATATATCGGGAGGAGTTCAAGAAGAAGTTAGGGTAAATATTGATTTGGATCGGTTGCAAGCTTTGGGTGTAGGTTTAACCGATGTCCTAGATGAACTCAGAGATCGCAACATAGATATTTCTGGTGGTCGGATTTTAGGGCAGAATTCTGAACCCTTAACCCGTACCGTTGGGCGGTTCCAAAATGCCAATGAAATTAGCAATCTTTCTTTTGAAGTCTCTTCTGCTCCTTCTTCCCCAGTCACCAGTACCCAGTCCCCACTCGCCAGTACCCAATCCCCAGTCCCCAACCGCCGCGTCTATTTGCGTGACTTTGCTGAAGTCATTGATGGCTCAGAACAACAACGGGTGTACGTTCTACTCAACGGGGAAGAAGCTGTAAAAGTCAGCATCCAAAAGCAGCCCGATGCTAACACCATTAACGTTGTTGAAGGTGTGAAAAAACGCTTGGAAGAACTCCGGCAATCTGGGGTAATTCCCGAAGGGACAATTCTTACACCCACCTTGGATGAGTCGCGGTTTATTCGCAACTCTATCTCCAATGTTACCAGTTCTGGGTTGATTGGTACTGGACTAGCTGCGATCGCAGTTCTCCTATTTCTTGGTTCTCTACGACAAACTTTCATCATCGTCCTAGCCATCCCCTTAGCAACCCTAGCTGCCATCATCTTGATGGGGCTATTTGGCTTATCTATCAACGTTTTTAGTTTGGGTGGTCTAGCGCTGGGTGTGGGTATTGTGGTAGATAACTCCATCGTCATGTTAGAGAACATTGCCGAAGGGGCTGGGATGACTCCCGGTAAGGATAATAGAACCAGCTTGAATTCGCAGCAACTAATTTATCAAGCAGAAAAAAGTAGCCAAGAAGTAGAATCAGCTTTAATTGCTTCTACTAGTACAAACTTGGTAGCTGTATTACCGTTTTTGCTGATCGGCGGTTTTATCGCACTACTATTTAATGAGTTAATTCTCACCATCACCTTTTCAGTTGCAGCTTCAATTTTGATTGCCGTAACCGTTGTACCAATGCTTGCTTCCCGGATGTTGGCATGGAAGTTTTCCAGCCGTCTGAGCGAATTTTGGCTTTTGCAAAAGTTTAATAACCGCTTTGATGCTTCTACGAGAGGATACGGCAGTTTTTTAGCTGGGATATTACGCTGGCGATTGGTTACGGTAGCGATCGCTATTATCCTTTTTGGCGGCGGCAGTTTGTGGATGGCTCCGCAAATTCCCCAAGAAATTCTCCCCCGCATCAACACCGGACAAGCCAACTTAAACGCCCAATTTCCTCCCGGTACACCTTTAGAAACCAACCAAAAAGTAATGGTTGCGGTGGATGAGATTATCCGCAAGCAGCCAGAAACAGAATATGTTTTCTCTACAATTGGTGGCTCCCTCTTTGGGAACACTACCAATGCTAATGCCCTACGAGCTTCCAGCAATATTACCTTGAAGGCGGGTACTAATGTCCAAGCTTATGTAGAACGAGTTACCCAAGAGTTGAACAAGCTAAATTTAGCAGGAATTCGCCTGCGTCTTTCCCCCGGTCAAGTACGGGGTTTGATTCTCAGCAACTCTCCGATCCGTGGTGCTGATGTTGACGTGATGCTTCAGGGAAATGACGTAAATAATTTAGAAGAAGCTGGTCGTCAGGTACTAGCAGCCTTGGAAGAACAAGCTACACTAGCTAGATTTCGTCCCGATGCAGACGATCGCCAACCAGAAATTCAGATTCTTCCTGATTGGGAGAGAGTTTCAGCTTTGGGTTTAACTACCACACAAATTGGGGAAACAATTCAGACTGCTCTTGAAGGTAGCGTACCAACTCAGTTGCAACGCGGCAACCGTTTAGTCGATGTTCGCGTCAAGTTGAATGAAAAATCATTGCAAGCAGCTTCTCAGTTGCAGAGGTTGCCGTTGTTTGTCGATAACAATCGCCAAATTCGCTTGAGTGATGTTGCCAAAATTGCTGAAGCTCAAGCCCCAGGAGAAGTTCAGCGAATCAACCAGCGTCAGGTTTTCTTAATTGCTGGCAACTTAACACAGGGAGCTAGCCTTAGTGAGGCCCTAGAACAGGTCAGTACGGTACTAGATAGTCTAGATTTACCTGAAGGTGTTAGCCGCTTACCCAGTTCAGCAGCAGAATCTAATCAGCAACTCCAAAGCTCACTACAACTATTAGGTGGATTAGCTGCCTTTTTAGTCTTTGTGGTGATGGCGGTGCAATACAATTCCCTCATCGACCCGCTAGTAATTATGTTTACAATTCCCTTGGCATTAGCTGGGGGGATTTTTGGACTTTACATCACCAAAACTGCCATTGGTGCGACAGTGATTGTCGGCGCGGTTTTACTGGTGGGTATTGTAGTTAATAACGCCATCATCATGGTGGAATTGGCCAATCAAATTCTCGAACGGGAAAAAGTTGACCGGAAAACTGCGATTTTGAAAGCGGCTCCTCAACGCCTACGACCAATATTAATGACAACCATTACCACTGTTTTAGGTATGTTTCCCCTAGCCTTAGGAATTGGGGAAGGTTCAGAATTTCTGCAACCATTAGGCGTGGTAGTGTTTTCGGGCTTATCTTTGGCAACAGTGCTGACGCTGTTTATCATTCCCTGTTTTTATACCCTGTTGCACGATTTGCTGGGTGGAAATTGGGCGAAGCCAGTGTTAATCCGGTTGCAGGGATTTACCAAAAAACTTACAAACTAATGAGCATTTAAGTTGCACATAGAGCTTCTGGTTTGATCAATAATTGCCAATATCTCAAGAGTGAGGAAGTTATGAGTTAAAATTCATACCTTCCTCACTTTTGTAACTGTTAGCTAGCTAACAGAGTTTTTTCTAGAGAAGTCCAACGGAAAGCGCGATCGCCACCTCTCTCAATAATGACTTTCACTCGTGGTTCTAGCTGAGGTAAATTCGTTAAATACTCAACTTCCTCATTAGAAAGAATATGCCCTTCAATAATCCACAAGACCAGCCCCTTTGACTTTGGTGGTAACTGTTCTAGATGAGAATTGAGAATTGGGGGTAGATAGTGTACCTGACCTACTGCTGCACCGCTACCAGTACTTTTTTTACCAAGATGAGGAGGTCTGACTCCATGAATTCTTGTGAGATACGCAGCTACGTCACCCAGTCCCTTAGCGGTAATGTGAAGGGTGGTATAGCCAGCAGCCCGTAGTCGGCGCTGATATCGACCTTCATAACCCCCTTCCAGAGGTACATACACTCCAAGAGCGCCAAATTTTTCCAGATCGCGGATTAAACCGTTGCCAGTGGTAATTAGTGCCATAGATTTTCGTCTTATCCCACTTAGATATCTCTATTATTTACCCTGAACCGATAGATTAAAAGCATTTTTTTGGGCATTGGGCATTGGGCATTGGCTATTAATTATTTCTTCCCCAGTCCCCAGTCCCCACTCCCTAAAAATAACTCTATAAATTACTGGACAAACATAAATAAATAATTTATATTATTAGATTGTGACCAAAAACGCAAAGTAGTGAACTTCTCAACTGTCATTCTGGGGTAGTGTTAGCATAAAAAACTAACGAATAAATCCAAATTGGATAATCTGACTCAGATTGATCATAGACTGGTAAACTAGAAAAGCTTTCAGGTCAACATTGGAGCTTATGTAAGCTCCAGAGTAGGTTTACTCCTGTGCCTCTGAAAAAGTAGGCAAAATCTTAAACAATAGTTTAAGGTGTTTAGGGAAGTAAAGACTGAGCAGCAATGTTGGTTTCATGGCATTACGTCAGTCTCAGTTAACGGATACTGGGCGGTAAAAACCGCTTAAGTCCAACTGCAACACGGCAGTAGCCAATCTCCGGGAAGCCGCCCTTGGGGCGTGTAAAAATCGGAAAACCCGCCGACAGCGCTGCCTCCAGAAAGTGCCAGAGCAATTGCTTGGACGAAAGCATTGCTGCACACAGCTTAAAGCTGTAGCGCCTTGCATTGATTCCAGAAGTTACCCCTTCCCAATATGAAGGAACTTGTGGCTGTTCTGGTGATCTAGTGAGTGAAGCTAAACAGATTCACCAAGCAGTACGGACACGGTTTGTTGTGTCCGAAAGCATTTGGAGCGGCTTACTAAAGCCATTCCAAATTTCGCAGGCTAACCCAGCCTAAACTGATGCGTACAAAGCGTGTCCTCTAGAGTCCAATTCCAAGGTCAGCAAGTAGAAAGGAGAACCAGTTACTGTGTCTGTAGGTATTCTCGGCACCAAGCTGGGCATGACTCAAATATTTGACGAAGCAGGAGTATCTATTCCTGTAACTGTCATTCAAGCAGGGCCATGCACCGTTACACAAGTTAAAACGAAAGAAACCGACGGTTACTTTGCCATTCAAGTTGGTTATGGCGAAGTTAAACCCAAGGCACTAAACAGACCTCTACTGGGTCATTTGGCTAAATCATCTGCCCCAGCATTGCGTCACTTAAATGAATATCACACCGATAGCTCTAGTGATTATGCTTTAGGTCAAGAGATTAAAGCAGATATTTTTAGCGCTGGTCAAATTGTCGATGTCGTCGGCACAAGCATTGGTCGCGGCTTTGCGGGAAACCAGAAGCGCAACAACTTTGGTCGCGGACCAATGTCACACGGTTCCAAAAACCACAGAGCGCCCGGTTCTATTGGTGCTGGTACAACGCCCGGTCGTGTCTATCCAGGTAAGCGGATGGCAGGCCGTTTGGGTGGAAAACGTATTACAATCCGCAAACTGACCATAGTGCGAGTTGACCCAGAACGCAACTTATTGCTGATTAAGGGAGCTATACCTGGTAAACCAGGCGCTCTAGTAAGTGTTGTGCCTGCAAAAATAGTGGGATAGTCAAAAAAAGTCATTAGTCAAAAGTCATTAGTCAAAAGTCATTGGCTAAGGACAAATGGCAAAAGACCAATGACAAATGACAAAGGACAAAGGACAGATAACAAAGATGGTTGAAAGCGTAGTTAAAAATTGGCAAGGAGAACAGGTCGGCGAAACGACCTTCGAGTTGCGTGTTGCCAAAGAAGGAACAGCGTCTCATATTGTGCACCGCGCCTTAGTACGGCAATTGACTAATGCTCGTCAAGGAAATGCCAGCACAAAAACTCGTGCTGAAGTCAGAGGTGGTGGCCGTAAACCTTGGCGGCAAAAAGGTACTGGTCGCGCTCGTGCAGGGTCTATTCGTTCACCATTGTGGCGTGGTGGTGGTGTGATCTTTGGGCCAAAGCCTAGAGATTTCGACCTGAAGTTGAACCGGAAAGAGCGACGTTTAGCACTGCGGACAGCATTTGTCGGTCGTATTGACGACTTGATCGTAGTAGAAGAATTTAGCACCGAGCTATCTCGCCCGAAGACTAAAGAATTAGTGGCAGCACTTGCCCGTTGGGGAATAGTACCAGAAAGCAAGGCACTGTTAATTTTGTCTGAAATTGCGGATACAGATAACGTTTATTTATCAGCCCGCAACATTGAAAATTTAAAACTAATTGCAGCCGACCAGCTAAATGTTTTTGATTTACTGCACGCTGACAAAATTGTAGTTACGGCATCAGCCCTAGAAAAAATTCAGGAGGTCTACAGTGCCTAGCTTTGACCCCCGCGACCTTGCCGACTTAGTACGTCGCCCAATCGTCACCGAGAAAGCGACCATCTTGATGGAGCAAAACAAGTACACCTTTGAAGTAATTCCCAAGGCATCAAAGCCAGAAATTAAGGCTGCGATCGAAGATTTATTTCAGGTCAAGGTTGTAAAAGTCAACACCACCCTACCACCGCGTAAAAAGCGGCGCGTTGGTAAATTTATTGGTTATAAGCCCCAATATAAGCGAGCGATCGTCACCGTCGCACCTGGGGATGAAGACAAGATTAGACAAGTTCTATTCCCAGAAGTCTAAAAAAGTTAGGAGTTAGGAGTTAAGAGTTAGGAGTTACTACGCTCAAAACTCAGCACTCAAAATTTCAAACTCAGCACTTAGCACTCAGCACTTAAAAATATGGGTACCCGTTCTTATCGCCCTTATACCCCCAGCACTCGCCAAGTTACAATCTCTGACTTTGCGGAAATTACCAGAACCGAGCCAGAAAAATCCCTAACAACCTCGAAGCATCGCGCTAAAGGTCGGAATAATCACGGACGGATTACTAGTCGTCGCCGGGGTGGCGGACATAAACAGCTTTATCGGATCATCGATTTTAAAAGGGATAAACATAATATTCCGGCAAAAGTCGCAGCAATTGAATATGATCCTAACCGCAATGCCCGGATTGCCCTTTTGTATTACCAAGATGGGGAAAAACGGTACATCCTTCACCCCAACGGGTTGAAAGTTGGAACAATAATTATTTCTGGGCCAGAAGCTCCCTTTGAAGATGGTAATGCCTTACCGCTCTCAAAGATTCCTTTAGGTACTAGTGTTCACAACGTAGAATTTACCCCTGGTAAAGGTGGTCAAATTGTACGTGCTGCTGGTGCTAGCGCCCAAGTCGTGGCAAAAGAAGGTAATTATGTAACTCTCAAGTTGCCTTCAGGAGAAGTCCGCTTGATTCGACGTGAGTGCTACGCCACCATTGGGCAAGTAGGCAACACCGATGCAAGAAACCTGAGTGCAGGTAAAGCCGGACGAAATCGCTGGAAAGGTCGCCGTCCTAAGGTTAGAGGTAGCGTCATGAACCCAGTGGATCACCCACATGGTGGTGGTGAAGGTAGAGCGCCTATCGGTAGATCGGGGCCTGTTACACCTTGGGGTAAACCCACATTGGGTGCGAAGACACGCAATCGCAAGAAACTTAGCAGCAAGTTGATTGTGCGTCGTCGTCGTAAGTCTTCTAAACGCGGTCGCGGTGGTCGTGAATCTTAAAGAGTTAGAAGTTATGAGTTATGAGTTATGAGTTGAATCTAAACTTATTAACTCCTCACTCCTAACTCCTCACTCCTAATTCCTAAATCCTAAAGCCAAAATTGAACTATGGGTCGTTCTCTAAAAAAAGGTCCTTTCGTTGCGGATCATCTCTTAAAGAAAATTGAAAAGCTCAACGACAACAACAGAAAAGAAGTTATTAAAACTTGGTCAAGAGCTTCGACAATTTTGCCTCTAATGGTAGGTCATACTATCGCTGTTCACAACGGACGCCAACACGTTCCAGTTTTTGTAAATGAACAGATGGTAGGACACAAATTGGGTGAATTTGCCCCAACACGCACCTACAGGGGTCATGGAAAAAGCGACAAAAAAGCGGGTAGGTAGTTATTAGTCATTTGTCATAGTCATTGGTCATTAGTTATTAGCTTTCGACAAAGGACAAAGGACAAAGGACGAAAGATAAAATTGGAGAAAATTATGGCTACTAATACTACTGAAGTAAAAGCGATCGCTCGTTTTATCCGCATCTCGGCCTATAAAGTGCGTCGGGTACTCGATCAAATCCGCGGGCGATCTTACCGAGAAGCGTTAATCATCCTGGAATTCATGCCCTATCGCGCCACTGAACCCATTTTGAAGGTTCTCAGAAGCGCTGCTGCCAATGCCGAACACAACGCTGGGTTAGATCGGACCCAACTAGTGATTACTCAGGCTTATGCCGATCAAGGGCCGCCGTTGAAGCGGTTCCAACCAAGAGCGCAAGGTCGAGCTTACCAAATTCGCAAGCCGACGTGTCATATTACTGTGGCCGTTGCAGCCGCCCCAGAAAAATAAGCACGTTTACACGAATAAATTGCGTAAAGTAAGAAATTTTAGAGGAAGCATTCGTGGGACAGAAGATTCATCCAGTTGGTTTTCGTCTGGGTATTACACATGAACATCAATCCCGTTGGTTTGCTGTTCCTGATCGTTATCCAGAACTTCTACAAGAAGATTACAAACTGCGTCAATATATAGAACAAAAGCTGGGTAGACAGGCTCAAAACAACGCCGGAATTTCCGAAGTACGGATTGAGCGGAAAGCCGACCAAATCGACTTAGAAGTACGGACAGCTAGACCTGGGGTAGTAGTAGGTCGTGGTGGACAAGGTATTGAATCGTTACGTACCGGACTCCAAGGATTGTTGGGTAGTAATCGTCAAATTCGGATCAATGTAGTTGAAGTTCAACGAGTTGATGCTGATGCCTACCTAATTGCTGAATACATTGCTCAACAATTGGAACGTCGGGTTTCCTTTCGGCGGGTAGTGCGGCAATCTATTCAACGTGCCCAACGTGCTGGTGTCCAAGGTATTAAAATCCAAGTTAGCGGTCGCCTCAACGGTGCAGAAATTGCCCGGACAGAGTGGACTCGTGAAGGTAGAGTACCTTTACATACTTTACGGGCTGACATTGACTACTCTTATTGCACAGCAAAAACTGTTTACGGCATTTTGGGTATCAAAGTATGGGTGTTTAAGGGAGAAATTATTCCTGGACAGGAACCAGAACCGCTACCACCAGCAAGCCGCGATCGCGAACGTGACCCACGTGATCGCGAACGTGAACCCCGTCGCCGTCAACAACAACGTCGTCGCCAGCAATTTGAAGACCGCTCAAATGAAGGATAAATCGTCATTAGTTATTAGTCATTAGTCATTAGTAAATGACAAATGATAAATGACAAATGATAAATGACAAATGACAAGTGACCAACCATGTTAAGCCCTAGAAGAACTAAATTCCGCAAACAACAGCGGGGACGGATGGAAGGACTAGCCACCCGTGGTAGTACCCTCAACTTCGGTGATTTTGCACTCCAAGCACAAGAACCTGCTTGGATTACCTCACGTCAAATCGAGGCTTCCCGTCGGGCAATGACTCGTTATATTCGTCGGGGTGGACAAATCTGGATTCGGATTTTCCCTGATAAACCTGTAACCATGCGTCCTGCTGAAACCCGGATGGGTTCCGGTAAAGGTAATCCAGAATTTTGGGTAGCTGTAGTCAAGCCAGGACGAATTTTGTTTGAAATTGGTGGAGTTTCTGAAGAAATCGCTCGTGAAGCGATGCGTTTGGCTTCATTTAAACTGCCCATCAAAACTAAGTTTATTGTGCGCTCTCAACCACAGGAGCAGGAGTAGCTTATGCCTCTTCCCAAAATTTCAGAAGCTAGAGAATTAAGCGACGAGAAGCTCTCTGATGAAATTGTCGCGATCAAAAGACAACTATTTCAATTGCGCTTGCAAAAAGCCACCAGACAACTAGAAAAGCCCCATCAGTTCCGACAATTGCGCCACCGCCTAGCCCAATTGCTGACGCTAGAAACAGAACGCAAACGGGCAGCAAGTCAATCGGCTAAAGAAGCAAAGTAGGAGATTATGGCAGTTAAAGAACGAGTTGGCTTGGTAGTGAGCGATAAAATGCAAAAAACTGTGGTAGTCGCCATAGAAAACCGCGCTCCTCACCCCAAGTACGGCAAGATTGTGGTTAACACCCAACGATATAAAGTTCACGACGAAGAAAATCAGTGTAAAGTAGGCGATCGCGTTCGCATTCAGGAAACTAGACCCCTGAGTAAAACCAAGCGCTGGAAAATCACAGAAGTCCTGAACGTCAAGCCTACTTAAACCTCATCGTTGTTAGAAGCTAACAACATTACAAGGGAGAATAATTGTGATTCAACCCCAGACTTACCTGAATGTCGCAGATAATAGCGGCGCCCGCAAACTAATGTGTATCCGCATCTTAGGCGGAGGCAACCGTCGTTATGGTTTTATCGGCGATAAAATTATCGCAGTTGTTAAAGATGCTACACCCAACATGGCTGTAAAAAAGTCTGATGTTGTAGAAGCAGTAATTGTTCGGACTCGGAAAGCTGTAAGTCGTGACAGTGGTATGAGCATTCGCTTTGATGATAACGCCGCTGTGATCATCAACAAAGACGGTAATCCCAGAGGCACACGGGTTTTTGGCCCAGTTGCACGGGAACTGCGCGATAAAAACTTTACTAAAATTGTTTCTCTGGCTCCGGAGGTGCTTTAATGGCAACCAAACAGGGTACGCCCAAAGTATTCCACAAAATGCACGTCAAAACCGGCGACACCGTACAAGTGATTGCTGGTAAAGACAAAGGAAAAGTTGGCGAAATTACTCAGGCACTTCCCCAACTGAGTAAAGTTATCGTCAAAGGTGTCAACATCAAAACCAAGCACGTTAAACCCCAGCAAGAAGGGGAATCAGGGCGAATTATTACCCAAGAATTCCCAATTCATAGCTCCAACGTGATGCTTTATTCCACCAAGCAAAACGTTGCCAGTCGTGTTGGTTACACCTTTACCTCAGAAGGCAAAAAGGTCAGAAAACTCAAGAAAACTGGCGAAATTCTGGATAAATAGTTAGAAGTTAGGAATTAAGAGTTAAGAATTAAATTTAACTCATAACTCATAACTCATAACTCATAACTCATAACTTTGTTCCCTGACCAAGCCCAGGGATATCAGGACAAAAAACTATGCCGACAACAAGACTCAAAACCTTATATCAAGAGACAATCGTCCCCAAACTGATTAATCAGTTTCAATATACCAACGTTCATCAAGTACCGAAGTTGGTAAAGGTTACGATTAACCGGGGTTTGGGTGAAGCAGCTCAAAATGCGAAGTCTCTAGAGGCATCCATCAACGAAATTGCCCTGGTAACAGGTCAAAAACCAGTGGTGACAAGGGCGAAAAAGGCGATCGCTGGCTTTAAGATTCGTCAAGGTATGCCTGTGGGGATCATGGTGACACTCAGAGCCGAACGGATGTATGCCTTTTTCGATCGGTTAGTTAGCCTGTCATTACCCAGAATTCGAGATTTTCGCGGCGTTAGCCCTAAAAGCTTTGACGGACGCGGTAACTACACTTTGGGTGTAAGAGAACAGCTAATTTTTCCAGAAGTCGAATACGACAGCATCGATCAAGTGCGTGGGATGGATATTTCCATTATCACTACAGCAAAAAACGACGAAGAGGGACGCGCCTTACTTAAAGAATTAGGAATGCCCTTTCGCGATCAGTAAGTTCATCTATAGAGGGAACGATGGCGGCTAACGACACAATTGCAGATATGCTGACGCGCATCCGCAATGCCAACCTGGCGCGGCATCAAACTACACAAGTGCCAGCTACAAAATTGACCCGGAGCATTGCCAAAGTGCTACGGGAGGAAGGCTTTATTGCTGAAATCGAAGAAGCAGAAGAAGGGGTAAAACGCAATCTGGTGATTTCCCTGAAATACAAGGGAAAAAACCGTCAGCCTCTAATCACCGCCTTAAAGCGAGTGAGTAAGCCTGGCTTGCGTGTTTATTCAAATCGAAAAGAATTACCAAGAGTACTAGGCGGCATTGGCATTGCCATTATTTCTACATCCAGTGGCATTATGACTGACCGCGAAGCGCGGCGTCAGAACTTGGGTGGCGAAGTACTTTGTTACGTTTGGTAGTCATTGGTCATTAGTCATTTGTCATTAGTGAAAGACAAAGGACAAAGGACAAATAACAAAGGACAAAAAGTCATGTCACGTATTGGTAAACGTCCAATTACTATTCCCGCCAAAGTTCAAGTGGCGATCGATGGTACGAATATTGTGGTGAAAGGCCCGAAAGGAGAACTTTCTCGCACTCTCAGAGATAATGTCTCACTCTCTCAAGAGGGGGAAATATTACACGTAAATCGTCGGGATGAAACTCGGACATCGAAGCAATTGCACGGCTTGAGCCGCACTTTAGTTGCCAACATGGTCGAGGGAGTTTCCCAAGGTTTTCAGCGCCGTTTGGAAATTCAAGGTGTTGGTTACAGGGCACAACTTCAAGGGCGTAACCTAGTTTTGAATATGGGTTACAGCCATCAAGTGCAAATTGAACCACCAGATGGAATTCAGTTTGCCGTAGAAGGTACCACTAACGTCATTGTTAGCGGCTATGACAAAGAAATCGTCGGTAACACAGCCGCCAAGATTCGTGCCGTTCGTCCACCAGAACCTTACAAAGGTAAAGGCATTCGCTATGCCGGTGAAGTGGTCAGACGGAAAGCTGGTAAGACTGGTAAGGGTGGTAAGAAGTAGAAATGAAACTTACTCGTAGAGAATCAAAAAACCGTCGTCATCGACGCGTTCGTGGCAAAGTGATTGGCTCCCCAGAACGTCCGCGTTTAGCGGTATTTCGTTCTAATGAGCATATTTATGCCCAGCTGATTGATGATACTCAGCATCAAACCATCGTGGCTGCATCGACTGTAGAACCAGAGTTGAAATCTAGTTTAGCGTCATGTGCAAACCGCGATGCATCGGTACAAGTTGGTAAGTTGATCGCAGTGCGATCGCTAGAAAAAGGCATTACCAAAGTAGTCTTCGATCGCGGTGGTAACTTATATCATGGTCGTGTCAAAGCATTAGCTGATGCAGCACGCGAAGCTGGTTTAGATTTCTAAAGTCATTAGTCATTAGTCATTAGTTATTGGACAAATGACAAAGGACAAATGACAAATGACAACTGACAAATGACGTTCACCAGAGCATAAATTATGGCAACAGAGCGTAAAAGTAGAACAAAGCGTGCCAAAAAAGAAGAAACCACTTGGCAAGAGCGGGTTATCCAAATCCGCCGCGTAAGTAAAGTGGTCAAAGGTGGTAAAAAACTCAGCTTCCGAGCGATTGTTGTCGTTGGTAACGAACGCGGTCAGGTTGGAGTTGGAGTAGGCAAAGCTTCAGATGTAATAGGTGCCGTCAAAAAAGGCGTAGCCGACGGCAAAAAACACCTCATTGATATCCCAATCACCAAATCCAACTCCATCCCCCATCCCATTGATGGTGTCGGTGGTGGTGCAAAAGTGATTATGCGTCCAGCCGCACCTGGTACTGGGGTAATTGCGGGTGGTGCTGTGCGAACTGTGTTGGAATTAGCAGGAGTTCGTAACGTTTTAGCCAAGCAACTAGGCTCCAACAATCCGCTCAATAATGCTAGAGCCGCAGTTAATGCCTTATCTACACTGCGTACCCTTGCTGAAGTCGCCGAAGATCGCGGTATTCCTATTCAAAATCTCTACATCTAATTTAGTCATTAGTCATTGGTCATGAGTCATTAGTGAATAACAAAGGACAAATGACAAATGACAAACGACAAATGACAAACGACAAATGAGAACTTGATAAATTATGAGACTCCATGATGTTAAGCCGCAAAAAGGCTCAAAAAAACGCAAGCGCCGTGTAGCTAGAGGTATTTCTGCCGGACAAGGCGCTAGTGCTGGTTTAGGTATGCGGGGTCAAAAATCTCGTTCTGGTAGTGGTACCCGACCAGGTTTTGAAGGTGGTCAACAGCCATTGTACCGCCGCTTACCTAAGCTGAAGGGCTTTCCGATTATTAATCAGAGGATTTACACTACGATTAATGTAGAGAAGCTAGCCTCCCTTCCCGCGAATACGGAAGTAACTTTGACCTCATTGAAAGCCGCAGGTATCCTGACTGCTGTCAAGGGGCCACTGAAAGTTCTAGGTAACGGGGAATTGAGCATCCCGCTCAAGGTACAAGCGGCAGCTTTCACAGGTTCAGCGCGTAGCAAAATTGAGGCAGCTGGTGGTAGTTGTGAAGTCTTATGAGTGAGCCGGAACAGCGCACTTAAATGCAAGCCAACTCGCTGCCAGTGCTTGGTTCACTATAAAGGTAGCACTCTATGATCAGTCGAGATAAAGCCCCAACGGCTCAAGAAACTTTTATGCAGATGGCGCAGGCAGCCGGGCTAAGAGGTAGGCTGCTTGTCACCGTCGGTATCTTAATTTTGGTTCGCCTGGGTATTTTCTTACCCGTTCCAGGGATTGATAGACCAAGATTTGCCGAAGCCATATCGGGCAGTAATTCCATATTTGGCTTACTGGATATATTTTCCGGGCGAGGACTTTCGACTTTGGGAGTCTTTGCTTTAGGAATTTTGCCCTTCATTAATGCGTCTATTATCATCCAATTGCTCACGGCGGCCATTCCATCTTTAGAAAATTTACAGAAAAATGAAGGGGAAGCCGGTCGGCGAAAAATATCGCAAATTACCCGATATGTAACTGTAGTTTGGGCAATTCTTCAAAGTACAGCTTTTTCGGCATTATTCCTCCAGCAATTTGCCTTAAACCCAGGTCCCATATTTGTCGCTGAAACTGCGATCGCTCTGACTGCTGGTTCAATGTTCGTTATGTGGGCATCAGAACTAATTACAGAACGGGGTATTGGAAACGGTGCATCCTTGTTGATTTTTGTCAATATTGTTGCATCATTACCAAAAGCTTTGGGTGACACCATCGACTTGGTGCAAGTCGGCGGTCGGGAAACAGTAGGTCGGGTGATCGTGCTGATCTTAGTTTTCCTAGCAACAATTGTTGGTATTGTGATTGTTCAAGAAGGAATGCGCCGCATCCCAATTATTTCGGCTCGTCGCCAAGTAGGTCGGAGAGTTTTGGCAGAGCAACGTAGCTATCTCCCTCTGCGGCTAAATCAAGGCGGCGTAATGCCAATTATTTTTGCTGCTGCCATCCTCAGCTTGCCACTGCTGATCGCCAATTTTACTAAAAATGCCGAATTGGCGAATATAGTTAACACTTATTTGAGTCCAGGCGGTTCTAGCTCCTGGGTCTATGCCTTGGTCTACATGGTTTCCATAGTTTTCTTCAGCTACTTCTATTCTTCGTTGATTCTCAACCCAGTAGACGTGGCGCAGAACTTGAAAAAAATGGGTTCTAGTATTCCTGGAATTCGTCCCGGCAAGGCAACTAGCGAGTATATCGAACGCGTTTCCAACCGACTCACTTTTTTGGGTGCGATCTTTTTGGGCTTTGTTGCGATTATCCCCACAGCCGTGGAAAGTGCTTTGAATGTGAAAACTTTCCAGGGGATAGGTGCTACCTCTTTGTTAATTTTAGTTGGTGTGGCAATTGAGACAGCCAAACAAGTCCAAACTTATGTCATATCTCAGCGCTATGAAGGAATGGTGAAATAATAGTGACGCGATTAATCTTCTTGGGGCCACCTGGAGCGGGTAAAGGAACACAAGCTCAAACTTTGGCTGAACACTTGAATATTCCCCATATTTCTACGGGTGAAATATTAAGACAAGCTATGAAAGAGCAGACTCCTTTAGGAATCAAAGCTCAAAGTTATGTTGATAGCGGCGAGTTAGTACCCGACCAGCTAGTGCAGGACTTGGTACAGGAGCGCCTCGATCAACCAGATGCCAAAAATGGTTGGATTCTGGATGGATTTCCCCGGAAAGTGACCCAAGCAGCTTTTTTGGAGAAGTTACTGGAAGCAATACATCAAGGTGGCGAAAGGGTAGTCAATTTAGATGCACCAGATGAAATTGTAATTGCACGTTTGCTAGCTAGAGGACGAAAAGATGATACTGAAGAGGTAATTCGTCGTCGTTTAGAAGTGTATCGTGCTGAAACTGCACCTTTAATTGATTATTACGGCGATCGCAAAAAACTCCTAACAGTCAATGGCAATCAGTCCCAAGAAGATGTCACTGGTGAACTACAAAAGGTAATCGCTTCGTGAAAAGAAGGGGAATAGAGAGTACATAATTCCCTACTCCCCAACCACACTCCCAAGAAAAAGATCAATTTTAGCTAAGATATATTAATAAACTGTTGATATATTTCTTAAAATGTGTTTCTTTGCAGATGAAGCGCTGCAACTGAACACCGAATTGTTGAGTTGAGGAAAAAACAAATTGTCTAAGCAAGATTTGATTGAAATGGAAGGCACGGTTACAGAGTCATTGCCCAATGCGATGTTTCGCGTTGACTTGGACAATGGTTTTAACGTGCTAGCACACATTTCCGGCAAGATTCGCCGAAATTATATCAAGATTTTGCCCGGCGATCGCGTCAAGGTGGAGTTAACACCCTACGACTTGACCAAAGGCAGAATTACTTATCGACTACGAAAGAAGTAAGTGTATGTAGAGAATTTTACCATAAAACCATTTTTTTGACTGTTTACTAGTCATTTAACTGGATTAATTTTCCTATAAATGCTATAATTTTATATTTGGAGTCAAAAAATAAAAGGCCATGAAAGTTAGAGCCTCAGTCAAGAAAATTTGTGAAAAGTGTAACGTGATCAAACGTCGTGGTCGCGTTATGGTGATCTGCGTGAACCCGAAACACAAGCAACGTCAAGGATAAAACTCTTACCAACAGAGTGAGTTGTAACACGCACATCATCATTAAAACGAAAAGACGCGATTAGTCACGTTTTTCCAACCAACAGTAATTGCGAGAACAATAGGGAGAGTTCATTGTGGCACGTATTGCCGGAGTAGACCTTCCACGCGATAAGCGCGTCGAGATCGGTCTAACTTACATCTACGGAATTGGTTTATCACGCTCTCAAGAAATTATAGCGGCTACTGGTGTGAACCCAGACACCCGCGTTAAAGACTTAAGTGATGCCGATGTGACAGCCCTACGAGGGGAAATAGAAACCAACTATCAAGTAGAAGGCGACTTGCGGCGCTTGGAGTCTTTGAACATCAAGCGCTTAGTTGACATTGGTACCTACAGAGGTCGTCGTCATCGCATGGGCTTACCAGTCAGAGGCCAAAGAACTCGCACCAATGCCAGAACCCGTCGAGGCAGAAGGCAGACAGTGGCTGGGAAGAAGAAGGCTCCAGGGAAATAATTTTGCAACGCTTGCTAATCCGAGCAAGTTTTACCTTAAATCAACTAAACAAGTATGGCGAGACAACCAACTAAAAAATCCGGGAGCAAGAAGCAGAAACGGAATGTACCCAGTGGAATGGCCTACATCCAGTCTACTTTCAACAATAGCATTGTCACCATTACCGATCAAAATGGAGATGTCATCTCCTGGGCCAGTGCTGGTTCTAGCGGTTTTAAGGGAGCAAAAAAGGGAACTCCCTTTGCAGCGCAAACCGCTGCTGAAAGTGCAGCCCGTCGCGCTATCGATCAAGGAATGCGCCAAATTGAGGTAATGGTCAGTGGGCCAGGAGCAGGTAGAGAAACCGCTATCCGGGCACTTCAAGGAGCAGGACTGGAAATTACCCTGATTCGGGATATTACCCCGATTCCTCACAATGGTTGTCGTCCGCCCAAGCGCCGTCGAGTTTAAACACCAAGACTTGGGCAGTGAGGACGAAAAGTTACAGCCAGCAATGACCGCTTGAGCGTCTAACGTGCAAACTGTTATTGAGTCAAAGCTTGGGCAACCAGAAGCGCGTCAGATTTTCCCGCCGGGAAAGCTGTTAAACTTCCGGCTACCAAAAATATTATTAATCAATTTTGGATTTTAGATTTGCGATTTTAGATTGAACCCGATTATAAGGGTGCTGGGCCTCGTGGATTTTAAGTTGATGATTTAAGATTTGTTGCGCCAATCAGAGGCGGAGCATGAACCAAAGAAGCACAATCCAAAATCCAAAGTCCAAAATCGAAAATTGGCAATCAATTCTGGAGGCAATTGATTTGTCTGCTAGCAGCACCTTAGAAAAAGGGAGGCTCATCCGTGGCGCAGTTTCAAATTGAATGTGTAGAGTCGAATACCGAAGAAAGTCGGAACCATTACAGTAAATTTGTATTGGAACCTCTAGAACGCGGTCAAGGAACAACTGTTGGCAACGCACTGCGGCGGGTTTTACTGTCTAATTTAGAAGGTACAGCAGTTACAGCAGTGCGGATTGCGGGCGTTTCACACGAGTTTGCTACAGTTCCGGGCGTGCGGGAAGATGTGCTGGAAATCCTCATGAGAATGAAGGAAGTTATCCTCAAAAACTATTCTTCGCAGCCTCAGATTGGGAGATTACTCGTTACCGGTCCAACAACAATCACTGCGGCGCATTTTGATTTGCCCAGTGAAGTAGAAGTCATCGATCCGACCCAGTATGTAGCCACCATCGCTGAGGGTGGAAAGCTAGAAATGGAATTTCGGATCGAGAAAGGCAAAGGCTATCGCACTGTAGAGCGAGGACGTGAGGAAGCCACATCGTTGGATTTTCTGCAAATCGACTCAATATTTATGCCGGTGCGAAAAGTCAACTACAGTGTTGAAGAATCTCGTGGGGAAGGCTTGATTCCAAAAGACCGACTACTGTTGGAAGTTTGGACAAATGGCAGTATTTCCCCTCAAGAAGCACTATCTTCTGCTGCCGCAATCTTGGTAGATTTATTCAATCCGTTGAAAGACATCTCCCTAGAACCAACAGACACAGGTTCGGATATTCCAGACGATCCAACTGCTCAGATACCCATCGAAGAGTTGCAACTTTCTGTGCGGGCATATAACTGTCTCAAACGGGCACAAGTTAACTCTGTGGCAGATTTGCTGGATTATACCCAAGAAGACCTCTTAGAAATTAAGAACTTTGGGCAGAAGTCAGCAGAAGAAGTTGTGGAAGCTTTGCAGCGACGCTTGGGCATTACCCTGCCAATGGAAAGAGGCTCTAAACACCCTTAAGAAAAACCTTCATAATTCATAGTGCATAATTATGCGTCACCGTTGTCGCGTCAAAAAACTCAGTAAACCAGCCGATCAACGCCGTGCTTTACTGCGATCGCTCGCCACCGAGTTGATCCGTCATGGTAAGATCACCACCACTTTAATTAGAGCGAAAGTTCTCAGAAGTGAAGTGGAAAAAATGATTACCCTAGCCAAAAATGGCTCCTTGGCAGCACGTCGGGAAGCTCTTGGCTATATCTTCGACAAACAACTGGTTCACGCTCTATTTGAGCAAGCTCCTACTC
Organism: Nostoc sp. EspVER01; assembly: GCF_034530635.1. NCBI lineage: Bacteria > Bacillati > Cyanobacteriota > Cyanophyceae > Nostocales > Nostocaceae > Nostoc > Nostoc sp. EspVER01. The sequence goes on from NZ_JAVRCS010000011.1 coordinate 73,743, forward strand.
GATATGGCGATCGCCAGGGCGGTTATACCCGCATCCTGCATACCGTACCGCGTCGGGGCGATAATGCAAAAATGGCAATAATTGAATTGGTTTAAGTCATTTAGTCATTGGTTATTAGTTATTAGTCATTAGTCATTGGTCATCGGTGAATAACAAAGGACAAGTGACAAAGGACAAATGACAAAAAACAAATGACAAAGGACAAAATCTGTATGTTAGAAAGCCACCAGCCTACACAAACTCATCGAGTAGCCTTGGTAATCCAATACCTAGGCACTCATTTTCATGGCTGGCAACGGCAAAAACAACACCGGACAGTCCAAGAAGAGATTGAAATTGCGATCGCTACTATTCTTGGGTATCATGTAACACTGCATGGAGCTGGGCGAACCGATTCTGGAGTTCACGCTGCTGCTCAAGTAGCCCATTTTGAAGCAACAGGTTTTATTCCGCCTCACAAGTGGGCAACAATCCTCAACAGCTACCTGCCGCCAGATATATTAATCAGGGCTTCAGCTGGTGTCGATAACCGTTGGCACGCTCGCTTTAGTGCAGCCTATCGACGGTATCGCTACACAATATATACTGAAGATCGGCTTAACTTGTTTGTAAGACCCTTCAGTTGGCATTATTATTATGCACCCCTGGATGAATCTTTAATCCAAGCTGCCTTGAAACCTCTCTTGGGAAAGCATCACTTAGCTGCTTTTCACCGTGCAGGCTCAAAGCGATCGCATTCCTGGGTAGAGGTACAAGCAGCAGAGTGTCGTCGCAGTGGGCCATTTATCCATATTGAAATACAGGCAGATGGATTTTTGTATGGCATGGTACGGCTGTTGGTAGGGATGCTGGTAGAAGTAGGTTCTGGACAACGAACACTTTCTAGCTTCACCGAACTCTGGAAAGAAGAACGCCGGGAAGAAGTCAAATACGCCGCACCGCCTCAAGGCTTGTGTTTGTTGCGAGTCGGCTATCCCGATTTTCCCTTTCCAAAAGAGATTTGGTACGACACCTTGCCAAAGTTCGTCACTAGTCAAGAGTCATTAGTCATTGGTCAGTAGTCATTGGTCATTAGTCATTAGTGAATAACTAAGGACAACTGACAAAGGACAAAGGACAAATAACAAATGACAAAAGACAAATGACTAATGACAAATTAAAAATGACAAAGGACAAATGACAAATGACAACAGTTAAAACATACCTTCCTTCTCAAGCAACCCTTGAGCGTGAGTGGTACATAGTAGATGCCACCGACAAACGCCTCGGTCGCCTCGCCAGCGAAATCGCCCAGGTATTGAGAGGCAAAAAGAAACCCGAATATACACCTCATCTAGATACAGGTGACTTCGTAATCGTCATCAATGCCGAGAAAGTAGCAGTCACAGGCAAAAAGCGCACTCAAAAGCTTTACCGCCGCCATTCTGGTCGCCCTGGTGGAATGAAAACGGAAACTTTCGCTAAACTGCAAGACCGCATACCAGAGCGAATTTTAGAACAAGCTGTTAAAGGTATGCTACCTAAAAATAGCTTGGGTAAGCAGTTGTTCACCAAGCTGAAAGTTTATGCTGGGCCTACGCATCCCCATGATGCTCAAAAACCTAAAGAACTAAAAGTTAATACAATTCCTGGAGAAGAAAATTAATGGTAGTAGCAGATGCTAATAGCGGTCGCGCCGTATACTGGGGTACTGGCCGCCGTAAGAATGCGGTAGCACGGGTACGCTTGGTTCCAGGCACCGGTCAACTGATTGTGAACGGTAAAGATGGAACCTTGTATTTCCAATTCAACCCCAACTACCTGGGAGTGATTAAAGCACCCCTAGAAACTCTGGGATTAGAAAACGAGTATGACATTTTGGTGAAAGCAGAAGGCGGCGGCTTGACCGGACAGGCTGATTCTGTTCGCTTGGGAGTTGCTCGTGCTTTGTGCCAACTCGACCCAGACAACCGCCCACCTTTGAAAACCGAAGGTTACTTGACTCGCGATCCCAGAGCAAAAGAGCGGAAGAAATATGGTTTACACAAAGCTCGGAAAGCACCTCAATACTCTAAGCGTTAGGGAATTGGGCATTGGTGAAGAAGGTGATAGGTTACAGGGGACAGGTGATAGTTTTCTGTTAACTGTAAACTGTTCCCTTCTCCCTTCTCCTAGCTCCAATTGAAACCTGAAAGTTATAATTTATATAGATTCATCACAAAAAGAACAATGGCTAAAGCTGATATTCACCCCCAGTGGTATCCAGATGCTAAAGTTTACTGCAACGGTCAAGTCGTTATGACCATTGGCTCTACCAAGCCAGAATTGCACGTAGATGTTTGGTCTGGAAATCACCCCTTTTACACTGGCACTCAGAAGATTATTGACACTGAAGGTCGAGTAGAGCGCTTCCTCCGCAAGTACGGTATGAGCAGCACTCAAACATCTGGCGACGAACAAGACAAAAAGTAGCGAGTTGGCTCTGCTGTTAACGACGGCCCTGCATCAGCTGGGTCGATTTTTATTTATATGCTCGAGCCAATTTGTTATTTTTTTAAGGAGCGATCGCAATCGTCATGGCTGAATCATACTTACTGGACAAACTAAAATCCGTTGAACAAACTTTTAATGAATTAACACGTCGTCTTGGCGACCCCGATACCGCTAGCAATCCTGATGAGTATCAAGAAATTGCTAAGTCTCGTTCTTCTTTGGAAGAGGTAGTTAATACTTATGAAATTTGGAAAACAGCCCAAGAAGACTTGATTGGAGCGCGTCAGGTTTACAAAGAATCTGCAAGTGACCCAGAGTTGCAAGAAATGGCATCACTGGAAGTAAAAGAACTTGAAGAAAAAATAGAACATTTAGAGTCTCGCTTGAAGGTCTTACTACTACCACGCGACCCCAATGATGAAAAGAATATCATGTTGGAAATTCGGGCTGGTACTGGTGGCGATGAAGCAAGTATTTGGGCTGGCGATTTGATGCAGATGTACACCCGCTATGCCCAGACTCAAGGTTGGAAAGTTTCTCTAGTAAGCGAATCTCGCGGAGAAATGGGTGGCTGGAAAGAGGTCATTCTCGAAATTAAAGGTAATGACGTTTACAGCCAGTTAAAGTTTGAAGCTGGAGTGCATCGTGTGCAGCGCGTGCCGGCAACTGAATCTGGGGGACGGGTTCATACTTCCACAGCTACCGTGGCGATTATGCCAGAGGTAGATGATGTGGAAATTCACATTGACCCGAAAGATATTGAAATGACTACAGCCCGTTCTGGTGGTGCTGGTGGACAAAACGTCAACAAGGTGGAAACAGCCGTTGACTTGATGCACAAACCGACAGGGATTCGGATTTTCTGTACAGAAGAACGCAGCCAGTTGCAAAACAAAGAACGGGCGATGCAAATTCTGCGGGCGAAGTTGTATGACATCAAGTTAAGCGAACAACAAGCAGCTGTTACTTCCATGCGGCGATCGCAGGTTGGTACTGGATCGCGATCGGAAAAAATTCGCACCTATAATTATAAAGATAACCGCGCTACCGATCATCGGTTAGGTCAGAATTATTCCCTTACCCCTGTTTTGGATGGTGATTTAGAGACGCTTATCCAATCTTGTATATCTCTAGACCAACAGGAACGTCTTGCGGAGTTAGCGACTTCTGCCGCTAACTAATACCAATTCAATTAATGATTGCAACACATCTTTGGTTGGATAAAGACGCGATGAATCGCGTCTCTACAAATGGTCATAATTGCTGTGCTGTTGTTAAATATTCTGTAAAACCACTTGTTGCAATGTTGCTTTTAACACGGACAGGTGGTTTTCTAATATCGCATGGAGTATATCTTCTATTTCACTGGGATAATGGTAATAGGCAAATTCGTACTTCATAACGTAGTTTAGCTTCGCCCATTCCTTCAGGGTTTCACAGGTATAAATTAGCTTTTCCACTTCTTCTTGCCAACGTGCAAAAATCCGGTAGCTAAAAAAGCTGCTGCATATATTGCCTTTTGCATCCCAGTAGGAAATACACACTTGATGTTTCAGAAGGTGGATTTTTTTGATTTGCTTAACATCGTAGCCTTTAACTTTTAAAGCTTCTTTGGTTTCTGCGTCAGAAATGTTCCACTGTTCTGGTTTAATTTTATTAATGGCTATAAGATTTTTACCTTTGCGGCGATATTGGTTAATTTTGCCTGGCTTGCGAAACATGATGCACCTTCGATATTATTTCTTCGCAGCAAAGTCTAACTACTAGCACAACCGCCGTAGCAAACTAAGTTTTTTGGGTTGATTAAAGATAGATGGGTTATTCTACTAGCTTGATGCCTGTAGTTGCCGATTTACAACCAGAGATATAGTTTAGTACTAAAACACAAGGCTGTCAATATAAAAGTAAACTTGTATTATTGAAAGTAAACTTGTAAATAAAGTTGGCTAGCTATATAAGCAGTGAAGATCGAAAGCAAACAAAAACTGATTGAAATCATTAAACTAGCTCGCGGTTCAATGAGTCAGCGAGCGTTTGGTAAGCTTTTGGGAGTATCTGCTACTGCTGTTCAGATGTGGGAAAAAGGTGTGAAGGTTCCAGATACAGAAAATTTGGCTCAAATCGCATCGAAAGCAGGCTACACAATGGAAGAGTTAATCAGTTGCATTGATGGCAAGCCAATTCCAGAAACTTCAGATTTGAGTCTGATTCTGAGACAAATCCAGCACATGCCTCTTAGCCAAGTAGCTCAAATTGTGCAAGCTGCGGCAGATAGATTGGCGGCTGTGGCTGAAGCGTCTGGGGATGAAGCGAAAGCAAGTTGAATATTAAAATAATTCGTAATTCGTAATACTTCGGCTCCTTTCGACTTCGCTCAAGGCAAGACGCTCAGTACAAGTTCGTAATTCGTAATTAAGTTTTTTAAGGGCGATTTAGCGCAAAATCGGATCAAACTAGCTTGTGGTTTCTTGCTGTCAAGATTCAACTCTATGGACAAACCTTTTTTGTATGACCAAGACTTCTATGGCTGGACACAGCAGCAGGCTAAAGCGTTAGAGCAGAGGCTAGTTATGGAACTAGACTGGCAACACCTGCAAGAGGAAATTCAAGCTTTGGGGAGACAGGAGTATCGGGAACTCGTGAGCCGTCTGAGTGTATTACTCGGTCATCTCTTAAAGTGGGAGTATCAACCCGAACAACGCTCTCGCAGTTGGTTTTTAACAATTAGAGAACAGCGTCGCGCCATCCACAGGCATCTGCGACAGAACCCTAGTTTAAAGTCTCGAATCGAAGAATCATTGTTAGATGGCTTTGAAGCCGGAGTCGATTTGGCGCTACGAGAAACTAACTTACCATTACGAACTTTTCCAAAGGATTGCCCTTATTTATTTGATGATGCGATGTCTACGACGGGCTACGCCTACGCAGACAATTTTCTGTGCGATACTCGTCAAGACTGGGAAGGATAATTACTACCATTTTTATGATGCTCATTTGTTATTTAGAGATATCTTAAGTAGAACGAGGTGAAAAAAATTATATACTTATAAGTTTTACTCCAAGTTAGTTAGATATAGTTACATCTATGAAACAAGTAATAGAAAATGTAAAACAAACTATAGCGCAAAAAGAAATACTTTGGGCTTATCCAATTGCACTTAAATTACAAAAATATCATTATAGTTTGGCAATCCAATGGGCAATAGAATGCATACAAATATATTCATCTAATACTAAATCGGATAAACTCTCCCAGCTTAATAAATATATTCAGCAAGCTTTGTCAGAGGCAAATTTTTTAACTCCTTTACAGTGTAATGAAATTAGTCGAGAAATATGGTATTTGCCTGAAAGGGAAGAAATTCAAACTGCAATAGCTCGACTATGGGGTTCTATCGCAGCTTTTAAAGATGGAGAAGATCGTGGTGGAGTAATGGAAACCACTAGGGCAGTCGAATTAGTATTACCTGATATATCCGCTCATCGTCTATTAGATCGATACTTAGAAGCTGCTGTAATAATTTTTGAAGAATACGAATCACAAAACAAGGCGTGTGAGTAGTAGAATCGCCTTGATTCATCTGGCGATCGCTAATTTTGGCTGAGTTAGAGGTTCTGGAAGAAATACGTAATGACTATATAAACTAAGCCCGTCTGCGTGGACTCCAGCAAGTTGAAACCCACGGAGGTGGGTTTTGTCTGTATAGCTGCGATTTCTAATCGCCAGTGCTAGGGTATTTTACTGGCAGTTAAGGAATAAATGGTTTTAAAATGGTGCAATCTGAAAATATTTAGGGGTGCAGCTATGTCGCTACGCAATGAGCCTTTAGATTGGCAACTTGAAACCAACAATCCTTATATACCAGTTTATCATCAAGGGAATTTGGTGGGATTTTTTAAACCAGAATATGCTAGTGAAATTATTAAAATTTTAAATGAAGAAGAAGTTTTAAAAAAAGCGCTAAAAATGGCTTGTAGTGATTTAATTAAAAAAATCGGCGGCGATACCAGAAAAGTCAATTATTTAATGGAAAAATATATAAAAACTAGTGAACGTCCCAAGTATGGAACTAGAGCGATCGCAGTTTTACTTCATGATAGACAAAAAGAGCTTGACTTGAGTAACCAGGAGTTTGCTAAATTCTGCGATACCTTTAAATTATCCCCTACTGAACTGAATAGTATTTATGCTGGAGAAGCATTTGATGATAGTTTATTAGCGCCCCTTTCACGGATATTAGGGATGGCAAAAGAGCAATTGCTCAAAGTGCGAGATGGTTCTGAAGAATAAAGTAATAAATGAACAGCAAATAAAAATTTTCAAATGATATAAAATTGTGAAAACAGACATCATCTTTTATCGGCTGTTTCAAGAATTCCCTGATATCTTCTTTGAACTTATTGGTAATCCTCCAGAATCAGCTAGTCTTTATCAATTTTCATCAGTTGAAATCAAACAAACAGCCTTCAGAATCGATGGCGTATTTCTGCCTACACAAGGAAGCGAGAACCCGATTTACTTTGTTGAAGTGCAATTTCAAGCTGATGGGGAAATTTATTCACGGCTAATTGCAGAAATATGTTTATACCTCCGTCAGAATCAACCATCAAATGACTGGGGTGCTGTGGTTTTATACCCCAACAGGAATGTAGATACAGGCAATATCAAACATTACCGTGAGTTTTTCACAAGTGGGCGCGTCAGACGCATTTATTTGGATGAATTAGGTGAGGCTGCATCGCTTCCAATTGGCATTGCAACTGCTAAATTAGTAATTGCAACTGACGATATAGCGATCGCACAAGCAAGGGAGTTGATAGACAGAACCAAGTCAGAGATAAGCTCACCACCAAAACAGCAGCAATTATTACAATTTATAGAGACGATTTTGGCTTACAAATTTCCCACAATGAGTAGGGAGGAGATGGAGGAAATGTTTGGCTTAAGCGAATTAAAACAAACCAGATTTTATCAAGAAGCCTTTCAGGAAGGTGTTGAAGAAGGTAAGGTTCAAGGCATTGAAGAAGGTAAAGTTCAAGGGAAACTAAAAGCAGTACCAGCAATGTTGGCAGCAGGGTTGACTGTAGAACAAGTAGCACAGGCGTTAGATTTGAATGTCGAAGAAGTCAGAGAAGTAGCACAAAGTCAGCCTTGAGATAGATGTGGTAAATTTTATCCGTGGCTCAAGCCAAATTTGGTTTGCGGCTTCCAAACTTGATCACGACGAATTTATAGTTAATTTTTGTTAATATTAGAGGCGGTGTTAGTACTTCGTCCTCAACCACCCACTCCCTACCTGAGAGAAACTTAATGCTGCGACTAGAACATATAAGTAAAATTTATCCCACAGGCGAAGTTCTCAAAGATATCAACTGGGAAGTTAAACCAGGCGATCGCATTGGCTTAGTCGGTGTCAACGGTGCTGGAAAATCAACCCAACTTAAAATCATCTCTGGGGAAATGGAACCCACCGCCGGCGAAATCATTCGTCCTAATAGCTTACATATAGCCTACCTTAACCAAGAGTTTGAAGTAGACCCCACTCGCACCGTTAGAGAAGAATTTTGGACTGTCTTCAAAGAAGCCAACGAAGTACAGTTATCTCTGGCGCACATCCCACAAGAGATGGAAACGGCTAGCCCAGAGGAACTGGATCGACTGATCGACAAGTTGGATCGCTTGCAGCGTAAATTTGAAGCCTTAGACGGCTACAACTTAGATGCACGCATTGGGAAAATTCTGCCAGAAATGGGGTTTGGGCTAGAAGATGGCGATCGCCTCGTCAGTGCCTTCAGTGGTGGTTGGCAAATGCGGATGAGTTTAGGTAAAATCCTGCTGCAAAAACCCGACTTGTTGCTGCTGGATGAACCGACTAACCACCTAGATTTAGAAACAATTGAGTGGTTGGAAAATTACCTCAGAGGGCTGATTACGCCGATGGTAATAGTCTCCCATGACCGGGAATTCCTTGACCGCCTCTGCACCCAAATTGTGGAAACTGAACGTGGCGTTTCCAGTACCTACCTTGGTAACTACTCGGCATATTTGGAACAAAAAGCCGAAAGTCAATCAGCACAACTGAGTGCTTACGAACGCCAGCAAAAAGAATTAGAGAAACAGCAAACCTTTGTTGATAGATTCCGCGCCAGTGCTACCCGCAGTACCCAGGCAAAAAGCCGGGAAAAGCAACTCGACAAAATCGAGCGCATTGAAGCGCCCATTGCTGGGGTAAGAACTCTACACTTCCGTTTTCCCCCTGCACCCCGCAGTGGACGCGAGGTAGTAGAAATTAAAGATTTAACTCATCTTTATGGTGATAAAATCTTGTTTTTGGCAGCAAATCTGCTAATTGAAAGAGGCGATCGCATTGCTTTTCTTGGCCCCAACGGTGCTGGAAAATCTACCCTTCTGCGCGTAATTATGGGTATGGAACCACCCACAGAAGGCATTGTTCAATTAGGGGATCATAACGTTATTCCTGGTTACTTTGAGCAAAACCAAGCTGAAGCTTTGGACTTGAAAAAAACTGTCATGGAAACTATCCATGATGAAGTTCCAGACTGGGATAATCAAGAAGTCCGCACGCTTTTGGGACGCTTCTTATTTACAGGTGATACTGTATTTAAGGCAGTTGGGGCATTAAGTGGAGGAGAAAAAGCTCGTTTGGCGTTGGCAAAAATGCTTTTACGTCCCGCAAACTTACTAATTTTAGATGAGCCGACAAATCACCTAGATATTCCAGCGAAGGAAATGCTGGAAGAAGCTCTCAAAAATTATGACGGTACGGCAATTGTAGTTTCCCACGATCGCTACTTTATTTCTCAAGTAGCTAACAAAATCGTCGAAATTCGTGATGGTGAATTCCGGGTTTACTTAGGAGACTATCATTACTATCTCCAGAAAATTGCCGAGGAAAAAGAACAAGCAAAGTTAGCTGCGATCGCTGCTGAAAAAGCTGCTAAAAAAGCTGCAAAAGCTTCCAGTAAAAAGAAATAATAGATAGAGTACAGACTTAGTAGTAGTGCTAAAATGCTACTACTAAGTAATCACTTGTTATTAGCGATCGGCAACACTACAGAAAAATTGCTTAAGTTTAAAAAATATTTCAAAAAACTGTAAGTCTTTCATAAAAGAAATTAATAAGCAAAAATTCACTTGCGGCGTGGATTAGCAGTGGTATCATTCGGGTATTACAAAAAGTAAAGGGCAATTTTACTATGACCAAAGCACCTGTTGCTCCTGTGGTGCTAGTCATTTTAGACGGATGGGGCTACTGCGAGGAAAGGCGAGGAAACGCTATTGTTGCTGCTAAAACTCCCATAGTGGACAGTTTATGGACAGCTTATCCGCATACCCTCATCCGCACATCAGGAAAAGCCGTAGGGTTGCCAGAGGGTCAAATGGGCAACTCGGAAGTTGGTCATTTGAACATTGGCGCTGGGCGAGTAGTACCGCAAGAACTGGTACGCATCTCTGATGCGGTTGAAGACGGTTCTATTGCCTTAAACCCAGCACTCGTCAAAATTTGCCAGGAAGTTCGCTCTCGGAATGGCAAGCTGCATTTAGTAGGCCTTTGTTCTGAGGGAGGGGTACATTCACATATCACCCATCTATTCGGACTACTTGACTTAGCCAAAGACCAGCGAATTCCAGAAGTTTGTATTCACGCCATTACCGATGGTCGTGACACCGCCCCAACTGACGGTGTAAGAGCAATCACACTATTGCAAGATTATATAAACCGCACAGGAATTGGGCGCATAGTCACCCTCAGCGGTCGCTACTACGCGATGGATCGCGATCACCGCTGGGATCGCGTCAAACGTGCCTACGACGTGATGACTCAAGATGGTGTGGTTGATAATCGCACGGCTGTAGAAATCTTGCAAGCATCTTACGCCGAAGGGGTAAAAGATGAATTTGTCAACCCAATCCGAATTGCTCCCGGCGCAATAGAACCAGGGGATGGGGTGATATTTTTCAACTTCCGCCCCGATCGCTCTAGACAACTGACTCAAGCTTTGGTCAGTCCCACATTTAACGGTTTTGAAAGACAGCAAATCACACCACTGTCTTTTGTTACCTTTACGCAGTATGATTCAGACTTACCCGTGGCTGTAGCCTTTGAGCCTCAGAATCTCAGTAACATTCTGGGAGAAGTCATAGCCAATCACAGTTTGAATCAGTTCCGCACCGCCGAAACCGAAAAATACGCCCACGTCACCTATTTCTTTAATGGGGGTCTGGAGGAACCTTTTGCTGGAGAAGATCGGGAACTGGTAAGCAGTCCAATGGTAGCGACTTATGATCACGCCCCAGCGATGTCAGCAGTAGCAGTTACAGATGTTGCGATCGCTGCGATTCAAAAGGGTATATATTCCTTAGTTGTGATTAACTATGCCAATCCAGACATGGTAGGGCATACTGGTCAAATCGAAGCTACCATTACAGCAATTGAGACAGTCGATCGCTGTTTGGGACGTTTGTTAGAGAGCGTTATCAAATCCGGCGGTACAACAATTATTACTGCCGATCATGGCAACGCTGAGTATATGCTAGATGAAGGGGGTAATCCCTGGACGGCTCATACCACTAACCCAGTGCCCTTCATTTTGGTAGAAGGAGAGAGAGTTAAAATCCCTGGATATGGTACAAATGTCGAACTGCGAAGCGATGGCAAGCTATCCGACATCGCTCCCACAATTCTAGAGATTTTACAGCTGCCTCAGCCACCAGAAATGACCGGGCGATCGCTGCTGAAAACAGCAGAATACGAGCTGCAACGTACTCGCACTCCCGTGCAAGTAGGGCTGTAAAACAGTTAATAGTGAGGAGTTAAGAGTTAATAGTCAAGAGTGATGAATTAAAACTTTCCTAACTCCTAACTCCTAACTCCTAACTCCCAACTCTGACTCCCTGTTTGAAAAATTGTTATAAATGAGATTCCTACCATGACAGTTAGTAATATCGTGCAAGGCATTTGGGCATTTTCCGCCACTGGTTTGATTATCTTGGTTTTACTCCATAGTCCTAAAGGTGATGGCGTTGGCGCTATTGGCGGACAAGCCCAATTATTTAGCAGCACCAAAAGTGCAGAAAACACCTTAAACCGAATTACTTGGGCATTGACAGTAATTTTTCTCGGTTTAACAGTAGTTTTAAGTGCTGGTTGGCTGCCTAAATAAGGATAGGTAAATGGGGAAAAGAACCCAACACCCGATACTTAACACCCTAATAAATTTAATTTCACGACGGTTAATTAAAGCTCTTGCCTTATTTTTTGGTACAGGGCTGTTAATCGTTTTTACTAATATCGAGTCGATTCATGGGTTTACAATAATATCAAAATATGTATATTCAGATTTAATAATCTCTCTCCCCACTTCCCCAAAACCTCATCCCTTACCGCCCACACTGGCGCAGTGGCAAGATAACACTAACAGTGGTGACTACTTTTCCCAAGTCACAACAACCCAAGTTGGTTATTTAGTTTGGTCACAATTTCCCATTCGAGTTTACGTAGAACTGCCAAAATCTGTCAGCGAAAAACAAGCTCAAGCATGGGTTAATGGTGTCTTGCAGGGTGTAAAGGAGTGGACTACTTATTTACCTTTGACAATAGTCGAACAGCCAGAGATTGCTGATATTACGATCGCGCGAAAAGCGCCACCTCTACAAATTTCCCCTGGTAGTAATATACCTCGTGCGCGATCAGCACAAACTACTTACCAGTTATATACCAGCAGCAAAATTTTATCCCACCGCTTTACCATCTTGATAAGCCCCAGTCAAACAGGTGAGTATCTCATTGCAGCTAGCCGCCACGAATTTGGCCATGCGTTGGGAATTTGGGGTCATAGTCCGCTACAAACTGATGCTTTATACTTTTCTCAAGTTCGTAACCCGTCGCCTATTTCTTCTAGAGATGTAAATACTCTAAAACGGGTTTATGAACAGCCAACCAGTTTAGGATGGTCTTTAGTAGATAATTCAAAGATTAATCGATCGATAGGTAGACTATAAGCTCGTCACTACGGAAAAATGCTAGTAATAGCGAAATAATGACATATTCGTACCAACTTGTACTTGATACTAATGTACTGCTTACTGGTTTACGATCTAATCGTGGTGCATCTTACAAACTGTTAACAATTCTGAATGATACACGTTGGCAGTTAAATGTCTCTACCACCTTAGTCTTCGAGTATGAAGAAATTCTCAAACGAGAAAAAGAGCAGCTTGGATTGAGCGATGAAGATATTGACAACGTTATTGAAGCTATTTGTAGAATCGCTAATAGATGTAGCATTTTCTATTTATGGCGGCCAGTAGCACGCGATCCTGATGATGATTTTCTCATCGATTTAGCTGTTGAATGCCAAGCCGACTTTATCATCACTTACAATAAAAAAGATTTACAAGCAGCCCAAAAATTCGGACTGACGGTAGTTTCACCCAAAGAATTCTTGCAAATAGTAGGAGAAATTCCATGACTAACTTAAATGTACAGCTACCCGAATCTTTATATAAACAAATTGAAGCTTTAGCAGCCAGAGAAAATATTTCTATTGAACAACTTGCAACTATTGCCTTATCTGCACAAGTTTCCGCATGGATGACCAAAGACTATTTGGAAGAAAAAGCCAAAAGCGGTAGTTGGCAAAAATTCCAGCAAGTTTTGAATAAAGTGCCTAACGTAGAACCAGAAGAATATGATAAGTTGTAGCGACTTAATTTTATGGTATTGATCAGTTAAAATATGAATATACCTTGCGCCAAGAATTAAAATTTAAGATTAAGGCAACCAATTTTTATCTAAAATTTGCTCTAAGGAATAAGGACATGATTCAGGTAAATTGGTTAGCTTTGTTTTAGCTTTCACATAATCTAAGGCATTGCTATAAATTCTGCTGAAATTATCCTCTAAATGTTTGCGTATATTAGTGCTTAAATCTTCATTTACTTGATTACGAAAACTAATAATTTCTGCTGCCCAATGATTAGTATTTATTTGCTTTTCTAAATCCCAATATTGATAAAGTAATAAATGTCTAATAATCTGTTCTAATAAACTTTTTACTCGTCTTTTTTCATTTTTAGCCAAATCTTCCAATTCTTCTATTAAGTTTTCATAGTCAATGTCTGCTAATTGTCGATTTTTGAGACATTTAATAGTCTCCTCTAACCATTGCAGGTAATTGGATTCATATAATGTTTTTAGGTCAATAATTGCAGTCATTTTTTAATTTTATTATTTATTCCATTAAGCCATTCTAGCGTTGTATATACAATGTATTTTATATGTGTTGCTTGATGCGAGGGTTAAATTATGGAAAGCGAAGAATTTTTCCAGCGATATGATGCTGGAGAGCGGGACTTTAGCGGTGTTAATTTGAGAAGAGTTATGAATTTCCATTACAGAGTACCCATCTTTAGGGATGCCATACTCAAAGGTGCAAATCTGAGTGGAATCACTAGATATCATATTGATTTCAGTGGAGCCGACTTGAGTAACGCCTGTTTGGAAGGAACCGACATCAAGTACGCCAACTTGAGGCGGGCTAACTTGAGTGGTGCTAATTTGAGAGGTGCTAATTTGGCTGAAACTGACCTCAGTTTTGCTGACTTGAGAGGTGCTGATTTGACTGGTATTGACCTGAGTCGTGCCAACCTGACTGATGCCAATTTGCTGAGAGCAAACTGGAGTTCCATTACTACTGAAGGAACCCTTTTCTGTAATACTACTATGCCAGATGGGAGTATTTATAGCGATCGCAGCAGGGTAATTAAGGTTGAGGAATTGCTCCAACGTTATGCCAGTGGTGAGAGAAAGTTTTTCGGCGTAGTTATTCATCGCGCCAACCTCGAAGGAGCTGATTTGCGCGGCATTGCATTGAGTCGAGCTATCTTGAGTCACGCTGAGTTGAGGGGTGCTAACTTGGAAGAGGCTAGCTTGAATAAGCTCAATTTCTGGGGTGCCAACTTGAGTGGTGCCAATCTCGCTGGTTCTGAAATGAACCATGCTGACTTGAGGGACACCGACTTGAGAGGTGCTGACTTGAGAGGCGCTCAAATGGTTGGTGTCAACTTGAGTGGCGCTAACTTGGAAGGAGCTAATTGGGAGGACGCTTGGCTCTTGGATGCCCTATTGTGGAACACTATTTGTCCTGATGGAGATGTTGTCGTTGAACGCTGGTGGCTTAATTAATACCGAAGTCTCTGTTAAAATAGTTATGTCTTCTACAGTTGCTAGAAGGGAGACTGTGGGCCGTCCTTTCAAAAGATTCCTAATATTTTCATCACGAATATTAGATAAGAAGTTAAAACTATCACCGCCTGTTGCCTGAGCATTAAAAATATTTTCAAGTTCTCAAAGTTCTACTCGCCAAATATTGGAATTTCGCCACTGTTCTGTGATGATTATTAGAGCAAGGTTAAAACCTAATACCTAATATAAGACTGATGAAGAAAAGCTAAACTGCACCTAATGCATCTGGAGAACACTGATAAGCATAAAAATGCGTAGGTGCAGGCATCGCACTTTATCCCTCTTCTGTCACTTTCCGGAAGGGCGATCGCTAGAAGCCCTATGAGGCAATCAATACAAGCTATACTATTAGAAAAAAATCGCTCTTGTATTTGTTATTAAGAAATAATCGCGCAATCGCTTGCTATACAAAAGCTCTCTTATTTCAGAAATGGCAAAAGTTTTCGGAGAGTGACAGAACAGGGTTATTTCCTTTCCCTACGCTCTACGACTTAGTGGTAGAGGTCGCTGTGCTAAAACTCCTTTATACAGTTCTTCCAGCAGACTAATATTTTTACTGAGGGTATAGCGGTCTAATACACGCTGTCTAGCTTTTTGCCCCAGTAGAGTTGTTAACTCTGGATGGTCTTGCAACACTGGCAAGAGCGTTCTCAATTGCGATCGCGCTGTTTTGGTACTAATGACGACACCTGCGCCTTTTTCCAATACTTCTCCATCTGCACCCACATCTGTTGCTAAACAAGCCAACCCACATGACATTCCTTCTAACAGAGATAGGGACAAACCCTCTACCAATGAAGGCAAAACAAATACATCTGCGCCCCGCAAAATTTCAATGCGTCGGTCTTCATCAGCGACAAATCCTAACCAGATAATGCCGTATTCTGAACCATAAAATGGCTCTAAGGAAGACTTCAAAGGGCCGTCGCCAACAATTAGCAATTTAGTACCAGGCTCCATTGCCGACTGCTTCCAAGCCCGGAGGAGGGCTTCGACATTTTTCTCTGGTGCTATGCGACCCTGATAGACAAACAAGCGTTCGGCTTTAAATTCTGTTTTAATTTGAGAAAATCCTGGAGAATACTTGCTGGTATCAACACCGTTGGGAATTACGGCAATATTTTCTTCCCTTACGCCCATCCCTGCCAATAATTCTCGCTGAATTTGGGAAAATACAATCACGCGATCATAGTTAACTAAAAAAGGCGCATAGAGCTGATAAGCCAAAAGTTGTGTTCCCGATACCAGCTTTGCTCCCTTGCCAGCAAACGGTGTGTGAAAAGTGGCAACTAAGGGCAACCTCAGTTCCTCACAGATTTCTGGTAGAAAAAAGTCTAGAGGAGATAACGTCAAGGAAGCATGGACTACATCTGGTTTGATTTCCCGCAGTGAATCGGTTAAAACTTTGGTGGCTTTAAAAGTGGGAATAGTGTAAACCTGGGACTTGTAAATGAAAGGTAGGGAAACCTCTCGAAGATTTGGCCAATTATCAGGTTCAGAATCTTCCTGGGCGAAGTGAAGAAAGCTAACTTGATGTCCCCTATCTAGCAAGGCATTTGTAATTTCTCGACTGTAGGTAACATTGCCGCAAAAGGGCGATTTTTTTCCAATCCAGGCTATACGCATTCTTTATTTAGCTGTAAGAAAAGCGGGTGTAATGTATTACTTGTGTGTCCTTTGTGATTTTTCTTTTATCTAGCTATACTTGCTGGTTTTTTTATTTATTAAAAATTCCCAAAACTTTCTACTAGTTTAAAAAGCTTATTGTCAGCTGATTAAACCAGTGGATTGATGGCTTTATTTATTTTAGTTATAAGTTGTTAATTTCTGATATTTAAACAACTTATTCTGACTAATGTCAGATTCATATCCGGCAAGTATGTGATAAATTTTCACTGACCACAGTTTACCATGAACGCAAAAGCTTTAAGTAAATATTAATTACCTCAAGGTAATGAATAATAACTCCTGTTAGCTGATAACTACTTGTGTGAGTTATACCAGGTTAATATACCTCCTGAAAAGACGATCGCAGCTAATCCCAAAAAAACTACCTGTAATCCCAGAAAGGTTTCTGCGACACCTGCTAATGCTAAAGGTAAGGAGAGGGCAATATTAATTACATTGTTCTGCAAGCCAAAAACTTTACCACGCATTTCTGGAGGTGTTTCTGTTTGGATGGCAGTTTGCATGGGAATTCCCACTAGTGCCCCAAAGATGCCCACTAGCGCCACCAGTAACAAGACGAGCCACAGTTGAGTTGTAAATACTGACAGACCAATCAGGGATGCTGCCATACCCATACAACCGCACAGACTTAGCCGAGTATAGGAGAAGCGTTGACCAAATTGACCGAGAATTGTTGCTCCACCAGCGATACCAACACCGCCAGCTGCTAGTAAAAAGCCGAACTGGGAAGCTTTCATGTTGGGAATTATTTCTGCCATCCGAACGGCTAGAACAGTTAATGCTGCAAAAACAGAAAACAAGATAATCAGTTGAAGCAAAGCATTGCGGACGTGATGATTTGCTTTGAGATAGGCAAAACCGTCCCGCAAATCAGAGAATACGTGAGGGAATTCTGTATCGGGGTGGTGATGTTTTTCCTTAGTTGCCAGAAGGAACAAAATTAGTCCAGCGATCGCATAACTGCCACCTACTAAAAGTTCTTTGCCCAAACTACCACTACCACCAATTTGCAGCCAAAGTCCATCTGCGATTGCTAACAAAGGTTCTCCAACGGCAAACCCAACAATCACCGATGCCATCATCGTTGTTGTGTAAAGCGAATTAGCCGAGAGTAAATGCTGTTCTTCTACGATTAAGGGAATTGCCGCCTGTTCTGCCGGGGCAAAAAACTGCGTCAGTGTGGAAACTAAAAAAGTCACACCCAGAACAATCAAAAAACCCACTGGCAGCACTCCTATGGGTTTCCAGTCATGAGTCAACCACACCAGGAAGGGAATTGACAAAACTAGGATGCCGCGCCAAATATTCGTTGCTACCAGTACAGCCTTTTTCGACCAGCGATCGACAAACACACCAGCAACGGAACCAAACAATACGGCTGGAATAGTAAAAGCCATCATTAAGACTGATACCCAACCACTAATACTCTGATTGCTTCCTTGAAACTGAGTATTAATCAAGGCAATCATCAAGACCAAATAAACTTTATCTGCTAGTTGAGAGAAAACTTGACCGCCCCAAAGAGCTAAGAAATTAGGATTTTTTAATACAGGTAAAAATCCTAGCTGTTTTACATTCCCTGCAATAGCTTCTCCACCTGAACCAGACCCATCTAATTTTGGTAATTCTTTTTCTGGGATAGTGGCTACTGGCAAACTATGCCCATTACTAGTGCCGTTACTATCTACCTCAGCAGTGGTTAATTTGTCCTCTGATTGTGTTTTTGATTGGCTTGGAAGATCAGTTTTTGGGATCTCCGCTGTCCAACTTTGATCGTTTTGAGAAACATCTTTTGGGGACATTTCTTGGCCATTTATTTGACTAGGTGTACACTTGGGAACAGCACTCAAGTGATTCCTGACTGTAGGATCTGATACCCTATTCTGTTTTTTGGCGAGGCTTGGTGACAAAGGCAGGATTTTCTTATCCAAATCAAACGGTTGCATCATGGTTGGCAGCAAAATAAGAGTCGATCAAGGTAGCAGAGCGAATAGGGCGACCTAATTGATACTGAGCATACTGGCGCAAAATCTGCTCAACAGATAACCAGTCATAATCTCTAGCACCATCAATTTGCATTATCTCTGGTTGTGACAGATGTTGAAGCAAAGTCAGTTCCATAGCACCCAGACGGCAAGAAATCACAGGTATTTCTTGCCGATGCACAACAACTGTTTGGGTTTTGGGCATGGAGGATGAAAGATTGGACATGGGGCATTGGTTATTAAGCTCTCCCTGCTCCCCTGCTCCCCTGCTCCTCTGCCCTTCTGCCCTCATCTCCCTCTCCCCCTCTTTTCGTAAACGTTCCCTAGCTTCTAAGGAAACCGTTCCACCCGCAGGGATGCTAAATCCTACCTGCCAGTTGGGGTCTGTGAAGTCTGGCTTAAGGGAACGTTGAGATAGGCAACAGATTTGCACTTGCGGCGTCAGTCCTGCTAAGGCTAAAAGGTGAAATACACCATGAGCCAGATGAGCTAAAACACCAGATGGATTTGCACTAGACACCGCTTCTAAGCGATGGAGATGTTCATTGAACAAATCATAAAGTTCTTCTTGGGGTTGTTCGCTCAAAGCTTCACACAGAACTATTTCTGCTAAATATTGACTGGCAGCCAGTTTTCCCAAATCTTTAGCTAAACCAGGATAAGTTTTTAACGTTTGTGCTTGAGTAATTTTATCAAGCGATCGCCCTTTAGCAATCAATAGTTCATTCACAACGAACATTCCACTCCTACCGCCCAGACTGGAGTTGTGCTTACGTGACCCTGGAGCCACGGCTCGAATTAGACCGAATTCTCGTGTCAAAATCGTCACTATTTTATCCGATTCTCCTAGCGCCTGGGTTTTAAGATTAATACCAGTTGCTTTGTAGGTTCTACTCATTAGTCATTAGTAGTTATTTAGTCATTAGTCAATGGTCATTAGATTAGGACAAATGACATAGACGCGCCAGCGGCTTCTCGCAGGGTAGGACAAATGACATAGACGCGCCAGCGGCTTCCCGCAGGGTAGGACAAATGACTATTCACCCTTTCCCAAGTTATCGCGCTGACGGATCAAATCCATACCGCGAGATGTGCCTAATCTAGTAGCACCCGCTACGATTAAGTCTAGGGCTTGATTGATAGTGTGGATACCACCTGAAGCCTTAATTCCCACTCTTTCTTTTGCCAATTCCTGCAAAAGTCGTATATCTGCCACTGTGGCACCACCATTCCAACCTGTACTAGTTTTTAAGAATGCTGCTCCCGCCTCCATAGCGATTTCAGCAGCTATTTTTTTCTCTGCATCTGTCAACAGGTTAGTTTCCAAAATCACCTTGACCGTTTGTCCAGTCTCTTCGCAAATTTCGGCAATCTCCCGGTGGACTTCTTCAGTTTTGCCAGCTTTCAACCAGCCCAAGTTCATGACTACATCCAACTCAGTGGCCCCACTATCCGCCGCTTCTTGAGCTTCGTACAGTTTCACGGCTGAAGTCGTTGCACCAGAAGGAAAACCAATCACCGTACAGACTTTGGGGTTTTTACCGTGGAGGAGTTCTACTGCTTGTTTAACATTAGCGGGGAACAGACAAACCGCCGCAAAGTTGAATCTGTATGCTTCTTCACACCATTGTTCAACCTGCTCTGGAGTAGCTGTTGGTATTAACAGGGAGTGATCGATAAATGGCGCAATATCAATGTCTGGATAGTCTGCTGCCATCGTGTCTTCTGCCAGTGATTGATTATTAAACTTTATAAAAAATTAAAACATTTCTTATATATACATTAAACCACATTTATTACGAGTTTATCCTGAAAACAAGCTGCTGAATTGTCTTTAATATTGGCTTTACAGATATCCCGGAATTAGTGCAAGTATTTAAGTTAACGCTAAGTAGTAGTAATACTAGGAATATCAACAGAATTTTTTACACTATTTCCTAAGAAATTAATAATAGTTTGAGCCAATGCCTGCGATGCCAAATATGGGACACCATTACCAATAGTTTTAAACATATTAGTGAGTGACATATTTTCTGGAAGTACAAAATTGGCAGGCAAAGATTGGATAGCTAAAGCTTCTGCTACAGAAATCCGCCGGATTTTGTAAGGATGTAAATGTACTTCATTATTTCCATAGCAAGCTGTCGGAGAGTAACGCCATCTATGCAGACGTTTGAAAGACTTTTTAGAATCATCTCCTTCATCAATAGAAGCAAATCTTCTGATCCCTGCCCTTGGTTGAAAACAGTTTTCAGTATTGGGATGTTTCAGAACGTTATTTTTTCTAAACCAGTATTCAACTGTTAATTCTTCAGGTATATTGTCAGGACAAGGTATTAGAGAATTTTCTTGGAATGGTTCACACTTGCGCCAAGGGTAAGAAAAGACTTTTTCGTGAGAATATAAAATATAATTATTCCAAGGGAAATACACCTCATGTAGTAATTTTTCACTACCAACTTTGATCCCTATGTTCTGAAGAAAATTCTTTTTGAAACCAATTATAATAATTCTTTCTCTATCCTGGGGTACGCCATATTCGATAGCATTAATTAATCGCTCTGTTAATATATAGCCTGCTTCGTGTAATTGTTGCTTAAGCGATTCAAAAAATAAACGGTGTTTTGTTGTCTTCCATAAACCCTTAACGTTCTCAAATAAAAATAAATCTGGAAGATTGCGGCAAATTAATTCAACATAAGAAGCAGAAAGCTTACCATTCTCTCCCAAACCTCCTCTATTTTTTCCACCAATAGAAAAATCAGGACAGGGAGGTCCGCCGATGAAACCAATTATATTATGAGATTTGCGGCAATTTTTGACTAATTCTTGTAGGCGTTGCGCTTCTTTTCCGGCAATAAGATTTGTTACATCGGCGGCTTCACCGTGATGATATCCATATTCAGGCGATCGCATTTTCAGAACTTCTCGTGAATGGCGATAGGCGGCGATGAATGGAGCGAAGATTTCATTGACATAAACAATATTAAAACCGCTGGTTTCAAAACCTAAATCGAGGAAACCTGAGCCAGCAAAAAAAGAGAAAATACAAGGGCGATCGCTCATTGAATTACTAGTACGATCAAAAAATATTATTAATATTCAGATTCTATGAAAATGGTTTATGTGCGTAACTTATAAAGAGAGTTAATACTAACTATCCCAATTTGGTTTTAAGAGTTGGTAAAACCTAATATACTTAGGGCTTCTACGTAAGTACCAATCAAAACATAACAATTGAAAAACTGTTTAAATAGTAAAAAAAATTTATAGTTACCCTAAGTATTACATCTCAAAGTTTACTCAATCTTTAAGGAAAACACCTGACATAAAAACAGTCTGGAGTCACAATTAGATATAGGGTTTTCCAAGCCCAGATGATATTTCAGACAAATATTTGTCACTAAATAAAAAACCGGGGTACTTCGGACTAAATTTTTATGCGGATTTTAATTTACTCCTACAACTACTATCCAGAACCGATTGGTATTGCCCCACTAATGACTGAATTAGCAGAGGGACTAGTGAAACGTGGGCATGAAGTGCGTGTAGTCACCGCTATGCCCAATTACCCTGAGCGGCAAATTTACCACGAATATCGGGGTAAATGGTATGTCAACGAATACAAAAATGGCGTTCAAATTCAACGCAGTTACGTTTGGATTCGTCCACAACCCAACCTATTAGATAGGGTGTTATTAGATGCTAGTTTCGTCGTCACTAGTTTTGTACCCGCCCTCATCGGTTGGCGCCCAGATGTGATTCTCTCAACATCGCCATCCTTGCCAAGCTGTGTACCAGTTGCTCTTTTAGGATGGTTACGTGCTTGTCCTGTGATTTTAAATCTACAAGATATATTACCAGAAGCAGCCGTCCATGTCGGTCTACTGAAAAATAAATTACTTATCCGGTTGTTTACATTATTGGAAAAATTTGCCTATAGCAGTGCCAGTAAAATTAGCGTCATCGCCGATGGGTTTGTGGACAATTTGCGAGCTAAGGGCGTAGAAGCTGAGAAAATTGTGCAAATTCCCAACTGGGTTGATGTAAATTTTATCCGCCCTTTGCCTAAAGAGGATAACCCTTTCCGCGCAGCACATAATCTGAATGGCAAATTTGTAGTACTTTATTCTGGTAACATCGCCTTAACTCAAGGTTTAGAAAGCGTCGTCAAAGCTGCTTCTGTATTGCGTCATATCCCAGATATTGTCTTTGTCATCGTTGGAGAGGCAAAAGGTTTACAGCGATTGCAACAGGAATGTCTAGACTGCGGCGCAGATAATGTGTTGTTACTGCCATTTCAACCCCGCAAAGATTTACCACAGATGTTAGCAGCTGCGGATGTTGGTTTAGTGGTGCAAAAGAAAAATGTTGTATCCTTCAATATGCCGTCAAAAATTCAAGTGCTACTTGCTAGTGGAGGGGCCTTAGTTGCCTCTGTCCCCGACAATGGTACGGCAGCAAGAGCCATTAGGCAAAGTGGCGGCGGAGTTATCGTTCCTCCAGAAGATCCCCAAGCTTTAGCGATGGCAATTTTAGATTTGTACCAAAACCCTGAAAAAGTCAAAACTCTGGGTTACAAAAGTCGCCAATATGCCGTTGAGCAATATGCTTTTGAGCAAGCTTTAAATCAGTATGAGTCCTTATGTTACTCATTGACAGCAGAACGTAGAGCAATTCAGTCTAGAGGCATAGTTACGAAACAAGAAGTTTAATCTTTACTGCAAAGTTATGTTACATCTGTAGAGATTACAATTATGCCCTCATGTCTAAATATTATGAGATTTTGAGGGTAGCTAATTTTACTATTAAAAATATAGCGATAGACAAGCAGGTTGTCAGGTGGATTGTTGAACTAAAAATCTCACGGCTTCACTTCATTCCATCCGTGGGTTATTACTGATAAATTATGTATAAATACTGAGTTTATACGTATATAATAAAGCGCACTTTTGCTAGACCAGTTATTAGTATGCTGTGTTGTATCATAATTTTTGGTAGACAGTATAAAGCGTAGATGTATAGTTACCTGCGAATTACTAGCTTTACATTACATATTATGCTGTTTGATGAATCGGCGATTATTTTCGCTGTTAATTCCTGCTGGAAAGTTATTGGTTGATTTATCGCTGCACAATAACCATCAGCTTTTCAGCTGTTGCGGATATCGAAATCTCAACAGCCAATTATCAAACTAATCCCATAGACACCTGTTTTTTTGTTAGTATTCAAAAAAACCTATTGACACATTTGTCAGATCAATTGTTCGTTGTTTGTAAGTAAATGTCAACAATTGTTTCAAAAGGAAGAAAGCACCTGAGGTTTAATGACTGATTATTTCCAAGGAAATTTCCCATTGCAATCTGTCCCACTGACGAAGAGTGCGGTAATAAGCCACGGCCAAACCGAAGAGGCGAGCGAAAAATTAGCTGCAACGATCGCTGTTGCGGCATCAGATCGCAAAGCAGGTGAGATTTTATTGCTCAAAGTAGCAGAGGTATCTTACCTGGCGGATTACTTTGTGATGATGACTGGCTATTCTAAGGTACAGGTAAGGGCGATCGCTCAAGCAATTGAAGGAAAAGTCGAAACTGAGTTGCAACGCCGTCCCTTAAGGACAGAAGGAAAAGTTGAGGGGAGTTGGGTACTACAAGACTACGGTGATGTGATCGTTCATATCATGATGCCCAAGGAACGGGAGTTTTATAATTTAGAAGCGTTCTGGATTCATGCAGAACGTATTTCCCTTCCAGAATCTGATGAAGGTGAGGGTAAGCCAACATGATTAGGTCTTCGGTTTCTAATTGCCCAGTTCCTACAGACCAACAACCGCTCAATGAATACGAAGAGTTAAAAACTTCCTGGCTGTTTCGTGATACTACTTTAGATTGGCGCGAGTATATCACGAAACTTGTTTGGATTTGGGGTTTATCTTGGCTATTCGCAGGACCCATAGCTGCGGCAAGTTTTCCCCCTCACAAGTATATTGCACATTTTATTCTCTGTGGTGCAGCCGGAGCGAGTGTCGGATTAGTACTGATACTGGTAAGGTTGTACTTAGGTTGGTTCTACGTGTGCGATCGCCTTTGTAGTCCCACAGTATTTTATGAAGAGTCCGGCTGGTACGATGGTCAAACTTGGACTAAACCAGAGGAAGTTCTCAACCGCGATCGCTTAATTGTCTCATACGAAATCAAACCCATTCTGCGGCGGTTACAATTTACCTTTGCTGGGTTGGCGGGAATGTACGTTATTGGTACTATAGGTTGGCATTTGTTTTAAAAGTTAGGAGTTAGGAGTTAGGAGTGATTAGTTAATAATTCATAACTCTTAACTCCTAACTCCTAACTAAAAAAAGGTGATAAATATAAACCCATGACAATGGGAAAACGAACTCAAGCCACAGCACTGGAAGTCCGGTTGCTGCGGGAAGGTATTATTGAATCCAGGCATATAGTCCAAGCTGTTGTCTGCGACGAACGAGGACGGGTTCTAACTGTTGCCGGAAATTCTGAAACTGCTGCATTTATCCGTTCAGCCCTCAAACCATTTCAGGCACTTGCTGTCACCACCACAGGTACACTGGAACGCTATCAACTCAGCGATCGCGACTTAGCAATTATCACAAGTTCCCATAAAGGAAGAATAGATCAAGTCCGACAGGTATTTAATATCCTTTGGCGGGCGGATCTTGACCCAACTATACTCCAGTGTCCAATTCCTGAAGGCAAACGGAGTCCTCTGGAATACAACTGTTCTGGAAAACATGCGGGAATGTTAGCTGTTTGTCAGCAACGCCATTGGCCCTTGAATAACTACTTGGATCGCAAGCATCCAATACAGCAGTTAATTTTGGGCAAAGTCGCAGAGTTGCTGCGAATGCCAGCAGCAGAATTTATCAGCGCTCATGATGACTGTGGCGCACCAACTTATCTGATGCAACTCGGTCACATGGCATCTTTGTATGCACTGTTGGCCTCTAGTACAAACTTGGATATGGAGCGCATTGTCCGTGCCATGACTCATCACCCCGCAATGGTAGCAGGAGATGGAGAATTTGATACGGAACTGATGCGCTTAACTCCAGGAGAACTAGTCAGCAAAACTGGTGCCGAAGGAGTGCAGTGTATTGGTAGACTCGGTGAAGGCTTGGGATTGGCAATCAAAGTTATGGATGGGGCAAAACGGGCAAAATATGCCGTAGCTATTCACTTACTCCAGCAAATGGGGTGGATTAGTCCCAGTGCCGCCGAAAGCCTCTCAGAAAAGTTTGTCACCTTGGGAAAATACAAGCGTTTAGAAGTAATTGGAGAATTATCGTTTTTGTAGTTGCCAAACTCTTGACTATAGGTTACTATAAATAAGTCGAGAGCAACGCGGGATAGAGCAGCCTGGTAGCTCGTCGGGCTCATAACCCGAAGGTCAGTGGTTCAAATCCACTTCCCGCCACCAAATAAAATGTAAAACAAAACCCTACAATCAGTAAAGATTGCGGGGTTTTGTTTTATTTTGATCTATTCTGGAAGAAATAGCCATCCAAAAAGCGCGGAGAATCATGGTTGTGAAGTTGCAGCGACCAATTTTAGTGGGAGGATTGGGACTTTCCTTTTCCCTGTGGATGTTGGACAGTTGGCACGATTCTATAGTGCAGGTGGGTGAGTTTGGTTTGTTGAGTGCCTTAGCTGTAGGTGGTGGTTTGTGGTTATTCCAACAAAATCGCCCCAAAGACAGTTTAAAGCAGCTAGATGGTATGGTGGTTGATCGAGCGACTGTGGAAAGTGCGATCGCTAAAACTGAAACTGTAATTAACCAACTAGCACAAGAAGCGGAAAACCATCCAGCCTTAGAGACACTCAGAGAACAAATTGCCCAATTATTGTTGGAATTAGACAGGCAAAAAATTAAAGTAGCTGTGACTGGCGGGAAATCCGTGGGTAAAAGCACTTTAATTCAAGTGCTAGAGCAAAATCTAGAGACACAAAATTTCGTATCTCTACAAGAGACACCACCTTTATTTAGAGAAGTGGGTGAAAACTCAGATGCGGCTATTTTGGCAGAAGTAGCAAAATCTGATTTTGTGCTATTTCTGACAAACGGTGATTTGACAGACTCAGAATTTCAAACTTTACAGCAGCTAAAGGCAGCAAATCAGCCTAATATGATGGTTTTCAACAAACAAGACCAGTATTTAACCGATGAAAGCGCCAACATCTTGCTGTCGTTGAAACAGCGGATGCAGGGAAATGTAGTTGCAACTGCGGCCTCTCCCATTGCCATCAAAGTCCGAAAGCATGAGGCTGATGGTTCTGTGCAAGAGTGGATGGAGCAACCAGCAGCTGATATCCAGCAATTAACGCAGCAGTTGGGTGAAGTTTTGGCACAGCAAGGACAACGGCTAGTTTGGTTAACAACCATGAGGAAAGCCGGATTGTTGAAAGCTGAGGCGAAAAATTGGCTAAATGGAACCAGACGCGATCGCGCCACCCCAATTATTGAACAATATCAGTGGATAGCTGCTGCCGCTGCCTTTGCTAACCCAGTACCAGCCTTTGATATCCTGGCAACTGCGGCAATTAATGCTCAAATGGTAATGGATTTAGGTAATATCTATCAGCAAAAATTTTCTCTAGAACAGGCACAAACCGTAGCTGGAACAATGGGAAGTTTAATGCTGAAATTGGGTTTAGTTGAACTTTCTACAAAGGCGATTAGTACTGTTCTGAAAAGTAATGCCGTTACCTTTGTTGCTGGTGGTGTAGTGCAGGGAGTAAGTGCGGCTTATCTGACTAGAGTCGCAGGGTTAAGTCTAGTTGATTACTTCCAACAGCAGGAAATAGCGATAGATTCTGGAACTGGTTTGAATTTGGAGAATTTGCGGCAAACATTGCAAAAGGTATTTCAACAAAATCAGCAGATTGGTTTTTTGCAGGGGTTTGTTAAGCAAGGCATGAAGCGTTTGTTGCCAGAAGTGCAGCCGGTTGAAGTAGTTAGTGTTCAGAAAGCAATGGGATAATCTCATACACAGGATTACCAAATTTGAGATTTTGAATCTTGGATTTTGGATTGAATGATTCAAAATCCAAAATTTTTTCAAACCCTGATTTTAATAGAGGATAAAAATACATAAACATCTTTGTTTTAATAAAGAGGATTGATCCGTGGGATCAGTCTAAAATCTCAAAACTAAAATTGGCTAATACTTGTGTGCTGCTGTTAGTAAACCTAAAATTTACCCAAGCCTAAAATAGGCTTGGGTGTATTTAAGAATATCGTGAGAGTTGCGAGTTCTCAAAAAATTGTGAATAAGGATAATTAGCTAAACAGCACCACTGTTTCTATTAAACAGAATAGCTATAGTTTTGAAAATTAGCTTTAAATCGTACACTAAACTCCAATTTTTTTGATACTGCAAATCCAGACGAATTACATCTTC
Source organism: Nostoc sp. EspVER01 (assembly GCF_034530635.1). NCBI lineage: Bacteria > Bacillati > Cyanobacteriota > Cyanophyceae > Nostocales > Nostocaceae > Nostoc > Nostoc sp. EspVER01. The sequence continues at coordinate 101,591 of NZ_JAVRCS010000011.1, forward strand.
AAAACTACGGACTGTAGAACGCCCATTTACTTGCCATTCGCCAGTCATACCGGGTTTGACATCTAAACGTTGCCACTCAGGTACTTCATAGCGTTCAACTTCATCGGGTGTAGGTGGTCGAGTGCCTACTAAACTCATCTCTCCTTTGAGGACGTTCCAAAATTGGGGTAATTCATCAAGACTAGTTCGCCGTAAAAAGCGCCCTACCTTAGTAATTCTAGGGTCATTTTCATTCTTGAAAAAAGCACCTTGCACTTGGTTTTTGACTTGGGATTTCTTCGCTTCTGCATCCACACACATAGAGCGAAATTTCCAAATCTTAAAGCGTTTACCCATCCAACCACAACGAATTTGACTAAAGAAAATGGGGCCGGGATCGTTAATTTGAATAGCGATCGCAATCGGAATAAATAAAATTCCTGTAATTAATAAACCAATCACTGACCCAACAATATCTAAGAACCGTTTCATCCAAGATGCCATAGATGGGTGAGTAGTAGGTAACTGCTCTACTTTACGAGAAGTTGTCTTCCGATTATCTACTACGTCATCTTGTTCTATTAACGACCCATCCCCCACAAGTTCTAGAGGAAAAACCTGATCCAACCCTGTGAGTTTTAGAACTGCCATGACTTGAGGTGTTACATTCCGCAGTGTTAATGTAATATCCTTAGCCTGAGCATATTTAAAATTACTTACCAGGGCACCTAAACCACTACTATCGATAAAAGTAGTTTGGTGAAAGTCAATGATGATTTGCTTGGGATGTGAATTGGGCCCAATTAAGCCTTGGCAGGTTTGCTTAAAGCCTAAAGCCTCCAGCACGCTCAACCGCGTCGGCACCTGCACTATAGCAATGTCGTTTAGGGAATTAACTGGAAAATCGACCTCTGTCGGTTGGCTAGTCATGAAGCTCTGCACTTTCGTTGCCATGTATAATGTAATATGCCAAACATTAGTTTGTCCTACAAAATTACTTAACCTAATATCGGAAATTGGTGGTAATCAGGACTAACTGTTATTTACCCAGGCTGAGATTGGAGATCGCTAGCGACGATTCACAATAGAACAAGAAGCCAAAAAACATCCTTGCTGTTGTGCCGACGCAGCGCGATCGCGTTGCTCTCATCAAATGATTTCTAAAAATACGGTTACACCTACCGCACGCCTGATTGAGGTCTTTTCTGCCATTCAAGGGGAAGGACTGAATGTAGGGACACGTCAGATATTTATTCGTTTTGCTTTGTGTGATTTGCGCTGTCACTTTTGTGATAGCGCCCACACTTGGAGTGCACCTACAACTTGTCGGATAGAGCGATCGCCTGGATTGCGCGACTTTGAAATCCACTCTAACCCCGTCCCATTACCCATATTAATCGAATGGGTGGAACAGCAAAATCTGCCTTGTCTACACGATAGCATTAGCTTAACTGGCGGCGAACCACTTCTTCATGCCTCATTTCTAACGCAGTTTCTACCCCAAGTGCGAGCCATAACTGGTCTACCTATATACTTAGAAACCGGCGGACATCGCCCAGAACAACTAGCAATGATTATCCCATACTTAGACTCTGTAGGTATGGATTTAAAATTGCCCAGTGTTAGTGGCGAAAGTCATTGGCAAGAACATAGTAAATTTCTCCAGTTATGTTATGACTCATATTTAAATGTTTTTGTCAAGATAATTGTGTCTCAAAACACAGATCCCGCCGAGTTAGAACGTTCAGCTTCGTTGGTGGCAGAGGTTAGTCCAGATATCTCAGTATTTTTACAACCAGTTACGCCTTTGGCAGTATCAGAACAATTTTCTCCAGTACCTGTACTTGCGCCTTCCAGCGATCAAGTTTTGACGTGGCAAGCTTTGATGAAGGGGTTTGTCAAGCACGTACGAGTGATCCCCCAGACGCATAAAATGCTGAACCAGTTGTAAAATTTTAGTTTGATAAAGATGTAGTCAAGAAAAAAGTAAGATTTTATGAAATGGTAATTGGGCTGTTGCCGCTAATTAGGGAGGCAGCAGCCTCCTCAGTAGGCAGTCTAATTAGCTAAATCAAAAGACCACTAAGAGGTTTTATTACATAAAACCTTCTCTCTCCAACTCAAAGAGAAACTTGAATTTTAGTTCAAGGCGTTGATTTAGTTCAGGGGGTGAGCAATACCCACCCAACCTAATTTCTGGTTGCTATAGTGCGCCCTCATCTGGAGCCTTGGATTTAGCTTTTGCCTTATTGGCACTGCGTTTGAGGGCAGAGAGTCTTGCTTCGTATCTCGATCGTTGGCGCTTACTAGGAGTATTATCAATCAAGGTTTTCAAGGCGCTACCGAGACTCTTGTAGGCATTGGGGAGGCTATAACCAAAACGAGTTGCTAAAGCGATCGCTTTCTCATCAGCATTGAGCAATTCTCTTAGTTGCTTTTCCCCATTATTCTTTTGGTACAGTCGCCAGCCTGACACGCCACAAAGCGACAAAGCTAACACCAGCAGCAATCCATCTTGTACCCACAATTCCCCTACAGCACCACCTAAACCGATGGCTAGAGCTGCCATTTCCCAACCATCTTTAGGAATTGTGTCATTTTGAACGCGAGCAACCTCATGCCAGAACAGCAGATTACGCTGATCCATTGCGAGGGCATCCCATTTCACCAAATCAATTTGAATTTCTACTTGGTCTTTACCAATTTCTTCGCAGCGAACCAGGGGTGGATTGACCTCAGTTGTGCCTTCAACCGTGACCCAGCTCTGTAATTCTGGCGGTAGTAAGCCTTTCAACCGCCGTAGTTCACTCATTTCCGCTTTGGCAGAGGAGGTTGCATAGGATGTCATAATATCCAGCCCCAGAAAATTTCAGTATATAGTGAGGGTATCACTTTGGAGTATAGCTATTTAAGTGATGATCCGTCTCACTCACTAGGAAAACTTCCTCGCTTTTTTCGCGCTTCCATTGCTTTTTCTAGTAAATCTAACAATCCTGGGGCTTCTTCTTGGATACTGAGTAATAGTCTTTCCCCAAGTTCTATATTCCCCGGATCGAGGCCTGTTGCCATAACTTCTGTCAATCGAGGTATTGCTATGCCATCGACAATCTGAATTAATCCACTCAGACAACGGTGAAATTGTTTTTCTGTGAGAATCGAGTCTTCTAAAGGAAACTCAATAATGGCACGAATTTCACCATCGGATGGGTCATACTCCCATTGCAACATTTTGGTTTCCCAGGAAATGGCAAGCATTGTTTGGAGGATAGCTGCCTTGTGAGGATGGTCTTGGATTCCTCCTAGGACTTGAGGGGCAAATACTCGAAAAAATTTTCCTTCTTCATCCAGTTGGACAACTATTAGGAAATCTTCTAGGTTATCAGCCTCCACACCTGTTATGATTCGGTCTTCTTCATCATCAAAACGGTAGTCCCAACCAAGGTTGTCTAAATAGCTGGCAATCTGTTTGAGGTTAGCTCCCATAAAAGCCTCATAAGGAACGTGGAGCAGTTGTTACCAGACCTAGTTTAACCTGCTAGGGGTATTTGTTTGGGTTGGTGTGGATACTTCTAATCCCATAGAAGTATGCAATTAAGGTATTGGGTATAGGTTATGGGGCATGGGGCATTGAAGATCAGAAAAATAGATCATTATTCGGCGCTATGAATAATATTTTTTGAAACACTCTTGCTCATTATTAAAGAAGCGATAATTACTATTTTTAAAATCTTAGCTGGTAAAGCATATAGCACTAAAATGCTTAAAACTTAATATTATTTTATAGTTTGAATGAATCTCTTGGTAGATCAAGTATGGTGGCAGGATTTGTAATCAAGCTTGAACGCTGAAGCCAAGTTTAAATAATTTTTACATAGCATCTGAGGCTTTTATAACAATACGTAAAAACTTCAATAGCTGCTTCTAAAAACTAATAAATATAGCATAGAAACTTATACAGTTTTATATTACAAGCAACATTTTTTCACGGGATGATTCTAGTGAGCAATACATTTTTGATTGTCGAGTATCAATGAAATTTATACGTAAATTAGCATTAATCATAGCGATCGCACCTCTAGTTTTTGTTACAAATTCTCTAAAATATTTGCGCTAACTTGCGCCTCTCTGCGTTTATATATTTATAGAGAATTGAAACATTATAAAATGAAAAAGAAATGGAATTGCGACACTTGCGCTACTTTATTGCTGTAGCTGAAGAACTGCACTTCAGTAGAGCCGCCGAGCGACTGCACATCGCTCAACCACCCTTAAGCCAGCAAATTCAGCAATTAGAGGCGCAATTGGGAGTAGAACTGTTTCACCGCAAGACCAAACGACAGGTGCAACTAACAGAAGCAGGACAAGTTTTTTTGCAAGAGGCTTATCAACTTTTAGCTCAACTCCAAAAAGCAATTGAGCTAACTCAAAAAACGGGAAGAGGTGAAAAGGGACAATTACGAATTGGGTTTACCAGTTTGGTAACTTACGATTTGCTTCCTGTGATTTTGCGGCGGTTTAGAGAACAGTTTCCAGAAGTAGAGTTGGTATTGCAAGAATTAACCACAACTCAGCAAGAGCAAGCACTACAGAATCGGCACATCCATGTAGGTTTTGCCCATCCACCTTTAGAAGACAACACACTCAATCAAGAATGCATTCAGCAAGAAGCTTTAATTGTGGCTATGTTGGAAACTCATTCTTTCGCTGAACAAGAAAAGATTTCAGTGCGATCGCTAGTAAACGAAAACTTTATCATGTTCCCTCGCCATTTGGGGCCCGGACTTTACGACCAAATCGTAAGTCTTTGTCAGCAAGGAGACTTCAGTCCAAAAGTGACTCAAGAAGCGATTCAGATGCAGACGATTATCGGATTGGTTTCAGCGGGAATGGGGATTGCGATCGCACCGTCTTCATTGCAAAATCTTCAGAGAACTGGCGTAGTTTATCGTACTCTGGAGGAGAAAACACCATTAGTTGAAACGGCTATAGTCTGGCGGGAAGAGGATATGACACCTGTAGTAAGAGAATTTCTACAAGTTGTCAGGAGTATCTGTTAAGAAATGACGACCCTTTTCTGAGAAAGAGGCTATGCAAAATAACAAAGCATTTAAACTTTGTATTTAGAAAATATAGTTTTTTTAAATAAAAAATTAATAATAGATGCTACTTACTCAACCCAATTTTTACTACTCACTAAAATTTTAGTAAAGAGTCCTTCATTCTCATAAGCTGCTTTGGGGCTGCAAATAAATAGATATATTGAGAATGATAAGGCCATCTTGCCCAACCACCCCAATCCATAAAGCGAACCCATAAAGTTGTTGGTGAACACGTACCTACTTCCAAAGGGAACCTCCAAATATCTCTATTTAAAGTAAGCTCTGGATGAGTTGGTGCAAAAGTATCCTGAGCATCCCATTCAATGATTCCGTCTTCACCCCATGATGTACCATCAAATTCTGCTTTAAATGGTTGAGCTATCCCTTGCAAAATAGAATTGTTATGTTCCCTCTGTGAATTTGCCAAAGGTACATCGGGTACTGCAATAGCAATAAATGCTGCCTTTTGAGACGCTATTAGAGCATGAAATTGACCTATAATGTAACCAGAAGTTAAGGCATCTCCGCTTACATATTCTTGGAGAAACAAGTCTTTATAAGAGATTTGACTGGGATGCCCTTCATCAATTAAGTAATTACTTGCATTTTTGTAGAAAGTAAAGCATATTGGAAACCAATCTGGATTTTGCTCTACAATTTCATAAATTTTAAGCTTAATGGTTTCTGATAGAGACAAGTTTGACCTCAAAAATATTTAGTAAAAATTTGAGTTATTTGTATAGTACTTATGTACCAAAAAGATAATAACATAGTTATTTAAATTTAGGGTAGATGCCCAAAAAAATCAGAGAGTTAAAAACTATTTTGTTGAAGGCTGGGTTTGTCTACCGTTCTGCTAAAGGTAGTCATACGTTCTGGACTCACCTATTGATACCTGATGAACCAGTTACTATTGCTGGAAAAGATGGAGACGATGCACCTCGATACTTAGAAAAACAAGTTAATCGTGTTTTGAAGCAACTAAGAGAAATAGAGGAAGAATAATGAACGATCGCTACAGTATGGTAATTCAATGGTCAGATGAGGATAATTGCTACTTAGTACACTTACCGGAATTCCCTTGGCAGCAATTTCACACTCATGGTAAGAGTTATGAAGAAGCCGCTAAACACGGGCAAGAGGTAATTGAATCTCTGATTGAATGGTATGAAGAGCAAGGAAAACCTTTGCCAGAGCCAATTACTTTTCCTCAAAAACCGTTAAAAGTTGCTTAAATCTTTTTAAGATACAGGGCATCGCACTTTACCCAAATTTCTCAACATCAGCACTTTCGCCTTCCGACTCAACAGGCTCAAAGTTTACCTTGTTATATAAATCCTGTAGAGAAATCTCAAATGGTACGGTTACAAGTGCGATCGCTTCATCTTCTTCATCATATTCACGAAGCGTCCATTGCTTTTTCCCGGTTTTGGAAAATTGATCTACATGAATCCGAGTTTGGTCAATTAATAGGTATTCTTGGAAAGTGGAAATAGTCCGGTAAGCCTGAAATTTATCCTCGCGATCGTAGCCTTTGGTAGATTTTGATAAAACCTCAACAATAATCTGTGGATTCAGAATTATATCCTTTCGGTTGTTAAAAAACTCTGGTTCACCCGCCAGAATCATCACATCTGGATAGGTATAGGTACGCTTTTGGAGTATCCATAGACGGATATCACCCATAAAAACCCGGTAGTTCTGCTTTTTAAAAGCGAAATTTAACTCAGTACTTAAGTTGAGTGCTATTTGATTATGATTTACTGTTCCACCCGCCATAGGAATTATTTGCCCGTCAATGTATTCACTTTTGTAGTCAGCAGCTTCTTCTAGCTCTAAATATTCCTCTGGGGTATAGTATCGCTGTTTTGTTATTTGCATAATTTTATCGGGTAGCAATGTTTAACGATACGGATTGTCTAATGAGCCATATTTACTGAACAGTTTAACGTGGTTAGATAAAGATGTTATGTGCTTTTTACAAAGTGAGCGTAGGCGCAGCCGACTGTAGGCATCGCTATCTCAATTCATATAGTCTTTTAACTTCTTTTCTTATTGATAACCAGCGGCTTGTAAGAGGAACAATTTGGCATAACGTCCTCCTAGCTGTAACAACTCTTCGTGAGTTCCTTGTTCTATAACTTCGCCGTTTTCTATGACTAGAATTTTGTCAGCCATTCGTACCGTCGAGAAGCGATGAGAAATCAAAAGTACCATCTGATTTTGAGTAATCGAGCGAAAATGATTGAAAATCTCAAATTCAGCTTGGGCATCTATTGCTGATGTTGGTTCATCTAACACCAAGATATCTGCTTGCGATCGCATAAATGCACGAGACAGTGCAATTTTTTGCCACTGTCCCCCAGAAAGTTCTTGTCCTCCCTTAAACCAACGACCAAGTTGAGTCTGAAAGCTTTGGGGTAATTGGTCAATAAAAGATTGGGCCATGCCTTTTTCAGCAGCAGTTTTCCACTGTGTTTTGTTTTCGAGATGTTCTACATCGCCCACGCCAATATTTTCCCCCACAGTGAACTGGTAGCGGACAAAGTTCTGAAAAATCACACCAACGCGCCGCCGCAATACATCCACATCCCATTCCTGCAAGTCCAAGCCATCTAAGAAAATTCGCCCAGAGTCTGGCGTGTAGAGTCGGGTAAGTAATTTGATTAAGGTAGTCTTACCGGAACCGTTTTCACCCACAATAGCCAGTTTCTCTCTGGGTTTAAGATGCAGCGAAATATTTCTCAATGCTGGCTTGGAACTTCCCGGATAAGTAAATGAGACATTCTCAAAACGGATACCATCTTGGGGATTTAAACCAATGGTTGCCTTACCCCAAGATTTTGGTACTTCTTCTTCCAGGAAATCATAGAGATTTGATAGATATAGGTTGTCTTCATACATCCCTCCAATAGAAGTGAGGGCATTGGAAAAAGTAGACTGTCCTTGGCGAAAAACAGTGAGATACATTGTCATATCTCCCAAGGAAATCTTACCTAACACTGTTTCCAACACAATCCAAGCATAAGCTAAGTAAAAAGCACCAGTACTGACCAAACTCAAGAGATATCCCCACAATCCTCTCCGCAGAGTTAAATCACGGTCTTCACCATAGAGTTGTTCAAATAGGCTGCGATAACGTCCTAGCAGCATCTCTCCCAACTGGTAAAGTTTGACTTCTGTGACAAAATCTTCTCTTGCTAATAGATTTTCTAAGTAGTGCTGTTGACGGGTTTCTGCCGCACGCCAACTAAATAAGCGAAAGGCTTCTCCAGCAAATTTTGTTTCGGCAATAAATACAGGCATAGCTGCCAAAATCAGTACCACCACCGCCCAAACTGAGAAATTTACTAGCAAAATCCCATAGGTGATTAGGGAAAGGGCATTTTGCACCAATCCAAAGGTGCGGTTTACTAGGGAAAGGGGACGAACCGATGCTTCTCGTCGGGCATTGGTCAATTTGTCATAAAATTCTGAGTCTTCAAACTGCCTAAGATCGAGTGTCAGCGCCTTTTCTAAGATGAGTACATTTACTCGCTGACCCATTAGCGCCCGCAATAACGACTGACAAATAGTGATTCCTCGCTGACTGCCTGCTAGTAAAATTACAGCGATCGCTTCTAATCCTACATAAAATAGTGAAGGATAAATATTGACAGAACCATTGCTTTGTGTATTAGCTTGAGAGGCAAATACCACTGCATCAACAATTAATTTACTGATGTAGGATATCGCCGCCGGTAATAGACCAGCCACCAAAGTTAAACTAGCCAGAAAAATAGTAAGCGATCGGCTAGTAGTCCATACTAAGCTTACAGCCCGTCCACTGTAGCGGAAAACCGTTAGTGATTGGCGCAGGATATTTCTTTTTTTTTAATCTTCATCTTTATTGCCGCGAGATACCCCAGCTTAGGCGGATCTTCCTGACTCTATTAAATCTTTATTAATTTTACATTTTTCTAAGAATGTTGGCTGAAAACCCCGAAGTTGAAACCTAAAAACTAGTTTTGTAGGGTGTGTTATGCCGTAGGCTAAGGCACTAGGGTGTTAACTTTGTACCATTTTAGGTGTTCAAAATTCATGCAATATATATATATCAGTAGTTCTAATCAAGCGGATTACGAACAGCTTTACCACCCCTATTAGATACATGGGTGTAAATAATCGTGCTTTTTAAATCCTTGTATCCGAGTAATTCCTGCACTGTGCGGATGTCGGGAATGCTTGATATATTAGGATTTAGAAAAAATATACGGAAAGTTTTGTATAATAAATAGTTACCTTAAAATTTAATACGGAGATCAGGACAATGAGTAATCGGCAGCTTGAAGAGATGCAAGAAAAGTTGGCAAATCAGAAATTAGCGTCTGAGCTTGGCATATCATACAACGATCTGCTTGAATTGGAGTGGGATATTGAGACAAACGAGAGTGATGATGGTTTGATCTATGAATATATAGTCACATTCTCTGAAGAATCCCCAAAAAAGATTCTCAACAAAATCGAAGGAATAGAGGATGGCAATATTGTTCGTCTTCAGCCGTCGAGCTTTGAAGAGCCTGATGATTTTGAATAAACATTGAGTACTGACTTTTACACAAAAACTTTCAAATAGCTGCTGTCTATTTTTTTAGCTCTGCTGACCTCTAAGCTATAATTAGTGGGCATATATGTCTGCTTTTAGTATGTGGAGTACCCGATGAACACTCGCCTAGAAGTTGAATCAGCAATCAAGCAATTATCAGAGGATGAAGTTCGCAATCTGGCAAAATGGCTTCAAGAATATCTCGATGAGATGTGGGATCGGAAAATCGAAGTGGACTTAGCATCAGGAAAATTAGATCGTCTCATTGCTCAAGCAGAGGAGGACATTGCAGCAAACAACGTGAGGGATCTCGATGAAGTCCTTTGCGACGGATGATTTTTGGAAAGCGTATGCCGAGTTGTCACCTGAGATGCAAGAGCAAGCGCGGAAAGCTTATCAACTTTGGCAGGAAAATTCACTTCATCCCTCGTTGCATTTCAAAAAAGTTGGTAAAAACCTTTGGTCTGCCCGTCTCAGTGATAGGTATCGAGCATTAGCTTTGAAAAAGGGTGACGATTATTATTGGATTTGGATCGGTGATCATGATGAATATGAGAGTTTTTTGAACTAGCCCGTTGCGACAAGCCAGCTAACAACGCAGTGGAGCAGACGGTAGAGAGACTTCGCGCTATGTTCTAGTCTACTCGACACCGCTCACTTTAGCCGTTATACGTCGTTATACATATAGCTCCAGAGGGTGCAATTGCACAGGTCAAAGTAGTTGCCCAGAAGAGGGACTGATAGCGAATTTGACCCTGGATTTGTCAACCCCACAATCTCCTACCTGCTTTCCCACTTAATTTTTGGTGAGTATCTTTTAACAAAGCTGGAATATCTAACTTTTCTGGACACCGAGGCAAACAATCACCGCATTCTGTACAACGGTTGCCTTTCATTCCAGGGAACCAGTGACCGGCATTTTCAAACATTCCATAACGATATTCCCCATAGTCTTTCATGTCGTATGCCACGGCAAGATTACGTAACCGCAATACCTCTGGAATATTGATATTTTCTGGACAAGGTAAACAAGCATAACACTGGCTACAATTATCAGTTTCCAAAGCAAGTTTTTGATGATTTTCTAACCGCTGGAAAATGGAAATTTCTGCTGGTGTTAACTCTCCATCATGGTCAGCAATTTGTAAAGGTTCTCTTAATTCACCTGGGTTAGCTGGTCCTATACTCAAAGTAGTAATACGGCGATCTGCAAGTAAAAATCGATAATTCAATTCTAAGGGTGAATACGGATAAGACAGGTCTTTTAAGGTTTGAGGTGGCGTGTAGAGGCGTCCTCCCTTATCAGCAGGGGAAATAATGAAAATGCCCATATCCTTTTCGGCAGCTAGTTGAACTGCTGGTGCGTGCCGTTGGAAAAAATAGTAATAATGCAGATTGACAAATTCAAATAAATCTGTATTTATTGCTGCCTGAATTACCTCTAATGGCCCGTGGGTGGAAAAACCAACGTGTCGTACTCGGCCATCAGCAACAGCTTCTTCTACAGCTTGCATACAGCCATTTTTGGCTTGCATCCACTCCAAATGTTGCCAGGTATTCAAACCATGAACACCTAAGCAATCTAAATAATCTAGTTGTAATCGTTCTAGGGATTCGTCAATGTACCGACGCATGGTGTCAGCATCTGCTGTAGCTGAGATTTTGGTAGTGACATAAAGCTCCGTTCGGGGTACTGACAACCCAGCTTTTAGCGCTCTACCAAGATACTCCTCGCTTTTGCCGTAACCTCTGGCAGTTTCTAAATGATTAATTCCTAGCGCTAAGGCTTGTTCGATAGTCTGGTGAGCATTTTCAAAAGAAGTCAAGTAGCGCATTGTTCCCAAGGAAAAAACCGAGAGGTGCAGATTCGTTTTTCCAAAGCGTCGGTATTGCATTTTTAACAAAGAGTTAGGAGTTATAAGTTAGGAGTTGAAGGAAGTAAATCATAGCTCTTAACTCCTAACTTTTTTGCTTACAAGTTAGGAGTTGAAGCAAAATCACTCATAACTAATAACTCCTAACTCCTAACTCATAACTTTCCTAGCTGTCGCCATTACCAAAGCGCTTGATCAAATCTTCAGGACGGAGATTAGAAATAAATTCACGGAAGGCTTGCTGTTCGGCTTCATCTGCATCGCGATCAACAGGGATAGAAGCATCGGCAATGACTTCTTCCATTACCCAAATGGGAGTATTTGTACGGAGAGCAATAGCGATCGCATCGCTAGGACGCGCGTCAATTTCTTTTTTGACTTCGCCTTGCTGGACAATTAAAGCTGCATAAAATGTATCCTTTTGCAGGGAATGAATAATGACTTTTTCTAGAGTCATGTTCCAAGTCTCTAAAATATTTACAATCAGGTCGTGAGTTAAGGGTCTAGGAGGCTTCTGATTCTCCAGTGCGCCCATAATTGCCCTAGCCTGTTCCTGACCAATGTAAATTGGCAAAGCCCGCCGATCTGAAGAATCTTTCAAAAGGACGATCGGGCTGCGGGTTATGGCATCTAATGCTATGCCAGCGACTTTCATTTCAATCATTGCCTAAGCCTCTACAATGCTTTGAGAGCCTTGGATGCCGTGTAATAAATAGCACCCTTTTTTAGGCGGTTTGGTGACAGTAATAAACATAAGCATTCGTTCTCTATAATTGCTTCTATTAAACTCCGAACTTGTGGTGAAAACCAGAGTAAGTCAAATTGGTCTTCTTAAAGAATAACCTTCTTAACCAAGTATGCCTTGTGAAGGATGCTAATGTGTTAATATTCCTATCCTAAAAAAAGTCAGAAAATATACTTGGATGTTCGAGATTTCTGTGACAATTACCAATTGATTTCAGGCAAAATTAGGCAATAAATAGAGTTAGTTTGACAAAAAAGCCGTGTTTACAGGATTAATCCAAGCATTAGGAACGATGGAACCCTTAGGGGGCGATTCTTGGCAAATTACTTGTGTAAGCCATTCGGGTGAAGTAATTATGCAAGATTTGGCTTATGGTGACAGCGTTGCTGTCGATGGTGTTTGCCTGACAGTAGAACAAGTTTTAAAAGACGGGTTTATTGCCACGGCTTCACCGGAAACTCTACGCCGGACAACCTTGGGAGGTGAGCAAACCCAACAGAGATATGTCAATTTAGAAGCGTCGCTAAAAGTAGGCAGCAAAGTTGGCGGTCATTTTGTGATGGGGCATGTAGATGGAATTGGTAGATTGCTAGTGGCAGAACAAACGGCTAGTTCTTGGGAAATGACCTTTATTGCATCTGATGCGATCGCACGGTACATTGTCCCCAAAGGTAGCATTGCCGTCAATGGCATCAGTCTCACAGTCGCCGATTATGAGCCAGAACTCTCCCAATTCAAAGTAGCGGTAATTCCCCTGACATACAGCGAGACCAATCTTCGCTATTTGGTTGCTGGCAGTTTGGTGAATCTAGAAGGGGATATTCTCGGCAAATACGTCGAAAAATTTCTTTATTCTGGCAATCCCCACACCAGAGGCACTGATGACAATAGTATAGATGGCATTACACCCGCATTCCTAGCAGAACACGGGTATTTGTAAGTAAAGGAGTTAGGAGTTAGGAGTTTTAAATTCATAACTCTTCACTCCTCACTCCTAACTTTCTTCTAACTGCCTGGTTCTTGGCTTACCTGAGCGGTTTGCAAACCTCGCACTAACTGACTGAGGGCACTTTGTAATTCCACGCCTGGGTCAGTAGCAACCCACCCGTTTGGTGACAGGTGACGGACTTCAAAGTGCAGGTGAGGGCCTGTGGAGTTACCAGTGCTGCCAACTCGCCCGATGACAGTTCCAGGTTCTACCCACTGACCGGGTTTAACAAAGATTTCTGACATGTGACCGTAGAGGGTTTGTTGAGCCGATTTGTGATTCAGAGTAACGGTTAAACCATAACCGCCCAACCAGTTAGCAGTTTCTACTTGACCAGCAGCAGCTGCCAAAACTGGCGTACCCGTAGGCGCACCCAAATCTGTACCTGCATGGAAGCGTTGATTACCGGTGATTGGATGAACTCGCCAACCAAACAAAGAAGTAATGGGAGCGGGAATAGACAAGGGATACATCATTCCCGTACCACTATATGCAACTCTCCCCATATAGGGAATTTGCGGCAATACTGATGCCAGTGAAAAGTCGTAAGCTACGTTGCTGGGGCGGGGTGCAATGTTACCATCTGCCATTGGTGGCGGTAAAGTCCCACCACTCGGTGCAATGGGAGTTGCACTCACTCTTGTGGGGCTGAATTCTGCGGGAGTCGGGATAAACCGATTCGAGCGAAATGCGCTCTTGGTGACACCGCTAGAACCACTTTGAGCAGCACGCCATCTACTGGTGTTGCCAGTAGTTGCAATTTGCCGCACTGGTGGAACTACTGGTAATTGGGCGTTTTGACTTCTTCTGAGCCAATTGGGTGCTGCTTTACCATTAGAATCAGCTACACTCTTCTGGGGTACTTTGGCGCAAACGCCGCCTAATACACTTTGCCCTGATGGCAAAATGGCTCGACAACCGCTGGAGCGTTCTGTAACAATTACAGAGTTTGGTGCTTGATAAGTACCTGTTGCACCACTGTCATAACTATTAGGATCGATATAGGCGTTATTATAATCCTTCTTTTTCTCCGCCGTTGCACTGACAGGGCTGTTAGAGTTATTTGATGGTTGAGCAACTACTGGAAGTTTTTCAGGTGCATAGCGGGCAGGGGTATTGGGTTTTTCCTGTCTCACCCTTACAGGAGTGACTTGTGAGGCTTCTACTTTGGGCTTTGACTGTCTGATAATTACAACAGGTTCAGCTGCTTCGATTTTGGGTGTAGACTGCTTAACTGGCTCTTTTGATTGAGCAACCTCTGGCTTGCCTAGTCTCTGTCTGAGTCTGGCTCGCCGTTGGGAAAATTCCGGTTGCGCTTGAGCGGCTTCCGGCGACGCAACAGCCTGTTTTTTAACACTGAGCGTTCGCGTAGCGTCTCGAAGAGAAGTCGAAGTGTTAACTGGATTTGTAACTGCTGTTGGTTGAGAACTTTCAACAGTAGGAACTATATTGTCTATTTGTGTTTCCGTTTGGGCAAACACGAAGCCACCGCTAAGGAGGCTAACGCTACTCAGCCAACAGAGGCTCTGAGCTGGTAGTGTTGAGGCAAAACGTTTTTTTGTTAGACCTTGCTGCCATAAGTAATGCAAACGATGATGGGCAGAATTATTGCGCTGCGTCATTTGTTCTCTCAGTTGTGTGTAATTGGCCTAAAGAGATGATGCTAGTGGTTTGTCTTGCCCAAAGAGCGAAATTTTGAACAAACCTCAAATTTAAACGGAAGATTTATGGTACCCCAAACTGATTGTACCGGGTTCAATATAAATTTCCGGTGTAATTAGTTCCTTTGTATGATGTGTTTCTAAATCAACTCGTAAATTTCCTTGAGGAGTTACCCCAACTACTGTACCTGAAAGATTATTGATGTACACCCGATCGCCCATGTTTGTAAGCAAGTCTAGATAGCCAGACAAGAGTATATTTACTCCTTCTTGAAAAAGGCACTCCATACCGGATTCTATTCCCAGCAAGACTTTAGAGGTGAGCATTTCCAGACAAGAAATTGGTCTAATATCTTGGGAAGCTTGCCACGATTTCAGATTGATTCCAGTTTCTGGAACTGGGTTCGTCCAGTTAATACCAACACCAATTACTGCTTGGGTAATTTGTCCTTTGTTTACTTTGGTTTCTGTCAAAATGCCGCCTAGTTTGCGACCATTTAAAACTAAATCATTGGGCCATTTTATCCCAACATCTATACCGCATTGGCGCAATTGCGACGCAATGCCCCAAGCAGTAGCGAAAGTTAGCTGGTAGCTGTCAGTAGCCTCTATTTTATGGTCGAAAGAAATCGCCACGGAAACATATAATCCCCCAGCCGGAGAAATCCACTGGCGTCCCCATTGTCCACGCCCAGCAGATTGCTGAGTTGCGATTACTACTGTCCCTGAAATAGCCCCTTGGTTGAGTAAGTTCCAGAGGGTTTGGTTGGTTGAGGAGACGCTTTCAAAAAATTGAAGAGAAAATGGTAAATATGTATGCTTACGCCCTGCTTGCAAGGCTGCTTCCAAGTTTTGCAGATTAAATCCCACAGCAGTTAACCCAAATTCCGTTGTTCAAGTTAGCATTGATTGGCTGATGAGTGATTTCTGTTTAGGTTTGGTTGAAGATGCACACTTGGCACTGGCGCAATTGGGAAGGACTCCCCTATCTAACTTGTAGTATTCTGGAAAGTTGGCACCACGGCTTCTTTACCCAACAGTTTTGGCCGCGATCGCCACAAGTTATCACAGAAGTATTGCAACCAGAGGCATCAGTCTATCGCTTAAAGCAGGTTCATGGCAATACTGTTCTCACCCCCCAAGAAGTTGAAAGCTTCTTAAGCTCTGCACAGGAGGATTTCGCATCGGCAGATGGTTTAATGAGTGAACAGCCAAGACAAGCGGTTTGGGTCGCTAGCGCAGATTGCACACCCGTGCTAATTGGGGATGTGCGAACTGGACGGGTGGCGGCATTACACGCTGGTTGGCGGGGGACTGCTAAAAAGATTGTTCCCTTGGCGATCGCTCGACTACAATCTCAAGGCAGTAAACTTGATGATTTGAGAATTGCAATGGGCCCAGCGATCGCTGGTGAGGTTTACCAAGTCTCTACCGAAGTGGCTGCCGAAATCGGGGCTAGTATTATATCACATAATGACGAAGAAAAAATTGTAACGGCATTGCATGAATTACCAAATTCACCTTTACTAGAAGATCCTAATCCTGGCAAGGTACGCCTAGATGTGCGGCGAGTGAATACCTTACAACTGGAAAATATGGGAATTAGTGCAGAACAAATTGCGATCGCACCTTATTGTACTTTCCAAACTCCAGAGCATTTCTTTTCTTACCGTCGGGAGAAAGAGAAAAAAGTACAGTGGTCAGGGATTGTCAGCGGCAAAACTAGTCACTAGCCTATATTCTCATTACAGGATAGTTAGGATGTTCAGGATTCGGGATAAGTCGTTGATTTCTACAGTCCACCAGTAAATCCAGCGTTTCTAGAACCGTCTGTCCAATCAGGACGATATTACCTGTAACTAATGTGGCTTCGGTAGTTTCCCGTCCTGCCAATTCAATAATTACGGGTTCAGTTACGCCGATAGATTCTTCACTACCGTTAGCGTATTGAGCAATCTGCTGTCCTCGAATTCTTAGACCAAGTTGCTGGACAATAGACATGGGTAGTACAGTACGTACTGCCCCTGTGTCCACTAATGCTTCTGTTTCATACACTCGCAGCATATTTGGATTGAGCATTCCTCGACTGACAAGCGCTTCATCAATGGCATTAGTGAGCTTGATTTTGACGCGAACTGCACCCATAGGTTGATTAGCGGCAGAATTGGCACGATTGAGATTTACCATAATCTGTATAATTTTGGGAAATTCTTTAACTTAAGGCTTCACTCAACAACTCGCAGTGCATTAAAGCGCCATCCACCAAAGATTGGATTTTCTCTGATGATAAAGGATCGCCATTGGCATAATGCTCCATCCAAGTCAGACCAATCAAATTGGGGTCATCGGGTAAACTTGCTAAATCCCATCCAGGCATTTCTAAATCTTCCATCAGACGATTTACTTTGGGGTCATAACTAAGAGCAAAACAACGACAACCTTCAGCAGCAGCCATAATTAAACTGTGCAAACGCATCCCAATCGCCATTTCAACGCCGCGAAACACACCTTTTAAAAGTTGCGGATCTTCCAGACACAAAATCTGGCTGACATCTTTAAGGTGTGGTTGAATAGCTTCAGCAATACTTAAATCTTCACTTTTTTGAAACGGCAGTAATAAAATAAATGCTTGCGTGGCTTTTTGAAAATCCACCAAAGCGCGAGTTAAGTTTGCCAGACGTGTTTCTGTAAGTTGGGGATGCGATCGCAACGTTACCGCAACTCTCGGCGCAGGTAAATCCCAAAGTCCTGGTACTGGTTGAGATTCCAACGCCCAAACTGGGTCAGGCGCTATCATACAAGGAATTTGCCAATCAGATAATAAAGCCGCACTGGCGCGATCGCGGACACTAACTTTGGTACAATTACTAAAGGTTTGCCGTGCCAACCAACGAGTTTGCGGACGCACTAAAGGGCCAATACCCTGCGCCCAAGCAACAGTTTTCAAACCCATTTTCTGCGCCAGTGCCATTAGTCCCCCGTAATAAAATGGGCTGATGGTACTGGTAACATCTTGAATGAGACTGCCGCCGCCCCAAATTAAGGCATCACTTGAGCGTAAAGCTTGTAGTACAGCTAAGGGAGCCATGCGATCGTAGGTTTCTACATTGTAGCGATCGCGGGTTTCCTCTGGATTGCCAGAAAGCACCACAGGCGTTACGTGAGATGGCAACATTTGCAAAAGCGTTGCCAATAAAGCTTCGTCACCACCATTACCTTTACCGTAATATCCAGACAATAATGCCCGCATTTTGACCATTTTGGATTTTGGATTTTAGATTAATTAATAGCTATTGTTAAATGAATCTCTGTCCACCATATAGATGGTAAACTCATTCCCAAGTTCTATAACAGTGGTCAAACAACTTAGGACATTCATTGGCAAATCGTCAGAGAGCTACTGTAACAGTTATCCATAGCAGACTTGTCCTAAGCAGGATAGCAGGCGCTATAATTACTTACATTTTTTCCATTCCAAAGTGTTCACTTCCGGTTTCATTGACACAAGTCTTGCTAGCTTGCGGTTTCTGGTCTGTGCTTGGATACTGGGATAAAAGTTACGTCGCTTCTCTTTAAAACTAGCTAATACAATAGACATCTAGTGAAAAATCCTTGTAGAAACTCGAAATTTCGCGTCTCTACAAGGATTTCAATTTCAAAAAGATGGGTTTTGTTACACAAAAAGTAGGAGTAGAGTTCTAATGTGGAACTTGAAAACTGGTATTTTGCTACTCACGCTGAGTTGCATAATTGCAACTGGTATAACCGTATATCTTCTTGGTGGCATTGAACCAGTACAAATTCAAGCTTTGCTCAAATCTTCTGGTATCTGGGCACCGATTAATTATATTGTTATGTACGTTGTGGCAACCATGTTAGTTTTGCCCTCAACGGTACTAAATTTGACTGGAGGTGCCATTTTTGGCCCTTGGCTAGGTACTGTCTGGACTAGTGTTGGAGCAGTCATTGCGGCAATAATTGCCTTCGTTTTTACTCGAACTATTGGACGCAAAGCAGTTGCAAAAAGACTAGCAGGACGCTGGCAAGCTATGGATGCTGAGGTGCGTCGTGGAGGGCTTTTTTATATGTTTGCCATCCGATTAGTACCAATCATGCCCTATGGCTTGGTTAACTTTGTCGCGGGACTGACTTCGATTAGCTTTAAAGATTATGTTCTCGGTACAACACTTGGTACTGTTCCTAGTGTCTTACCTTTTGTACTACTAGGTAGTTCTGGTCTGAAGGCAGTGAATACAGGCGATTTTTTGCCGCTAATACTTGCATTAGGCCTAACTGGAACACTCATAGCAGGGTCTACTTGGTATCGCCATCGTCGAACTTTTCCCAAAAAAGCTGTAGAAAGGCTGAAAAAATCAGACTCTTCAGATGACTCAACCTAAAGAATAAATAAACTATAAAAATCTGACTTAAGTCTTATTAGGTATGGTGAGAAGCAAATCTTTATAATTACAAGCAGTCTATCATCTGTTAAAAAATTAAACAATATTTTTAGATGTTACCAAAGTATTCATTCATTGTTCCAATTTATAACGAAGAAGAAACTATTCCAGAACTATACCGCAGACTGAGTGCAGTCATGAATCGGATGGATGGGCTTGTCGAATTAATTTTAATCAATGATGGTAGCCGCGATCGCTCCTTACAATTACTACGAGACCTCCATCAAAAAGACCCGCGCATTTGCTATCTGAGCTTTGCTCGTAACTTTGGTCATCAAATTGCAGTAACTGCTGGTCTTAATTTTGTCCGCGGTCAAGTTATTGTCATCCTTGATGCAGACTTACAAGACCCACCAGAACTAATCCCCGACATGGTTGAAAAATGGCGACAGGGCTATCAAGTCGTCTACGCTCAACGCACTCAACGCCAAAAAGAAGGATGGTTTAAGCGTTTTACTGCCTATTTCTTTTATCGTATCCTTAAGAAGCTTGCAGATGTAGAGATTCCTACTGATACTGGTGATTTTTGTCTAATGGATCGGCAGATTGTAGATATTCTCAATTCTATGCCAGAACGTAACCGCTATATTCGTGGTTTACGTTCTTGGGTTGGCTTTCAGCAAACAGCAATTCGGTTCGAGCGCAATCCCCGCTTTGCTGGGGAAGTTAAATACACTTTTAGCAAATCCTTAGTCCTTGCTATCAATGGTCTAGTGTCTTTTTCAATAGTGCCACTGCGGTTATCAACCTACTTAGGCTTAGTAGCGGCGGCGGCGGCCATCTTCATGGCTTTATTAGTCTTGTATTGGCGTCTTTTTGTCCCCCATTCGCCTTTAACCGGCTTTACGATTATTTTGATGGCAATTTTCTTCCTCGGCTCTGTGCAGTTAGTAAGTCTTGGCATCTTAGGTGAATATATAGGGCGCATCTACGAAGAAGTTAAAGCCAGACCCCTCTATACTTTGGCAGAGGTAGGTGGTTTTGCGCGCAAATCCTCCAACTCAACGAGCAATTCTGACAAACTAGATAATTTAGAAGACGCTTACAAATAAGAATTTTTATTTGGCGTTGCATAATAAAGGTTTGTTTAAACAAATATAAAATTCAAGCGACATATTACCTTGACAGTAGTAATGTCCTTTCCAAATCCCTAACTCGCAACTCCTAACTTTCTTATGCACACCCTTTCGATTCCCACCTGGATTATTCATATTTCTAGCGTTATAGAGTGGATTGTCGCCATTTGGTTAATCTGGACTTACGGCGAACTGACTAATAACCGCAGCTGGTGGGGATTATCCCTGGCGATGTTACCAGCTTTAGTCAGCGCTATGTGTGCCTGTACCTGGCATTATTTCGACAACGCCGAATCTTTGGAATGGATGGTAACGCTTCAAGCTACCATGACTTTAGTTGGTAATTTTACGCTTTGGGCGGCGGCGTTTTTGATTTGGCGTTCTACCAAATCTGTTAACACTGTTGAACCAAAACCTATCAAATCAGAGCAATGATTTCTAAAGAAACCCTGTTTGCACTTTCACTGTTTCCCTATTTGGGTTTCTTGTGGTTTATCAGCCGCAGTCCGCAAATGCCGCGTTTAGCGTTGTATGGATTTTACGGCACGCTTGTCTTTGTTGCTATCACCATCCCAGCCGGAATTTACGCCCAATTGCATTATGGCGAGTCTTTGGCCAATGTAGATTGGTTGCACGGTGGTGCAGAACTTTTTTTGACGCTTTCTAACATCTTGCTTGTGCTAGGTTTTGGGCAAGCTGTAAGGCAATTACAAATGAAAAATGAAAAATAGTAAATTCAGCTATAGATAGCGTTTTGATTGCAATGAGGAAGAGTTAAATGGACGTAATTCCAGCGATTGATTTACTAGAAGGTCACTGTGTGCGACTGTATCAGGGAGACTACGATCGCTCGCAAGTTTTTAGCGAAAATCCTGCTGATGTTGCCAAACAGTGGGTAGATCAAGGTGCTACCAGATTGCATATAGTTGATTTAGATGGTGCCAAAGCAGGTAAAGTAGTAAACTTGGGGGCAATTGAAGCGATCGCTCAAGCAGTGTCAGTACCCATTGAAATTGGCGGAGGATTGCGCGATCGCACTAGTGTACAACAGGTATTTAATCTAGGCATACAGTGGGCAATTCTTGGAACCATTGCCGTAGAACAACCCCAGTTAGTGCAAGAACTCTGCCAAGAATTTCCCGAACAGATTATTATCGGTATTGATGCCCGTAATGGTCGAGTCGCAACTCGCGGTTGGTTAGAAACCTCGGAAGTTTTAGCAACTCAACTAGCTGTACAAATGCAAGAATTGGGCGCAGCCGCCATAATTTACACAGATATCCACCGGGATGGTACACTGACAGGGCCAAATTTAGAAGCTTTGCGAGAACTTGCAGCCGCAATTTCCATCCCGATAATTGCTTCTGGCGGGGTAAGTTCTGTCACCGACTTGCTGAGTTTGTTGGCGTTAGAACCTCAAGGCGTGACTGGCGTAATTGTCGGACGTGCTTTGTATACTGAGGATATTTTACTCAAAGAAGCATTACGAGCGATCGGACCTGGGCGAATTCAGGATATTCCACCCAATCTCGGTTTTTCTACCTTTGCTTGACATTTTCTTGGCAAGTTCGACAAATAGACCATCTTGTAGAGACGCGATTCATCGCGTCTTTAGCCAAGAATGTATTGCAATCATTAATTGAATTGATATTAATTTAATTATTTTGACAACTATCTTTAGATATAGGACTTACGCAAGAACTCTCTGAAACTCTTATTTCTCCGTGTCCTCTGCGCCCTCTGTGGTTCGTTTTTTCATGATTTTGCGTAAGTCCTGAGATAGATAAGGTAAACACTACTTATTTGTCATTACAAATCCCTTGTTAATTGTGACAAATCTACAGTCCATATTTAATTAATTTTGTCAAGATGTAATCCCTTGTATGATTTAAAAAATCATTAAGGCCTTCTCTGGACTGAATTTATATTCATGCTTTCAGTAGATGCAGTTATGACTTTGCAAATGCAACAATGAATATGTTCTCAAACAATAAATAGTTGCTAGTAGTTCAAATAAAAAATTCAGGTTTTATCAGACTCTAGTAACTTTGGTTTTTAGAAAGTTGTTTGATGTTTTGAGAAGGTAACACAATGAATAAAATCCTAAAACGCGCACTTTTACCCAGCCTCATGGCTGCAAGTTTAACTGGTGTAACCTTAGTTCCCGCCAAACCCGCTGCTGCTGATGACCAAGTACTAAGAGATGCAGGTATCGGGGCTGTTACCAACGTTGTAACCGGAGCTGTTAGGGGAAATGGCAGTGTATTAGGGAATGCTGTTAAGGGTGGTGTCACTGGTGCAGCCGTCAATGGTGCAAATGGTCTGAGAAATACTCGTAATCGCCGTCACCGAAACGCTGCTCAAGATATCGGAGTTGGTGCAGGAGCTAGCGCAGTAACGGGAGTAGTTACTGGCGATAAAAGAGATACTCTTGGCAATGCTATTGATGGTGCAGCTGTTGGTGGAGCAATCCATCTATTAACCAATGGTAAATAATTCCTAAATTCACCAGCTAAAATATTTTCCAACGGTTAACGAACTTACCCCTCCCTAATTCCTCTGCTTCGTAAAAAGAGCAAACCTAACCTCGCTTCCCTAATAGGGGAGCGAGGTTGTAGGTTAGATTTATTTGAGATATATACCACCGTCAGGATTGGATGACGTTAGGTTTAATACTAATCCCTAGCCCTTCAACGCCTTTCTAAAGTTTCGACGATAAGACTGATTTGTAATAAACAAAGCTGGCCATAGCAAAGATAAACCAATGCGATTGGTCAAACTTGGATTAAAATTAGTCCGTTCAAACCCATTCCAAAACTTCCAAGCGCCGCCTCCGTAAACTCCTATCAAGCCAATAAAAATTAAGGTGCTCATTCCCATCAACTCCGTTAGTAACTGACAGAATTTAAGTTAAGTTTTACCACACGAGGTAATCACCTCATAAGCAACACCGAGAAGGTATGACAAAACTCCCCAGTTTTTGATATCTAAGTCAGTTAAACACACATTCTCTTATTCCAGTGTAGATTAGCCTCACGCATCCCAGCTAGTTATCAGCGGTGGCAAGCTAGTCAAAGGATGCAAAAGCGTTAGTTTTGAGGTGTTTTGGTGACACATTTTGCTTGTATAACAATTAAGCCCTTAGTTTTTTAAGACAGAACAGCGCTGTAAAATGGCTAAGAAAGCAGGATTAGTTTCTTGCTGTAGCTTTGATGAAATATCTTTTGTTAGCGATAGCCACTGGATACAACAAGTATTTATGGCGACACATTCAAATGTAAATGCTGATCCTCTATTACAAAAAAGTCCATACTATATTAAACTACAAAGTTCTCTGGCGCATTATCCTTATACTTCATCTACCCAATAAAGATAATATCTTTCACTATCCACCCAGCCTCTCTGAAAATCTTTAATCGGAACAATTTTCAAATCATTGCGGTTGACATTCAATTTTTTATTTAAAATCAGCAAAACTTTCTTTAGCTCATCTTGATTTTGAAGTAGAGAATTAATCTGGCTTAATATCTCAGCTTGTTCAACTTCTTGACGACCTTTTTTAAATAAAGTAAAGCTTCCCATTTTTTCCACCTCTGGATAGTAAAACTTTCGATTAAGATAACCCGATAAAGGAGCCATATTCGCATCTCGACTGGCAACAATAAACTCATTATCTAATCCAGATTTGTGAATATATTGGGCTGTTTCACGACTAGCAGAAAATGGTACAACTAAATCTCTTGAAAAACTATAAATTCCTCCTCCAAACTGGACATAAAGAATGAGCATTAAAGCGATATAATGCCATTTATGAATAAATGTAATTGAACGTGGAAGAATAGAAATTTTATTAAGTAAAACTATAGAATTTTGATAATAACTTCCCAGCCATAAAGCTGCAATTAAAACTAAATAGAAATGTCCAAAATGCCGCGGCATACCTAAAAATCTCAAGTATGTAAAGGCAAATAATATACCATTGCCTATCATGTAGAAAAAGAAAACAACTGGCTTTTCAGATAATTTTATTAAAGTTAAAACTACAATAAATAAAGCAATTGTCGCACAAACAATTAAATCCAGCCATCTTTTATGTGCAGGAATAATTAATAAATAACTACCAAATACTCTGCCGATACTTCTCAACAGATGACGGACATCTAATTCTATTAGCCAACCATTATTTAACCCACCGTGAAGATAACTATCTGTCGGAGGAGTAATAATATAAATGGATAAAATAAAAGATAATGTGATAATTAAAATACTTAAAAACAAGTCGTACTTTTTGGTTTGACTAAAATACTGCTGTCGATGTTCACGATCAAAACAAAATTCAGCCAGTAAAGTCAATAATAAAGCAAATGATACTAGTAAACCATAAGCACTACTATTTGCTAGTAAACCCAATAAAATTGCCAAATAAGCATAAGTTATTTTTCTAGATGCAAAAACTGTACAGAATGCAAAAACAAATAACATACTAAAGGCATAGTTTCGAGAAATTAAAAGATATTCGGAAAAAGGAAAGAACCCAAAGGAAAATAGAAATTTTTGTTGATAGTTAAAAGGGCTATATAGGCAAAAAAGTGTAACTGAAACAACAGTAATTGCCAAATGGAAAATTTGCATAATAATAGGATAATCGACTATTTTTCTCAGAATGGCCAGAGAAAAATACCATAGAACAGGATGACCCTCATAATGAATATTTGCAATTAAATCTCCGAACGAGCCACTATCTCTGACAATCAGCCAGGGATTTAGTTCATCTCGCCACATGGAATGGTTAAGAATACCTATTAAACCAAGAAAAGAAAAAAGAAGAATAATAAACCAAGGAGAATTCAAAGGTAATTTTGAAGTAAGCTTGCTAATTTTATTGCTTAACATTGTTAGTTCAGAATCCAATTTTTTTGGATCATCAAGATTGCTGTAAATGCGATTATCATCAGATATTATTCTGATTCTTTAACTATTCAGACAGATGGATTCTGACTTCGGAATTATTACTCATTTTTACTTATAACTTTCTGGTATACCCACTGCTGATAAACCTGCGATCGCTCGTAAGTTTTGGCAACGAATCAACTCAGTAAAATTGAAACTGGAACGCCCTTCAATTTTGGCTACCGCTTCAATTGCTGATAATAGATGCTGTGCTGCTTCAACTTCTGAATAACCACGCCGCTGTGCTATTTTAATTGCGGCTGCATCGGCATTTAACTCTGACTCTTGAGATTTATTAGTGCGCCAGATCCGAAAAGCAGCGATCGCACTTAATCCCCCAGCGACAGCTACACCCACTACATCTGATTGTGCTGCTTCTAAGAATCCGCCTAACAGCCCAGCCAACACCACACCTTGATAAATGTCGGGTTTAAACCACTTTACCCCCGTCAACCAGCTAACCATCTGCAACAGCAGCAAGTCTCGTTGCGGCTTTGTCAGGCGACGCCACAAATCAAAATTAATATATATTGGTCGCGCTTGGTTCCAGGGTTGGGGAAAGGAAGCGTCAATTACTTTTGCTTGCTCTGGCTTACTGACGATTTTTGTCGTCATCCGACCAGAAGCAGGCATCACATCTAACAAACGGCGAATTTCAACATTTGGCTCCATAAATTTAATTATTAGCCATAATGTGCATAGTAACTAGGTGTGTAAAAAATAAAGTTTTCATGTTAACCTTTGATTTATGAAATACTCTCGCAGTCTTGAATAAATTCAGATCGAGCTATAAGAATATTTATTCAGGAGTTTGATAGTATGGCGGGATTTTATAGTATTCCTTTGCCGCCAAATTCAAAACCTCAAAGTTTTGGCTTGCCATTAAGACTATATTTGTAACTACATGGACGCTTTTGCTCCCCTCCCACCTGAATGGACGAATAAGGCAATACATGCTTATGATTTTTGCTGTCCTAACTGCCACTCAAGTAGCCTAGAAGCTGAGAAAGTTTGGCTCAATCGGCGATCGCCTGTTCTTACGGAAGACCGTCGTCGTAAATGGCAAGAGTTTTACTACTGTCACTGTGGTTCTGTGTGGTGGGCTTGGAGTAGCGATCGCCCCCCAAAAGATATATCCAATCAGCCAGATTACAATCCTACATAGCCAATTTTCTTCCTAAACAAAACCCCACTTTTAGGTGGGGTTTTGTTTATCTAATTCTCAGCTTTATATTTCATCTCCAATTTTAGAAGGAGAAAGTAGTACGTAGAGTACCTACGTATTCAGTATCATTAGCGTCGTTGTGTTCTGGGTTGAAGATTACCAACAAACCAGGTGTAACCTGAATATTATCGGAAATCTTGTACTTGTAAAGACCCTCTAAGTGATAAGAAGTACTGTCGTCGAAGGTAGTATTGCCGGCAACTGTTTTGATGCTACCACCAGTAACTTTGGGTGGTTGACCAAAGATCACACCTAAAACGTTGCCTTCGCCACCAAAGTCTTTCAAAGCAAGCGCTCCAGCCCAGTACCAAATATCTGCGTCTGCACCTGCATTAATACCAGTCCTAGCATCGGCAGTTGTGTAACCTCCCCAACCACTAATAGCCAACTGAGGACTAAATTGGAAGGTAGCTTGTACACCGTAGTTGTTGGATTCAGTACGAGTGTTAGCCCCAAAAGGAGTATTGGCAAAAATACTACCTGTACCTTGGAAAAGGTTATTGGCAGCACCATCAGTTTGATAAGTGCGAGCGTAAGTTAGACCAATATTAAAGGCTTTGGTGGGTTGGAAAGATATCTGACCAAAGATAGCGTTATCACCATCAAACAACCCATTATTAAGGGTAGGGTCGTTAGCAGTCCTAGCTAGATAAGCACCGCTGAGACTTATGGCGCCTTTAGGATTGAAGGTAACAGTTACACCAGAGCCACCTTGACCTTGGCGATATATGGGGCTGAAACGTCCATAGCGTGAGAGCGCACCTTTACCAGAGCTGGCGAAGTCAGGGTTGAAGTTATTGATGTTTTCGTATAATTCAGCACCAGTAGCATCAACTTTGACACGTACTGCATCAGTCAAGTTGAAAGCATAGTTGAGTTTATCAATGCTAACGCTGTTGCCAGTATCTCCATCAAAACTTAAGCGGCTCATGTTGGTACCAGTACCGGTACCCAATGCATCGTTACCACGATTGGAGACGATATTACCAGCATTTAGACGTGTTTCCAACTGGTCTGTACCAGTGAAACTGCTCAACAATTTTAAACGAACGCGATCGCTAAAAGTGGTGTTGTAATTTAAATCTTGAGTAGGATCGCCACCACGAGCGGCTCTAGTGTCACCAAAAACATCAGACACGGCAAAAATTGCTTCTCCAACCAACTTGGTGGTAGTGGAGAACTGATTAGCTTCCAACTCAGAAGTGCGGGCTTCTAGTCCATCAACGCGACCGCGCAGAGTTGCTAGTTCAGCAGAATATTCTTCTTGTAAACGCTGTAAAGTAGCTAAATCTTGTTTGCTGACCAAATCAGCAGTAGCTGTAGCAATCAGTTCATTAACCCGATCTAAACACGCATTCAAACCTGCGGCAAATTCATAACGGGTTAAAGCACGGTTCCCACGATAAGTACTGTTAGGATAACCTGCAATACAGCCATAGCGCTCAACTAGAGATTGTAAAGCTTGGAACGCCCAATCTGTAGGCTGCACATCCGAAAACTGAGAAACTGATGTTACCTGACTCATGTCGTTAGACTCTTGAGCTTCAGATAACTCGCCAACATTTGTTACCTGTTCGTTAACTTCAGCAGCTAAGGCACTGTTAGCAACGAAAAATGTAGCAGCTAATACAACCGGACTAACCTTAAAAAGATTCCAGAATCGTTTTGTCATGTTTTTACTTTCACTCACACCTACAGTAATCCAGTCATAACAAAATGCTTTAAACACTTTTCTTTCGTGGATTTCACACACAATCACAACGATGATTATACATTTAGTCTGTGATTATTACAAGCAAGTCAGTTAATATACTGCTGAACTATATATAGTTTTTAATTAATTTATTTGGTAGGCGCAAAATAATGCGGCGTTTGTGACGTAAAACTGTTCCTTCTTCCTCTAACTGCTGTAAGAGTCGCGTAACTGTTACTCGCGTAGTATTTAAGACTTCAGCAATATCTTGATGGGTAACATTTAAATCAATTAGCTTACCCTTATCTACGTCACGGCCAAATTTTTCACTTAACCATACTAAAAATTGCCATAAACGTAGCAAAATTGGTTTTCGATGCACAATGCTTAGTAGATCCTCTGCTTGTTGAATATGAGACAACAAAGCATTAATATCCTGATGCCACAAATGAGGTGGCACAATGCTTACTTCCACGCCCGTGAGACATTCAATTTGGTAGGGCTTGACTCTAGACAAAGGATAGCCAATCAGATCCCCTAGTCCCCAATAACCGAGAGTGATGAATGTTCCATCTTCACTCCATGTTAAGGTACGAACTGCACCGTATTCAATACGCCAAAGCACATCATTTTGAGGTGGAATTACTTCCCGACGGGTAAATATCTGCTGGGGTAATTGTCTGCTGAAAGCACAGCTATTTGACACGGCAGAAGAGTTTGAACTAGGAATTGTAGAATACATCATTAACCGTAATTACACAATTATCAGGGAATCTCGCTATTCACAATGATTAAGAAACTCTAATAACTTGTATCAAAATTTACTTGTGTCTCGGAAAGTCTATTCTTCTCAATTAGAGCTAGGGACTAACTCAAAATCTTCTGATGGCAACAACTTTTGCTTAAGGTATTTATCAGTGAGATAGAACCAAAATTTTTAGTTATTTACCCGCTACTTTAATTGTGTAAGTTTAAGAATAGGTAAGCTTTTAGTAAAATATTTAGTTAACCTATTTTTAATAATTTGGTATTTTTTGAAGACTAAGTATGTATGTAGGCACAAATAATCTATAAGACTCATATCTGATTTTTGAACAAGATTTCAGATAAAACCCTGATAAAACTGGCTTTTCAGTCTCAGTATGTTTTCAGAAATCAAATCGGAGTCCTATATGAAGATAGGAGGGTGGAATGGAGCTTACTAAGTCGCTGGATTTATATCCCCGACTTCTTGCAGATACTTGGAGCGTAGAAGTCGGAGATTTGGGCAGCATATCAATTAGGAGCGTTGACCGGTGACAATATATGCTACTCTTTGACCGATATTTGTCGCATGATCTGCCATACGTTCCAGACAACGAATTGCCAGTGCTAGCAGTATAATTGGCTCGACTACACCAGGCACATCTCGTTGTTGGGCTAAAGTCTGATAAACGCGATCGTAAGCATCGTCTACAGTATCATCCAGATGCTTTAAACGGCGTCCACCGGCTTCATCAAAATCTCCCAAAGCCTTTAAGCTAGTTGCTAGCATCGCCTGCGCGTGAAGGGACATAGCTTCAATGTCGGGCATTGACGTATGAGGCGCGTAAGGAAAAATTTTAATCGCAATTTCAGCTAAATCCTCAGCATAATCGCCAATGCGCTCTAAATCTCGCACCAGCTGCATAAAAGCACTCAAGCAGCGCAAATCAGGAGCCGTAGGCGCTTGTAGCGTCATAATCGCCGTACAGTCTGATTCGATTTGACGATAAAAGCGATCGATCTTTTTATCTAATCGGGGGAGTTCCTCAGCGGCTATTAAGTTACGAGTAAATAACGCTTGGTGGCTGAGGCGAAATGATTGTTCTACCAAGGCACCCATGCGTAATACATCCCGTTCTAAGCGCCTAATGGCGCGTGCGAGTTGTGGTCTTTGAGGATTGGGAGTATAATCGACGGCTTTCACACTTGTTTTCTCAAAGGTGAAGATATTACTAACTATAGTCTTGGCTTAGGGAGTTTGCCATAACTTCAGGAAATTGGAGTTGCATCCACGCACCGCCGGTTTCTGGATGGTTCATCGCTTTGATTGAACCACCGTGAGCAATTAGAATCTGCTCAACGATCGCTAAACCTAATCCACTGCCAACGATCGCTCCTATGGAGTTACTATCTTGGGGAGAATGGGTTCGGGCTTTATCTCCTCGATAAAATCGCTCAAAAACGTGGGGTAAATCTGCCTCAGAAAAGCCAACTCCCGAATCAATAAGATTTATTTCCAAGATTGGGGAAACAGGATCGTTATCTTTTGTTGATAAGATTTTCGCTTCAACATGAATACTTGTGCAAGGAGGACTGTACTTAATGCTGTTGTCTAGCAAGTTGAGAAAAACCTGGTAAATCCTGGCTTTATCTGCCTTAATCCACAGATTTTCGGGGCCAGAATAAGAAAAAGACAGATGTTGACGTTGTGCTAAGGGTTCTAGTGTTTCCCAAACAGATGTAATTAGCGATCGCAATTCTACAGCTTTGGCTTGCAATTGCAGATTTGGGTTTGCTTCCATTTGGGTAAGGTCTAACCAGCTTTGCACTAAGTTAATCAGCCGGTCAACTTCTTGCATGAGGCGGTTAACCCAGCGATTTAAAGGTGGTTCCAAGCGATTTTGTAAAGTTTCTACAACCAAGCGAATCGAAGTTAGCGGTGTTCTGAGTTCGTGTGCTAGATCGGAAAAAGAGCGATCGCGTACTTGATTTATATCTAATAGGGGTTGACGATTTTCTAAAAATACTCCCACTTGTCCATTGGGTAAAGGCAAACTAGACGCCCGCAAAGCCAGAGATTTGATTGTTGCCATCTCTGCCGTATCATCACAAGATGGATGAAATATCCATTCTCCCGTTTGTGGTTTTTGGCGATCGCGAGTTTGCTCAATTAAATTGTCAAGTTCATAAGACCGTACCAACTCCAATAACAAGCGCACCTGTTCTGGTTGCCACCTTTGCAGATACAAAATTTCCTGCGCCTGTCGATTGCACCACAGCAGTTGATTTTCCTCATCCACCTGCAAATATCCCACTGGGGCAAAATCTAGCAGGTCTTGGTAAGTTTGCAACGACTGCTGCAAATCTTGTCGCTGCTGTTTCACCATCGCTATTTCCTGCCGCAACCCAGGAATCAGCAGCAGTCCCATCTTATAAGAATGCGAGGTTAACGGTCGGAGTAAGCGCCCCAGGTAGCGGTTAAGTTGAATCTGTTGCCAAATCCAAAACCCAATGCCTACCGCTAAACCCAGAAAAAATCCCAATAAAAGCATTTGAGTTGTTAGTTTTTTGGTGACTACTAAAAACTAACAACTATCGAAACTAATTATCCAAACCTATAGCCAAAACCTCTTACAGTCACAATATATTCGGGGTGACTGGGATCTTGCTCTAATTTTTCGCGCAACCACCGAATGTGAACGTCTACAGTTTTACTATCGCCGACGAAATCCGGCCCCCAAACCTGATCGAGCAATTGTTCCCGTGACCATACCCGGCGGGCGTAACTCATAAACAGCTCCAGCAAACGGAACTCTTTGGGAGAAAGACTCACTTCTTGACCGCGAACTAGCACGCGACATTCTTGGGGATTTAAGGAGACATCCTTAAATTTTAATACTGGTATTGGTGGTAAATTACTTAGGCGTTGGCGGCGGAGTAAAGCGCGACAACGAGCCACTAACTCTCGCATACTAAAGGGTTTGGTCAGGTAGTCATCTGCACCCACTTCTAACCCCAAAACACGGTCAGTTTCACTACCCTTAGCACTGAGCATTAAAATAGGTACTGGGTTGCCTTGATGACGCAGCAAACGGCAAATATCTAGCCCATTGATTTGCGGCAGCATCAAATCAAGAATGACCAGATCGAAGGGAAGTTCCCCTGAATTGGTTTCAAAACTTTTGAGATATTCTATAGCAGACCGCCCATCAGGGGCAGTTATCACCCCGTAACCTTCTTCTTCCAGAGCTACAGCTAGCATTTCCTGGATTAATTCTTCATCTTCTACTACTAGAATACGGCTGGTTTGTCCAATGTCCGTTCTGGCAGAATATTTGGTCGATTCACTGGTATACATTGATATCACAAAAGTCTACGACTGTGTTTGTATCAATTAGGATGATGAGTCTATTATCTCGCCTTACTGCAACCGCGCTTCTACTAGGGTTAATTCTTTTAGATTTTCTTTACAAAAAGTAATATACACCACAGCAGTATCCTAAATCATAAATCACTGTGGCTGCAAGCTTCTAATAGTTTTTAATTAAAGACTTTCAATTTTCGATTCTGTCTTCACAAGATCCAAAGACACTATTGCATGAAGATTATCTTGACAGAGGAGATTAGTTTAGGTATATTTATCTTAGTACAAAAATACTATAAAACCTCAAAAGAAAAACTATACTGAAAAACAGAAGGACATATATGTGGAAAATTCGTACCCACTAAGTGTCAGATGTGGATCATTTCAGTATTTCCACTGCGTTAAAAATGTTGATTTAAAGGCTACTCTGATGTCTGCATAGGGTAGTCATTGGTATGGCTTGCTACCCAATAAATCATTTGCCTATTGAAGGGAGTTGGAAGATGACTACAGTTGGAGTCAAAGACAGCAAACAACAACTAATGCAAGCATTTCAACAAATTATTATCCAAAGAAAAAAACTTGAATCCAAAATAGCAACCAAACAAGAGGAAGCAGAAAAGGCAAAAAGTCAAGAAATTCTGCAAGCAGCTTCTGCATATACAGTTGATAGTATTGTCAAAGGTTTAGCTGATTTACAATTAGAGTTTGGCAGTATTCTCAATGGATTATCTGAAAAACTAGCTCAGGAAAATTCCAAGTTAGATGAATTGAACCGAGCTATAGAAATTGAAACTCAACGTCTACAAGAACTGCAACAAATTAGAGTTGTAGCGGATACTTTAGACGTTTTAAGTCAAGAACACCAAGAAAAATTAAAAATTCTCGAACAAGATACTATTAGCAAAAAGGAAGCACTAGAGAAAGAAATTGCAATTAGGCGGAAAGAATGGCAAAAAGAGCAAGCAGAGTATGAAGAAAAACTTCAAGCATATAACGATTTATTAGCCAAAGACCGCCAGCAAGAACAAGAAGAATTTCAGTATAAGTTAGAAACTACTCGCAAACTCAATACAGACAGCTACGAAGGGATAAAACGCCAACAACAAAGGGAAATACAGGAAAATTCTCAAAAGAAAGGGAAAGATTGGACAGAACGAGAAAAGATATTCGCTGAACGCCAACCACTCTTCGCAGATTATGAACAAAAAGTAACTACATTTCCCAGCGAACTGGAAGAAGCCATTAAGAAAGCTAGAGAAGAAGCAATTAAAGAAACAAGCCAAAAAGCTAAAATCGAGGCTGATTTATTTGAAAGAGAATGGGAATCGAACAAACAGAGCTATGAACAAAAAATTCAATCTCTGGAAGAAACAATTAAGAAACAATCTGAGCAAATAGAAGGCATTTCTGCTCAATTGCAAACTGCATTAAAACAAGCACAAGACTTAGCTATGAGGGCTTTTGGTAGTTCTAACCCTAAATAGTTGTGAGTTCGTAGCATCTTAATCATTTTGAATTCCTGAAGAGGAGGTTTGTTGTGGTGGGGAAAAAACCGACTGATAAGAATACTAAAGTAGAAATTCTTCAGGCGTATGAGGAGTTGGCAAAAGAAAAAGCAGCACTGAAATCAGAACTCGATAAAGTTGCCCAAGAAAACCAGTCTGGAACTAAAGAACAGCCTAAATTAGAACAAAAAATAGCTATGAATCAGCTTTCTAGTGTCCAACAAAAAATGAACAATACAATTGAAAGCTTGGCAAAAATTCAATTAGGTTTTGGCAGTGCTGCTAATGAATTATCGGAACAGCTAACCACAAAAGCCTCTAAATTGGAAGAAATTAGGCGAACTTTAGAAGAAGAAATTCAACAATTAACACAACTGCATAATTTAGAAGTTTCTGATGATATCTTGGATACTCTCATCCAAGCCTATGAAGATAATACTAAAGCTTATCAGGAAGAATATAGCCGACGTTCTGAAGTGTTATTCCAAGAAATACTAGAGCAAAGAAATACTTGGGGAAAAGAACAAGAGGAACAGCAACGGGCGATAAAAGAACGGAATGAAAACTTGAATAAAACTCGGCAACGCGATGCTTCAGAGTACAAGTATAATCTAGAACTCCAGCGGCAACTGCAAAATGACGAATACGAGCAGGAACAGAAAGCGCTATATAAGCAACTGGAAGAATTATTACAAGAAACAGAAAAGCAGTGGGCTGAACGGGAGAAAGCAATTTCGGAAAGAGAGAAACAATTTGAAGAGTTAAAAGCCAAGGTAGAGGCTTTTCCAAAAGATAAAGAAGCAGCCATCAAAAAAGCTACAGAAGAAGGCAAAGGCATCGCCAACTACCAAGCGAAAATAAAATCAGATTTATATTCTAAGGAAGTAGAAGGGCAAAAGCGTTTCTATGAACAAAGGCTGCAATCTCTAGAACAAACTATTACTAATCAAGAGACGCGAATTCAAAATCTTTCTAAACAACTTGAATCCGCTCTCAAACAAGTTCAGGATTTGGCAGTTAAAGCTATTGAAGGTACTTCAAATGTTAATTCATATCAGGCAATCAAAGAAATAGCTTTAGAACAGGCAAAGACTCAAGCAAAAAATAAATAAGCTGATTTATTTTTGATGAAAATTGTAGAGACTTAATTTAATTTAAGTCTCTACAAGTAACTCTAATGCTTTTTATTCAGTTTTCTTTGGTTTTTTGAGGTCTGGGGGAGGTTGTACTTTCTTTTTCTTTGTTGGGCTAGCCTGCGTTTGCTTCAATGCTTTGTTGGAATTTTGTTCTGGAATAGACATAATATTAAGTTTTAATATCTATTTTACGGGTATTATTGATTACATAAATATATCACAGAGAATTTAAGTTTAACTAAAACAACTTAGTAAATAATGTTACCTCTGTAGCAACCTTCACTTTTAACGGGATAAATATAAATCTTAATAAATATCTGATGCAAAAGAGACTTAGCACTGCTACGTCTCTACAAGGGTTCTGGATAATCCATATTTAATTTATGGAGATGTTTAATAGCGGGGGTGCGATCGCTTCAGCTAACTACAATAGATTGAATTTCTATCGGGGGTTGAATCTCTGTTTCAACTTGAGCCTCGACAATTGACGTATAAATTGGAATATCAACTTGTATGGCTTCAAAGCTCACAACTAGAGAGTATGGAACACTAGCTTCTGGGTCATTGTTCCAACCTTCATGTCCAACAACTGCAATAGAAAATGCTTCTGTGAGTTCAAATGAATCTACAACAGCCCAATCTTTTTGAAGGCTTCCTGCACTTCTGGATACATCTTTAATTATTCCGTGATTATTTTGTTTTCCTAGCATCCATTTAAAAATACCCTCTCCCTTTTCAGCATCCTCTGGAGCATCATACTCTTTCAAAATCCTTTTCAGAAAGCGTTCTGGATCTTCTCCTTTTTTACTACATTCCCAATCCAGCCAAGTTGAAAGATATTTTCGGCGATTTCTACGGGTTCGACGTGGTTGGGCTTTGTACGATAAAGTAACCTCCAGAAGAATTTTAAATGACTCTCCTTGAGAACGTAATTTTTCTGGTAGTTTTACTTGGTAAACATGAGCTTGTTTAGCTACAATACGGCGCTCTCCTGTTGTCATCAAAGTGATTCTATTGGGAGCATTACCCAAAGAACGATCAACATTGGGAAGACCATAACCAATTTGACGAAGAACGTGCAATTTATTAACATCATTTGCCATTGTCCATTCAGGCCACCTTGCTGATTGCACTATTAATGCACGGTAAAGAAGGCAATTCTCATTGGGTAAATCAGCAGCTAGACGTGCAGCAATATGGCTTACTTTTGGTACTGCAAATGATGTTCCCACTTTGTCAGCAGCAAGTGCAGGGCCACCATTCAATGTTGAACGCACTAATTCAGGACAAACATTGTGAGGATATGTAATGTTAGGTGGTGTACCTTCGTCTATAACAAAATCCCCACCATATTCAACTACTTCTGGCTTAATTGTCTTCCAAATTCCCAATCCAGAGCATGAAAAGGCTGAAGGCTTATCCTTCTGTGAGATAGAAGAATAGGGAAATTGATGGTAATAACTTAGAGCAATTGAACCAACTGTTAAAGCTTGAAAGCTTTGTGCAGGGTTAGCAATTCTACATGAATTTTCTAATAGATAATCTGGATATGGTCGATTGGCTGCCAGATGTTCTTTCACAGATAATCTTGTATAGCCTATTTTCCCGCCTTCGGAAGGTAAATTCCCCGCTGCGACAATAAACAGGATATCCTTTGTCCATGTCAGATTATCAATTGTTGCTGCCCAAGAACTCATATACTGGGTTCGGCAGGGAACAGATCCAGCAATACAATGATTAAAAATTCTTGTTTTTGTTTGGTCGTAGTAAATTTTTACAATTTCACATAGAAAAATTGGGGGAAATAGCTGTTTAGGCAGTTCGCAGTTAGCATCTAGAACTCTTGCATTTTGAATCCAGCAAATAGATTTTTCCTTGCCACTGCGGGGTATAGTCCTGGGGTAAAGAACCGCACCAGCTACTCTAGTTCCATGTCCACCGTTGCCATAATAGTCAGCAGCTGTATGAGTTTCTCCTGGAACCCAAGATTTTGAACTTTGTGAATCAATCGCTGCTTTTAAAAGAAAATGACTTTCTTGAATACCACTATCAATAACACATACATTAGGAGCATTTGATTCTGGTGGCTCTAGTTGAAAATCGATATTACCAACATCTGATAAAGTTTCAGACTTAACAAATTCAGTTATATCATCAGGTAAACTGACATCAAAAATATACGGGAAATTTAAAACTAAATCTTTTAATCCCTTACCAGAAATTTCAATTCTGCAAGAAAAGCTATCTGGTAGTTGAGCCGAATTAGGAATATGTCCATCAATAATATTGAAGATTTCTCCTTGATATCCTTGAACAAAATCTGTAAAATCATCTTCTCTTTCTGACTTGATATCATCCCATTGTTGGTATGTTGAATCACGTTTATTTATCCATTCACTAACTCGTCTAGTATATCTTTCATCAGTTTCGTTAGGCTTTTCTTCTGGATAATCAGAAAATTGAGACTTAGTACCTATGCAGGAAATTCCCACATCTACTATCAAAATGTTATCGTCAGTAATTTTTTCCCATTCATTAAGTAATTCTGGTGATAAAATGTATTCTGGTCTTCTAGTTCCATCCAAAATTTCCCATATTTCGGCAATTTTATTACCACCTCGTTCTGCTTTAATAAATTGTTCTATCTTTGTTTGTAGTTTACTAAGTTCTGGATCATTGGTAGAAGCCCCAATAATATATCCATCTTCTAATTCAGCAATGACCTCAATACCATACTTTCTCAGATCCTCTACATCGAAAGCAATAGGATCTATCTTTAAAATGATAGGTTTAGATTTTTCAGGAAGTGGTGGCTTTCCTTCTTGCTCACGTTTTTCTTGAGTATCTTGCCAATCAAAGATTAAGGATTCAACCGAACCTTTGAGTTTACTTCCATGTCCCTGGCGATTCCCCAGATTAACGACTGTGATGGGATTCTTTTTTCCTCCTCCTGTTGGTAGTACAGCACTTCCTTGTTTTGTCAACCTAAGCGTAATATGCGGAAAACCCTGAGAACTTTCAACCATTTATTTATCCAGACACCAAAAATTAATACTAGGAAACTTTGATTTCTGCGATCGCTTCTTCTAAGTGTTCTTGAATCACTAGCTCCTCTCGCTCAAGGATTGCTCTTTTAGCCGCATCTTGTGCAACCCTCACAGCTTGAGCGGCAGAAAAATCTCTCATCTGCTCAATGATCCTTGGCCAGTTGATAGATCCCACTTCAATTGCAGATAGTGTTTCCTTTAGTATAAATTCTAGCTCCTGTTCTCCGGGTTTGGGTACTGCGATCAAATCATCAAATCTTCTCCAAAGGGCAGTATCCAGAGATTTATTCAAATTTGTTGCTGCTACTAAAAGCCCAGAAGAGGGTTGATACTCATCCAAAATTTGAAGAAATGTATTGACTACTCGCTTAATTTCTCCTACTTCTTGAGAGTCTTCTCGTGTCTTAGCAATTGAGTCACATTCATCAAGAAACAATAAACATGGACTTTTTGAGGCATCCTCAAATACAAGTCTTAAATTGCTGGCAGTTTCGCCTAAAAAAGACGACACCATTGCATCAAACCGAACTTTCAAAAGTGGTAAACCTGTATTCCAAGCTAAACGTTCTGCTCCTAGCGTCTTTCCACACCCAGGAGGGCCATATAAAAGAATTTTTTGTCTGTAACGCAATCCATGATGAGCAAGCCTATCTCTAGCCGCATACTCGCGTTCAATTCGACAGAAACGTTTTTCAATATTTATTGGCAACACCATGTGATGCCGCAAATGATCCCTTGGTATGATAGTTACTAGGGGAAGATTAAATCGCTTACTGGTTGATAATTCAGTTAATGAGTGTAAGTTTTCTGGTATTGAAGAAGCAGGTTTGCTGATGTTAGTAGGCTTCTCTTTCTGGCTTTTTTTAGTGATATTCTCTAACTGGTCAGCTAAGAGAGTATGCCCCTTAGTGCGTTCTTCCTCAATCACTAAATATGTCAGCTTGTCAATCGCTTCTTGATCTGAACTAGCGATCGCTCTAAAAAATCTCTTGAGAAGCTCTGCTTTCATACTGCCTCTCAGTATAAATAGTAATTTTAGACTAACTTAGTACTATTGTACTACAAAAGTATAGTGTGTTATGCATTATAACGCGATCAGCTTGTTTCTAATCATTAGATTAAGTTATGTAATAAAAAATAATTCTTCTGCTTAGGAATTTACTATCTATATCTAAACATAAAACATTGCTTTAAGGTCTATATCATCTTCCCCTTCAATCAACAACAAAGTCATCATATCTCCCTCAACAAACCCTGTTAATCTGAAATCAGACATAGCTTTTAGTTCCTCCATAGAAACTTTCTCAGAATAGTATTTAAATATCATTTTAATTGCTTTATCTTTCTCTAGATAATACTGATAACTACTATCCTTTTGCATCAAATGTTCTACAATTTTTGTTATCCGGGCTAGAAGTACGTCTCTTTACTCACAAACTTCCTGCATAACTTCCTCCCAATTAGTAACTTATTACTCAAATTATAGCTAATCTTTATTTACATAAAAAAGGCGGGCTTTTCAGCCCACCCCACAATATTTTGAGAATATCCTGTTGCTATTAACCCAACAATTGTTTAGCCTTAGCTAATACATTATCAACGCTAAAACCAAACTTCTCTAAACAAACACCGCCTGGAGCCGAAGCACCAAAGCGATCGATACTAACAGTATCGCCTTCAGTACCCACATATTTGTGCCAACCGAAACTAGCGCCAGCTTCTACAGATAAACGCTTGGTGACAGCTTTCGGCAAAATTGACTCTTTATAAGCCGCATCCTGTGCTTCAAACAGTTCCCATGAAGGTAGGGAGACAACACGGACTTTCTTGCCTTCAGCCTTAAGTTTTTCGGCTGCGCCGACGGCGAGGCTCAGTTCTGAACCAGTGGCAATCAGGATGAGATCGGGTGTACCTTCGCTATCCACAACGGTGTATCCACCCTTGGCTACGCCCTCAATCGATGTACCTGCCAAGTTGGGGACGTTTTGACGGGTGAAAGCCAACAGAGACGGAGCATTTTCCTTCGCCTTTTCGATCGCTACTTTATAAGCGCCAGAGGTTTCGTTACCATCTGCGGGACGAAACACTAATAAATTAGGAATAGCTCGCAAGGAAGCGAGAGTTTCAATGGGTTGGTGCGTGGGGCCATCTTCACCTTGTCCTATGGAATCGTGAGTCATCACCCAAATCACGCCAGCTTGAGAAAGGGCGGATAAGCGGATGGCAGCACGCATATAATCTGTGAAGATTAAGAAGGTAGCACCGTAGGGAATTAATCCTGAACTATGCAGCGCGATACCATTACAGATTGCGCCCATACCATGTTCCCGCACACCAAAGTGGATGTTGGGGTTTTCGTAGTGCCCTTTTTGGAAGTCGCCCTTACCTTTGATTTCGGTCAAGTTGGAGTGGGTTAAGTCAGCCGAACCACCAATCAATTCAGGTAAAACTGCCGCTATTTTGTTGAGGCAGGTTTCTGAGTGTTTGCGGGTAGGTAGTCCTTTATCTTCTGGGGTGTAGGTGGGTAGTACCTTGTCCCAACCATCGGGTAGTTTGCTGCTAATGTAGCGTTCAAACTCAGCCGCTTCTTGGGGATACTTAGCTTTGTAATCAGCAAATGTTTTGTTCCAGTCGCTTTCGTAGCCTGCACCGCGCTCAACTGCTTTACGTGTGTGGTTGAGGGCGTTTTCTGGAACTACGAAAGGCTCGTATTCCCAACCCAAATTCTTCCGAGTCAAAGCTATTTCGTCTCCACCAAGGGCAGCACCGTGAACGCCAGCGGTGTTGGCTTTATTGGGGGAACCATAACCGATGATGGTTGTCACCTTAATCATTGATGGTTTATCGGTGACAGCTTTAGCTTCTTCAATTGCTTTGGCGATCGCTTCTAAGTCGGTATTGCCATCTTTAACGTGCAAAACGTGCCAACCGTAAGCTTCAAAGCGCTTGGAAACATCTTCGGTGAATGCCACATCTGTGGAACCGTCGATGGAGATGTGGTTGTCGTCGTACAGAGCAATGAGTTTGCCTAATCCCAAGTGTCCTGCGAAAGAAGCAGCTTCCCCAGAAATACCTTCCATGTTGCAACCGTCACCCAAAATTACGTAGGTGTAATGGTCAACAATCTTGGTATCGGGTTTGTTAAATTTAGCGGCAAGGTGCGCTTCGGCGATCGCTAAACCGACTCCATTGGCAATTCCTTGACCCAAGGGGCCAGTGGTGACTTCCACGCCTGGGGTCATGAAGTTTTCCGGGTGTCCAGGGGTTTTGGATTCCCATTGACGGAATTGCTTGATATCTTCAATGCTTACACTGTCGTAGCCTGTTAAGTAAAGCAGGGCGTACTGCAACATCGAGCCATGACCGGCAGATAAGACAAAGCGATCGCGATTAAACCATTTGGGATTCTTGGGATTAAACTTCAAAAAGCGATCCCAGAGGACAAAAGCCATCGGAGCCGCGCCCATTGGTAGTCCTGGGTGTCCCGATTTAGCTTTTTCTACGGCATCAACAGCCAAGAAGCGGATCGAGTTAATACAAAGTTCTTCGAGGGACAGTTCTTTGGCGGATTGGGTTGCAACAGTCATAATCTCTTGTTTTTAACGACGGGTTAGCACTCTTCGTAGCTTCTTTTGCTGGGGTTATTTTAGATTCCCCACAGTATCCTCATCATCCCACTCCCGCTTGTCGATGGACAAGCGGGATCTCCTGAGTTTCTGGTGATAAATCAAGCAGATAATTGGGTCATGCTGAACGCTTAAGTTATATCGGAATGATATTTCTGATACTTTGGGCATTGGGCATCCCTTCGGCTTACCTCGGCTTCGGTTCCATCGAGCGGAGTCGAGATGCTCGGCACAAGTCGCTCAGGGCAAGTGGGCATGGGGCAAATGAGCAGGTCGGATTAAACTACTGAATTCTGAATTCTGAATTCTGAATTCTGACTCCTGCCTCCTGATTCCTGCCTTCTTTTAAACGTATTTCTTAAAGGCCAGTGTGACATTATGACCGCCAAACCCAAAAGAATTGGATATTGCCACCTCGACTTTTTGAGCGCGGCTAGAGTTAGGCACGTAATCTAAATCACACTCTGGATCGGGGTTTTCCAGATTGATTGTCGGTGGAATTTGGTCATTAGCGATCGCTAGTACTGTTGCGACTGCTTCAATACCTCCAGAACCGCCCAATAAATGACCTGTCATCGATTTGGTGGAGCTAATTGCCACCTTATAGGCGTGTTCTCCCAAGGCTTTTTTGATTGCTGAAGTTTCAGTTGAATCATTAGCTGGGGTACTAGTGCCGTGGGCATTAATATAGCTAATTTCTTCGGGAGTTATGCCAGCATCTTTAAGAGCCAGTTCGATCGCTCTAGCGGCTCCAAGTCCACCAGGTACGGGAGAGGTGATGTGGTAGGCATCACAGGTCATGCCGTAACCGATCATTTCGGCATAAATGTGAGCGCCGCGACTTAGGGCGTGTTGCAGTTCTTCGAGAATTAAAATTCCTGAACCTTCACCCAAGACAAATCCGTTGCGATCGCGGTCAAAGGGACGGCAAGCATGAGCCGGGTCATCATTGTTAAAAGAGAGTGCTTTGCAGGCGGCGAACCCAGCTATCGACAATGGTGTGACAGC
The DNA here is from genome assembly GCF_034530635.1 of Nostoc sp. EspVER01. NCBI lineage: Bacteria > Bacillati > Cyanobacteriota > Cyanophyceae > Nostocales > Nostocaceae > Nostoc > Nostoc sp. EspVER01. Next base: position 144,359 of record NZ_JAVRCS010000011.1, read on the forward strand.
TGCCTCCGTTCCCCCGCAAATCATCGCCTGGGCATATCCCCCTTGAATTAAGCGAAAAGCATCGCCTACAGCGTTAGAGCCAGCGGCACAGGCAGTTACAGGACAAGAGTTTGGCCCTTTAGCACCCGTATGAATTGCCGTTAATCCTGCGGCCATATTGGCGATCATCATCGGGATCATGAATGGACTACAGCGATCGGGGCCACGGTTGAGGTAGATAGTTTGCTGGTCTTCTAATACCTTAATGCCACCAACGCCAGAGCCGATCATCACACCTACCTGTTCTGCATTCAGGTCATTGATCGCTAACTCCGAGTTAGCGAGAGCCTGTTTTGCTGCCGCAACCCCAAATTGGGAAAATCGATCCATGCGCTTGGCCTCTTTGCGCTCCAAGTAATCATGTGGATCGAAGTTTTTCACCTCACCAGCAATCCGGCAATCATGGCGAGACGCATCAAATAATGTGATGTAGTCAATGCCATTGCGTCCACTCAATAATCCATTCCAATATTCTGTTGCTGTGTTACCTATAGGTGTAATCGCGCCAACACCAGTTACAACAACGCGTTTACGTGTATGATCTGTCATGATTCAGTTAAAAATGGCGAAAAAGCAGCAGGCAAAAAATTTGAGGTTAGCGACTAGGTACTGGTGAGCCAGCGCGGTCTTAAAGGTTTCCTTTACGAGCGACTGGCATCGGATTTGCTGACTTCAAGTGACTGTCGTTAACGTCAGCATTAGCGACATTAGCAGCGTCACGCGAAGGGTGGCTAGACATTAGAGAAAAATCTCCCCAATCCCAATCCCCAATTCCAATCCCCAGTTAAGCTGAGGCGGTAACTTTGTTATTGATGTAATCTACTGCGTCTTGAACGGATATAATCTGCTCCGCAGCTTCGTCGGGAATTTCGATATCAAATTCTTCTTCCAAAGCCATCACCAACTCAACAGTATCGAGAGAATCTGCTCCCAGGTCTTCCATAAACTTGGCTTGTGGTGTGACTTTATCTGGGGGATCAACACTCAGTTGTTCGATAACGATTTTCTTGACCTTTTCAAAAAGTTCCGCTTGGCTCATAAATAAAAGTCCTTAACCACTTGCTACGATCTGCTCTTTAGAGGAGACATTGTTTTGAGCATATACATCTTATCGTCAAGCGCGATCGCCCGCATACTTCCAAGGGTTTTTCTGTTAGAAAACCTCTGCCATTCCTAAAATAAATGGGGTAAGTTTTCTGGAAACACTTGAGCAGTAGAGCGTGCTACGCCATCGCCAATACCGTGTAAATGCTTTGGTTTTCCAATTATTGCTAAAATTTTTTACAATGTCTCGGTCAGTATTTACAGCCTTGCTAGCAGTTAAGAATATGTAGATGCCGCGGCCCTTTAACCTAAACGCTTAAAGGTAGCTAAACGTCAAACATCAGAACTTTAGTGCTAACAAGGGAATGATAAAACAGTTATTGTTTAGAGCGATCGCTCTAACCCAAACATACTTCTATGCTACCTCAGACACTGAAATACGCTTACTTCCCTGGTTGTGTTGCTCAAGGGGCCTGTCGGGAACTTTACCAATCAACTCAAGCGCTTACCCAAGCATTGGGCATTGAACTAGTTGAACTTAAAAAAGCTGCTTGCTGCGGTTCAGGCACATTTAAAGAAGATTCGCAACTGCTAGAAGATACAGTCAACGCCAGAAATATTGCCCTAGCAGAAGAATTAAATCTGCCCTTACTTACCCATTGCAGCACTTGTCAAGGTGTTATCGGTCACGTAAATGAACACCTGAAAGAATGTAAGACTTCTAACCCTGTTTACATGGAACAGGTTAATGGCTTGCTAAATAAAGAAGGTTGTTCGCCTTATCGCGGCAGTACTGACGTTAAACATCTTCTTTATGCCTTGGTGACAGATTACGGTTTAGAGGAAATTACCAAACGTGTCACCCGAAAGTTAACTGGATTAAAATGTGCGGCTTTTTATGGCTGTTATCTCCTCCGCGCCCAAAAATCTATGCCCTATGACGACCCTTTCCAACCGGAAGCGATGGAAAATATGTTTCGGGCGGTGGGTGCAACACCAATTTATTACCGAGGACGGACACAATGTTGTGGTTGGCCGCTTTCTAGTTATGCCACTACCCAATCTTTTAAAATGGCGGGGATGCATATTCAAGATGCTTTAGCATCTGGTGCTGACTGTATAGTTACACCTTGTCCTCTGTGCCACTTAAATTTAGATTCGCGTCAGCCAGAGGTAGAAAAGGTGATTGAACAAAAACTAGGTTTACCAGTGTTGCATTTACCCCAGTTGATTGCTTTGGCACTTGGCGTTAGTCCAAAAGAACTGGGTTTAGACCGTCACATTGTTTCTACAAAGCCAGTGTTAGAGAAATTAGGATTTTAGTTTTAGGACTAGCCCTTTCAATGTGACTGGTAAAATCTCTTTTTCTCTCTGCGCCCTCCGCGTCTCTGCGGTTGAAAAGTCTTTTATTTAACCACAGAGGCACAGAGAACACAGAGTTAAGAGGTTAAAGAGAGTTTATTGAGCAAAATTTTACCCACCTTGAAAGGCTGGTTCTAATACCAATTTGAAAAAAGAATGCGACAAATAGACCATTTGTAGAGACGCGATTCATCGCGTCTTTACCCAAGAATGTGTTGCAATCATTAGCTGCGCCAAGGCGTTAGTCGTACAGAATAACCTTTTTGTATTCTGACAACTGACGCCTTGATTCTGTTTTGATAAAAAATTTCCAAAATTAACCAACTTACAATAATATATAAGACTGGTAATTTTGGATAACTTTAATTAAACTCTAATTTTGAGAATTGCTTTGGTATTAGCTTCGTAAAGTTAACGCTTCTTTTTCGAGGTTTTCATCCATCCAAGAAAACATATCGCCAATTGATTTAACCATATCTTCAACTCCTTCACGGAAGAGTGCAACATCTTTCTCAGACTTGGTATAAATTTGGGCCACTTGAATCAATTCATCTGTATGTTCTGGATCTAAGTGGCAGTGGAGATGAAAATATTCGATGGTATGGTCATCAATACCTTTAAATATCTTACGAAGTCCTTCGATATATTTGATGAAAATTCCAGGTAAGACTTGCTCAATTGCTGCAAATCTTCCTAAAGAGCGTACTATAGGTTCATCATCACAAAATTCAAATTTCTTAAAGCGTAATTCTGGAATGAGAAACGCTCCATCATCGGCATTGATATCAATCTGAGGGCAATCAATACCTTTCATGAAACGCATAAATAATGCTACATGAGCAAGGTCTGAGTTGAGTTCTCCATGCTCTGTAAATGCATTTTCTAGCATAATCGTTCTAGCATGGTAACTATCCATTTTGGATGCAACTTTCAGAAAAGCCATATTGAATCTGTTAGAGCCAGGTAGCATTTTCATTGCAAACTGACGGATTGCATTTTGTGAAAATTCTCCTTTGGCAAAGCGTTGAACAAAGGGATGTAGAGACAAATCCTGTGCTGTTGTGAGTTCTAACAAAACTTGCTGTAATTGGTTGGATATCTTAGCATCCAAAGAAAGAATTGCAGTCATTATTCTAGGGGATAAGTGGATTTTTATCGATCTTAATTGTCTAATTGAGCGTGAATATTTGGACAATTACTCACGCAGCTTGCATTGCAAAAAATGCATACCCTTTGTAACTATGTTTCAGAGTATGTTTGCAAATGCTTATTAAAAAAGTGAACTCACTTCAGTTACTTGATTGACTGATTAGATGCGAATAATGGAAAATTAGTCAGGCAGTTTGTATACCCTTTGTAACCATACTTCACAAGTTATTTGCAAATGCTTATTTCGGTTCGTATCGGCTTGAAAATTGACATTATCTTCAACAATTGAGTCTAAAATTTAACTAGGATGCGTTCCAAAAATTTTGTTTTTGGTTAACGGAACTGTATGCACAGTTGTTTTAACTAATATGTTACCCTACTTTGTGGAAAAATTCAGTACAAGTTCGTACTTTGTCCTAATAAATATTTTAGTCTTTATATTTTTTTATACGCAGATAAAAAGAATCATTAACTCAATCTTTACTTTTTCCCGCAATTTCTAAAGTTGGTATAAAATGATCGTAAAGTATTTTTGTTTGTCATCTGTCAATAGGAATAAAAAATCCTTTTGAACAAGAATACAGAATGGGACGTGCAAGATTCACGCCCCACAAGAGTTAATTTGAATTTAGTTATGTAATTTAGATAACTTTCAGCTTATTCATTGCTATTTTTGAATTTACGTTGCAATTGTTTTAGCGATTGATACATATCTGGCAAGCGGCCATAAACAGCAGATACCTTGAGATATAGTTTGTAAGGAAGGGCTGGGGTTCCGCAGACAATTTCTCCTGGTGCAACATCGTTGTGAATTCCAGTTTGAGCAGATGTCATCGACCCATCTCCCATTTTCACTTGATTGACTATTCCTGTTTGTCCAGCTAAAATAACGCGATTTCCAAGTTTAACACCTCCGGCCATGCCAACCTGACCTGCGATCGCACAACCAGAACCGATTTGGCAACCATGACCTATTTGCACTAAGCTATCGATTACTGTATTGCGACCTACCCGTGTTTCTCCCACTGCTGGGCGATCAATGCCAGTGTTACAGCCAACTTCTACACCATCTTCTAAGACTGTATAGCCTGATTGTTCCATTTTGAACCAACCAGTACGGATGGGAACAAAACCAAAGCCTTCTGCACCAATGACAGCACCACTGTGAATGACGCAATCTGCACCGATACGGGTGCGTTCGTGGATGGTACAGTTGGCGTGTAAGGTGGTGCGATCGCCTATTTTGGCATCTGGATAAATTACTACATTGGGATGAATAATTGCACCATCACCAATTTCCACTCCTTGTTGAATCACAGCATGGGGGCCAATATAAACATTACTACCAACTTTTGCGGTGGAGTGAATCACTGCGGTAGGATGAATTTCTGGGGTAGGGCGATATGGTTGATAAAAAAGTGCGATCGCTTTGGCAAACAAAAGTCGCGGATCTGGGGTTGCTAGCCAGACAATACCCTTCTCTTGTGCAAGCGCCTGTAATTTTTCGTCCTGGGGCAAAATTAAAGCACTAGCATTGGTAGTGTTGACAAAAGATTTAAATTTTGCGCCTTCTACGTAACCGATCGTACCGTTGGTAGCTTCATCAATGGCTGCTACCCCTGTAATTTCGGGGTCTTGGTCTGGGTTGCTAGTCAGGCTATGATTGGTAGCCGCGTCACCAAATTGACGGAGGATTTCGCTGAATTTCATTGTTGGGTGTGTTCAAAATTGATCTACAATTGCAAGATAATTTTCCCTCTTTATGCTCCAATACAATAATTTTGTAGACGCGTAGTGGTGAAGCAATCAGACTGTTCCTAGTTTCGCTTCAGGTTGGATTACTTTGAGACTATTCGTAGCTAGTCGCCATTGCCACACCTGCTAAATACCCGGTTGTCCAAGCACTTTGGAAGTTAAACCCACCGGTAACGCCATCAATATCTAAGATTTCTCCGGCAAAATAAAGACCAGGAACTAACCGACTTTCCATTGTCTTGAAGTTGACTTCTTTGAGTTTGACACCGCCACAGGTAACAAATTCTTCTTTGAAGGCTCCTTTGCCGTTGATTAAGTATTGTCCCTGAGTAAGTTCCTGCACCAGTTGATTTAAGGTTTTACTAGATATTTCTGCCCAACGGTCTTCTGTGGTAATGCCTGCACGGGCAATGATATATTGCCAGAGACGATGGGGTAGATCGACTCCGCGATGCAAGGCGATCGCTTTCTTTCCCCATTCATCTTTAACTGCTAAAACTTTTTCTCGCACTTGTTCTTGTTGCATCATGGGCAGCCAATTAATCGATAATTTGGCTTGATAGCGGCTTTCGTGCAGAACTCTCGCACCCCAAGCAGAAAGCTTCAAAACAGCGGGGCCACTCAAACCCCAGTGGGTAATTAACAATGGCCCAGTTTGTTGCAATTGGGATTTTCCGCCCGCAGATAACCGTAATTGGGCAGGGTTAACGCTAACTCCAGCCAATTCCCGCAATTTTTGATCGACAATGTTGAAGGTAAATAACGAGGGTACTGGCGGTTCAATTTGATGACCTAACTCTTGGACAATTTTATAACCCGCAAGGCTACTACCGGTCGCTAAAAGTAGGCGATCGCATTTAATTGTCTCTCCCGACTTCAGAAGAATATCAAACCCCCCGTCTGCTGAGGTTCTCACTGAAGTTACATGCGTACCGATGCGGAGTTTTACCCCAGATTTCGCCACCGATTTAATTAGACATTCCACAATGGTTTCTGAAGTATTGGTGACAGGAAACATCCGGCCATCAGCTTCCGTTTTAAGATAGACTCCACCAGCAGCAAACCAAGCTACTGTATCTTGAGGCCCAAACCGAGTCAAAGCACCCCGCAAAGCTTTTGCACCTCTGGGGTAATTTTGCACCAATTCCTCCGGTTCAAAGCAAGCGTGAGTGACGTTGCAGCGTCCGCCACCAGAAATTAGCACTTTCGCTAGGGGTTGACGACTGGCTTCGAGTAAAGTAACTTGGGCATCAGGATTGGCTTTAGCACAAGCGATCGCGCCAAAAAATCCCGCTGCTCCACCCCCAATAACTACAATTTGTAACGGTAACAATTTCAAAAATGTCTCTTTTACAGCACCTACTTTCTAGGCTAGCTGTTATTTTCACTCTTCATCAGGTTCAAAGTCGTCTTTTGTCGCACCGCAAGTTGGACATGACCAATCTTCTGGGATATCTTCAAAGGCTGTCCCCGGTGCTATGTCGCTATCTGGATCGCCTTCTGCTGGGTCATATATATAGCCACAAACAGTACATTTATACTTTGCCATGCTCCTTTCCCCTCGTAAATTATTGGCATTGCTTCCCTATTAAATACTTTTGGCAATGAGTCAAAATAGGCAAGCTACAATTCTTAAACGAGACTACGGTATGAAAATCAAACCGTTTCGCAAAGTCATTAGTCAAATGACTAAAAACGCCACCATGTCCTTTGAGCGTAACTAATAATTCCGATCGCGATCGCCCCAAGTAGCAAGAGCCAAATAATTCCACCTGGGATAAAAGTCAGAATACCAATACCTCTAAGTACCCAGACGGCAACGCTAATGCCGAGAAGTATACCAAAAACCTGGATTAATCTACGATTTAAAGAAGATTGACTCACCTAATTTTCCTCTCAACTCAACAGACATTACACTTGATATTGATAATTAAAATATGAAGTTACGATGAAGTTATAGTTTCATCAGAAATAACACGTAAAACCGAGAGATACTATCCAAACGTTAGCAAACGTTAAGGTAAGGTACTTGATGTTAAATCATGTTTGTGCCATTCTAGCTGTTAACAACGCAGTTTTTCATCTACAAGTATTACTTTGACAATACTTACTGAAGTATTAATTATGTTAATTGTGATAAGAAACACAGTTTTTACAGTAAAGTAACTGAAATGATGAGCAAAAAATCATCCTTTCCGGAAAAGATAAGTATTAAACTGGAACTAATTTAATAATGGGTTGGATCTAAATCAAGTTTTATGGCTTGTAGTTTCAACTCTATTTAGGTGGATGAGTTGAGGAGTAACTTAATCATTATGTCTGCGTCTTATATATCAGATTCAATTATTGCAGGTTCAGATATGGCTTGGAGTCAAGACAAGCAAAAGTTGCTGGTACAGGGTGAAATTCTCCTAGAAACGCGATCGCACAAGATATCGGGTGGCGCAGTGACAGCCTGGATGTATTTGCCGATGGTGCGATCGCACGTTTGGCAGCAATTAACTGATTATCCCCGCTGGGTACAATATTTTCCCGATATCACCAAGAGTGAGGTAGTACATAAAGGTGAAGTCAAACGTCTGTATCAAGCAGCACAAAAAGCCTTCTTCTTTTTTACGGCTCAAGTAGAAATTTACCTCAATGTTGTAGAAGTGCTGGGGCAGCAAATCCAATTTCGCATGGTAAATGGGACTTTTGAGGACTTTAACGCCAATTTAGAACTACAAGATTGTGGTAATGGCACAATACTTGCTTATACTGTGCAAGCGACACCTCTAATTCCGATTCCATCTATTTTTATTCAACAAGCGATGAATTTAGAGTTGCCAGCAAATATGCGTAAAATGCGACAAGTTATGTGTAAGACTCAATAAAAAATTCAGACGTTGCTGATTGGATTTTCACTTTACCTATATATAGACAATTCAAAAACCCGCTCTCTGTCAGAAAACGGGTTTTTGTGTGTGATTTATCAGGCGTAATTATCCGGTAAAAACTTCAACTGGTAAACGGCTAAACGACAACCTTTCATTTTGCACATCTACAAAGATGGTGTTGCCGTCGTTGAATTCGCCGCGCAAGATGGATTTAGCAATTTGAGTTTCTAACTCTCGCTGAATCGCCCGCTTCAGTGGACGCGCTCCATACACTGGGTCATACCCTACTTCTGCTAAAAAGTCAAGGGCAGCATCCGATAGTTTGAGAGATATTTTGCGATCGCTTAATCTTTGGCGCAATCTCTCAACTTGCAACAGCACAATCTGCCGTAATTCCTTCTTATCTAAACCGTGGAAGATGATAATTTCATCAATCCGGTTCAGGAATTCTGGACGGAAGCTATTCCGCATTGCCTCCATTACCCGACGGCGCATTTCGTCATAGTGGGCGTTATCCCCAGCGACATCAAGAATGTACTGCGAACCAATGTTGCTGGTCATGATGATAATAGCGTTCTTAAAGTCCACCTTATGACCTTGGGCATCAGTGACGCGACCATCGTCGAGAATTTGCAAGAAGATATTGAAGACATCGGGGTGTGCTTTCTCGATTTCGTCGAAGAGAATCACTGAGTAAGGACGGCGACGAATCGCTTCTGTAAGTTGTCCGCCTTCTTCATAGCCTACGTATCCTGGAGGCGCACCAATTAAGCGAGAGACGGCGTGTTTCTCCATGTATTCCGACATATCGATTCGCACCAGCGCATCTTCGCTATCGAACATAAACCCCGCCAGCGCTTTCGCTAACTCGGTTTTACCCACACCCGTAGGCCCAAGAAAGATAAAGCTAGCGATGGGACGATTAGGATCGGCTAATCCAGCGCGCGATCGCTGAATTGCATCGGCTACAGCTGTGACTGCTTCTTCTTGTCCAACTACGCGGCGGTGCAGTTCATCTTCTAAATGCAGCAGTTTTTCTTTCTCCGATTCCACCAACTTACTGATGGGAATTCCTGTCCATTTAGAAATAATTTCGGCAATATCACCTTCTGTTACTTCTTCTCGTAATAGTGATTTACCACTTCTTTGAGTGCTTGCCAATTCAGCTTCTACTGCTTCCAATTGACGATGTAAGCTGGTTAAATTGCCGTATTTCAACTCCGCAGCGCGATTAAGATCGTAATCGCGTTCTGCTTGCTGAATCTCTAAGTTGACCCGTTCAATCTCTTTTTTCACAGACTGAATTTTGTCAATGATATCTTTTTCAGACTGCCATTGAGTATTCAGGGTTTTTTGTTCTTCTTTGAGATCGGCAATTTCTTTTTCTAGTCTTCCTAGACGTTCGCGAGAAGCAGCATCACTTTCCTTTTGTAGCGAAAGCTTCTCCATTTCCAATTGCAGAATCTTGCGATCGATTTCGTCGAGTTCTTCTGGTTTGGAGGTAATCTCCATTTTTAATCTCGCGGCGGCTTCATCTACCAAGTCAATTGCTTTATCTGGTAAGAAGCGATCGCTAATATAACGACTCGACAATACGGCGGCGGCAACTAAAGCACTATCAGAAATCTTCACCCCGTGGTGGTTTTCATAACGTTCTCTCAACCCGCGCAAAATCGAAATACTATCTTCTACACTAGGCTGATCGACATAAACTTGCTGGAAGCGTCTTTCTAGTGCGGCATCTTTTTCGATGTGTTTGCGGTATTCATCTAGAGTTGTTGCCCCAATACAGCGCAATTCGCCCCGCGCCAACATCGGTTTTAATAAGTTACCCGCATCCATTGCGCCTTGAGTAGCACCAGCGCCGACAACGGTGTGAATTTCATCAATAAATAAAACAATATTGCCGCCAGATTCAGTAACTTCTTTTAATACTGCTTTCAGGCGTTCTTCAAATTCACCCCGGAATTTTGCTCCCGCAATCAAAGCACCCATATCTAAAGAAATCAGCTTGCGGTCTTTGAGAGATTGGGGTACATCACCTGCAATAATGCGCTGTGCTAATCCTTCGGCGATCGCAGTTTTACCAACACCCGGTTCACCAATTAGCACAGGGTTATTCTTGGTGCGGCGAGAGAGAATTTGCACAGTGCGGCGAATCTCATCATCTCGCCCAATCACTGGATCGAGTTGACCTTTACGCGCGGCTTCTGTAAGGTCGCGCCCGTATTTTTCCAGTGCTTCGTATTTGCCTTCTGGATTTTGATCGGTCACTTTTTGACTCCCACGAACTTGTTTAATAATATTTTTGAGTTTGCCTTCGTCTAAACCAAACTCTTGGAATAAAGCTTTGCCAAAACGGTCATCTTTGGCATAACCCAGCAATAAGTGTTCAATTGAAATATATTCATCTTGAAACTCTTTGCGATACCCATCTGCTCGATCTAGAAGTGTATCTAAGCTCCGTCCTAAGTATACTGAGGTACTATTACCAGATACTTTCGGCTGACGTTGAAAAAATTGTTCGGTGTGATCGCGCAGCTTTTGAAGATTAACACCCGCTTTGGTGAAAATCCCAATTGCTAGACCATCTTGTTCTAGCAGCGCTTTCATCAGGTGTTCGCTTTCAATTTGCTGTTGTTGATATTGTTTAACAATATCCGGGGTATGGGCGATCGCTTCCCAGGCTTTTTCTGTAAATTGGTTAGGATTAGTAGGTTGCATAGGCTTTTTCAGGAACGTAGAGGTGCAGCAGCTTGTCAGAGGCTACCACCAGAACACCAAGTAAAGATAATTTCTGCTGTTAATAGATATTGTATGAAGAGGGGAGCGATCGCCTAGATCGGTGTTCACGTCTTGTAAAAGTCGTATTTTCCCCTAGTTCTGATTTTCCTATGTGCGATTCTTTTTCATTGCACAACAAGCAGAACAACTTATGGAATGAAAATTCTACGTGTCCCCATGTAATTTTCAATATAAAGAACAATTTCAAGTAGGCGGTTAACACAGAGATGCCGGTAATCAGGGTCATTCAAAACTCGATCGGTATCTCCAATCGTGATCACAGGAAACGAAGTCGCCGTATTTTCTTCCTGCAATACTTGCTCTAGGGAATCCTTTCCTTTCATTCTGCGATTGGCTGTGAGTAGGAGCATCTGATTTGTTTGAGCAAATCTCCACACAACTCTGTCGCTGCTATTAATAGATGTGATAATGAAGTTCTTTTACCTTGCCCCTACTATTCTCCTCTTGCCCCCACACAGAGCTACCATAATTCCAGGTCGCTTAGTGGATGCTGAAAAATGATTGACCCCTACGACTTTGAAGATGATGACTTTGATTTTGAGGATGAGGATTTCTTGAAAATAAAACCCATTAGCCAAATGACTGAAGGGGAAAAGCTACAGCGATTTAAGCGGTTCTTCGACAGCAGCAGCCGTGCTATGTTGCAAGACTGTCTATTTCGCATCGTCGATTACGAAGATGGTACAGGCACGTTAGAAATTCTTTGCCCTAATGAAGTTGTAAGACAACGCCTTTGCAAGAAAAAGCGCAAAATTACCAACAACATCAACACTTGCTGGAGCCATATCAGATGGTTTTCGCTATGTGTCCAGCAAGATAGTGAGTTGCATTGCCAAAAGTTTACCCGTAATGGTGATTTGGTGACATTTTAATTGAATATTGCAAATTTGGGATAAAGAAAATGTTTTCCCAATGACAAATGACAAATCACGAATAAAAAATGACTAAAAAACAAAAATTTCCTTACCTAGTTGGTTCTAAGTGGACAGCACAGCGAAAAGTTGATGGCTGGCGGCACTTCCAAGTTGTCAATCGTAAAAATCAGGCTAAGTGGGTTTATGCCGAAATGGTTTCTGCTTGCGATCCGAAAGTCCGTTTTTGGATAAATGCCAAATTATTACAAGATAACTCCCAGTGGCAAGCTGGCTGGCAAACATTACAGGAAATCCACGGACTTGAAACTGAGGTGTCCTGATTTGCCTCCTTCCCAGTATCTGTCTGAGAATGCCCATTAATAGTCTGCCGCCTGTGAACAAGGCGGCAGCCGAAAGATTTTAATAATCTTAGACAATATCTGGTAATTTAATAAATTTTTACAAAATCACACTAACTTACTCTCAAGCAGCAATTAAACAGTCTTATCTATCGGTTGAAAACTGGCAATTTATCTGCGATACCTTTCCTGCAGAACGCTGCGCGAACGGTGAGCTACGCTAACGCAAATTCTAGTAGTATTTCCAGCATCAGGCTGCATATACCTCTCTTTAACCTTAACCATGCGCCCCAATGCCTTGAAAACACGTTGTCATAACATCAGCTAATTCTATGAAAAGCATTCAAAAAAGCCGATTTCAGTTTTTTGTTTTTTGTAACTATTTTTATAAAAATAATTAATAAAAACTTTTTAATAACTCTTTTAAGGGCTTTTAAAGTCTTTAAAGCTGCTAAAAAGCCAAATATGCATAATTAAGATTGAATTCATCGTATAAGACCGTTTTACAGATTAGGAGCCACTTTCCTTTCTAGGTAATTTGCCCAATAATGACATCAACAGACCTCACGCATCGCCATCTCAGGAAAGGTGAAGGCAAATGTTTGAGCCACAAGTTTGACAAGAAGCTATAAGAGGGAAACAACAGTGAAACTAGCAGTCTACGGAAAAGGTGGTATCGGTAAATCCACAACTAGCTGTAATATATCCGTCGCCCTAGCTAAACGTGGCAAGAAAGTGCTGCAAATTGGTTGCGACCCCAAACATGACAGTACCTTCACCCTGACTGGGTTTTTGATTCCCACAATTATCGACACCCTCCAAGAAAAGGACTATCACTACGAAGATGTCTGGCCGGAAGATGTAATTTATAAAGGCTACGGCGGTGTTGATTGCGTAGAAGCTGGTGGCCCACCTGCGGGTGCTGGATGTGGCGGCTACGTAGTCGGTGAAACCGTAAAATTACTTAAAGAACTCAACGCCTTTGATGAGTACGATGTAATTCTTTTTGACGTTCTGGGTGACGTAGTTTGTGGTGGTTTTGCAGCACCACTCAACTATGCAGATTACTGCCTGATTGTTACAGACAACGGCTTTGATGCTTTATTTGCTGCCAATCGGATCGCTGCTTCAGTCCGCGAAAAAGCAAGAACTCACCCACTGCGTCTAGCTGGGTTAATTGGCAATCGCACCTCCAAGCGCGACTTGATTGAAAAATATATAGAAGCAGTGCCCATGCCAGTTCTAGAAGTTTTACCTTTAATCGAAGATATCCGCGTTTCCCGTGTGAAAGGCAAAACTTTGTTTGAAATGGCAGAGCAAGATCCTTCCCTAGACTACGTTTGCGACTACTACCTAAACATCGCCGACCAAATTCTAGCCCGTCCCGAAGGTGTTGTACCTAATGACACACCAGATCGGGAGCTGTTCGCTTTGTTGTCCGATTTTTATCTAAATCCGGGTAAACCCCAGGTTCCTAATTCAGAAGAGGAACTAGACTTGATGATTGTATAAATCACCAAGTTCTCAGGATGGGGGACAATAACATGGCATTCTTTCACAGCTTTACAGATTCAATAAAGCAAAAGTGGTTGCAATTTTTCCAGAATAATCGAGACTGGATTACCCTCCACATGGAAGTGGAATCGGTGTACACCCCTGATGGCGGGAAGCGACCACCTTCCTACCTCATCCTGGGAGTTCTTAACGCCCTAGAGCCAAAACTAGCGCAGTTAATGCTGCCCTTTGCCAAACTCAATCCTGACGCCGATACCCTAATTGAGGTGCTGGATTTGCATTTTGACCCAGATTTAGCTCTCGGTAATCGCTTTGTCGTCAACCCAGATGTAGAGAAATACGTAGAAGAAGCAGCAGATGTCATTGATGAAAAGCCTGAAGATGAAACATTGACACACGCTCATACAAATGGCTTTGCGGCGGTGGCGGTAGTTGAAGAGTTCACAATGGTGGATTCTGAGGATGAAAGCCTGGCAATCAGCGAGTTGGAAGAAACGGAAAATGGCTTTGGCGATATTTCCTTAACCAACGGACACAACTCAAAAGATGAGTCTCTCCAAAACTCTATAGAAGCAGATGAGTTTGGGGAAATTGCCTTCGATACAACAGCTGCAACGGAAGTAAAGCTGGATGAAGACGAAGACGAGGGGCTTGGAGATAGTCCACTAGATGAGAATGCGTTTAAAGACGTGTTATCAGATGTCTGGGGTGATGAAACAGCTTTACAAAAGGCTGAAGAAAATAACGATTTTTTAGGGGAAGAACTGCCAGCAGGCGTTTTTGATGAATCAGAAATTGCCCGCCTCTTCCCCAACGCTTAATTATTGCCGTTCTTCGCAATTTTAAGGTTTAGATTTGGGGTTTTGGATGAGGAATTAGGGAAATTGTCGTTAGACAGCGGATACTTTTGTTGTCCCAGCCTTCAATCCAAAATTATCAATCGTTCGACTGAGCAAAGCCGAAGTCTAAAATCTGAAATTGGTTGAACTGCCATTAAATATCAAGGGGAGAAAAAACCAAAATGACTGTCGCTCAACAACCAGAAGCTTTAAGCTTTGAATGTGAAACCGGGAATTACCATACCTTTTGCCCAATTAGCTGCGTGGCGTGGTTATATCAAAAAATTGAAGATAGCTTCTTTTTGGTGATTGGGACAAAAACTTGTGGCTACTTCCTGCAAAACGCGATGGGGGTGATGATTTTTGCTGAACCCCGCTATGCAATGGCAGAGTTGGAAGAAGGCGATATTTCGGCACAGCTGAGTGATTATGAAGAGTTAAAGCGGTTATGCTTGCAAATTAAACGCGATCGCAATCCTAGTGTAATTGTCTGGATTGGCACTTGCACTACAGAAATTATCAAAACAGATTTGGAAGGTTTGGCACCGAAACTAGAATCTGAAATCGGGATTCCCATCGTTGTAGCGCGGGCAAATGGTCTAGATTACGCCTTTACCCAAGGGGAAGACACTGTATTAGCAGCAATGGCTAACCGTTGCCCTGATAAGGCTCCGGTGGCGGAAACAGAAAAAAGTGAACGTAATGCGATCGCAAAATTGCTCAACTTCGGTAAAAAGAAAGAAGATGTTGCCCAAGATGAATCTGAGTACGTAGATCATCCACCCTTAGTTCTCTTTGGCTCCCTTCCCGACCCCGTAGTTACTCAGTTAACCTTGGAACTGAAGAAACAAGGCATCAAAGTTTCCGGCTGGCTACCCGCGAAGCGCTTCACAGAATTGCCAGTACTGGAAGAAGGGTATTATGTCGCTGGTGTCAACCCCTTCCTCAGCCGCACTGCTACCACCTTAATGCGCCGCCGCAAGTGTAAACTCATTGGCGCACCCTTCCCCATTGGCCCCGATGGCACTCGCGCTTGGATTGAGAAAATCTGCTCGGTGTTCGGTATTACTCCCAAGGGTTTGGATGAACGGGAAGCCCAAATTTGGGCAGGCTTGGAAGATTACGTAAAACTGATTCGCGGTAAGTCTGTATTCTTCATGGGTGATAACTTGCTGGAAATTTCCCAAGCAAGATTCTTAATCCGTTGTGGGATGACTGTTCACGAAATCGGTATTCCTTACATGGATAAGCGCTATCAAGCTGCTGAGTTGGCGCTGTTGGAGAAAACTTGCCAGGAAATGAATTCACCCCTGCCAAGGATTGTAGAGAAGCCGGATAATTACAATCAACTTCAACGAATTTATGAGTTGAAACCAGACTTGGTAATTACTGGTATGGCTCACGCTAACCCATTGGAAGCACGGGGTATTAATACCAAGTGGTCGGTGGAGTTCACTTTTGCTCAAATTCACGGCTTTACGAATGCGCGTGACATGTTAGAGTTGGTGACTCGTCCGTTGCGTCGGAATAATAATTTGAAAGATTTGGGTTGGGATAAGTTGGTGAGAGAAGAAGCGAAGATTTAGATTTGGGTTTGGATTGAGCAACAGCATAATACTATGTTAGGGGCGAACTTTTGGGTTCGTCCTTTTTTTACTAACCGCAGAGGCGCAGAGAAGACAGAGGAAGAGGAGAAATGGGAATAATCAAAAATGCTAAAATTTTTATATTACTTTTAGTTTTTTACTTCTTAAATTAATGGAAATTACCAAATTGTCTCCCCAAGGACAAGTAATTATTCCCCAATCTTTGCGGGAAGCTCATCAATGGGAAGTAGGTCAAGAATTTATTATTATTGATATGGGTGATGGAATTCTTTTAAAGCCTAAGAAACCTTTTGCAGAAACTAAATTAGATGATGTAGCAGGTTGTTTAAAATATCAGGGAAAACCTAAAACTCTTGAGGATATGGATAATGCAATTCGCCAAGGTGTAGAGGAATCGTGGCATGATTGCAGTTGATACAAATATAATAATTGTTAGATTTTTAACTCAAGATGACGAATTACAGTTTCAAAAGAGCAGAGAAATTTTCCAGACTCAAGATATTTTTATTTCAGATACCGTAATACTTGAGACTGAATGGGTATTAAGATTTGCATACAAGTTTAAACCACATGAGATATGTACAGCTTTGAGAAACTTGTTTGGTTTACCTAATATTTACCTAACTAATCTTAGTTTAGTTGTTCAAGTAATCCAGTGGCATGAAAATGGCTTAGATTTTGCCGATGCTTTTCATCTAGCTCAAAGTCAGCACTGTTCTGAATTTTATACATTCGATGAAAAGTTTGTCAAAAGAGCCAAGGGGCTGATGCAGTGTGAAGTTAAAAAGCCTTTGACTTAGGAAAATAGCGAACTTAATACAGCTTTACTTCAAAGAGTAGCGTTTTTAAACGCAGAGGAACGCGGAGTCTTGCTAAATTTAATTCGCTACGAGTGAAATGCTGTACTTAGTTCACATGGAAGGTTACAACTCTAAAGGTTTGGATGGAATTATATACATTAATTCTGCGCCGTCTGGTTTAATTTCTGTAGATGGTGTTAATTTAAGCCAGTCATGAAAGCTGATTCCTAATTGGGATATTGCTTGTACTTCTGTTTGGTAAGATTCAAAGCGGCGATTGGTTTCAATCATAGATTCCATTACTTCAAACACTTGGGGAAGACGTTTGTAAGCTTCTTTTTCAAATCTCCCTGTGAATGGAGTAGGATTTCCTCCGAATATGCCCCATTGAATTTCACTACGATCTACAATTGCCGATGGAAGTGATGATAACCATTCATCATGACTTTGAGTTAGTTTAAACATATTCTCGCGTTGCATCTCGAAAACTGTATTTTCATTAAAATTCGGGTCAATCCATTGGTAAATTTGGGTTAGTTTATGTAAATCAATCTGACCTTTAAACTGAGGATGTAAGTATGCTGCTGGATTAGAAGTAAGCATGAGTTCAATATATTTTTGAAGCAGCAACCTGATAAATTTTGCTCCTTCTTGAAAACGACGAAGCGCTGTCTCATGTTCTTCTAGTTCTAAGTGACAACGTGCTTCCGCAATATAGGCTAGAGATAATGTCAGTATATATTTGTCAATAATTGGGCTTTTCTGGGAAAGTTCATTAACTGTGTAATCTTTGTAAATATGTTCTGCTTCTAAGAAGCGATTGATAGCTTGTAAGGCACTGCTTCTACGATTTTCAGGTTTAGTCATCGTGAAAGCATTAAGTGCTAATTCTATTCCAGCATGGAAGTTAGCATAAAAACTCAGGTCAATTTTGCGATTAATTTTATTTAACAATTCTCCTGCTTGTTTTAATTGGTTTTCTATCTCATTGAGTCGCTGCGATATAACAGCAAAACTCATCACAGATACTCCCAGATTAAGTACGCTAGCAGCAGTAGATATTTGCAAAATGCCTGGACTTATTTGTAAAGGTTTTCCAATTGCTTGGATTTTATTTTCAATATTACTTAGTTGCTGGTTAACGTCACTAAATCCCTTATCTAATTGATGGTTAACATTGCTAAATCCGTTAGCAGACACGGCTATATTTGCTCCTGAAGTTAGCAAGTTTGCACCAGAAATAATCAGGTTTAGTACGTTATTAGAGGAACTCGTAGGGGTTGGAGTTGTCCCTCTTAAAAATCCAATGATATTATTATTTTTTAGAGTATCCCGAATTATACCCCCACATAGTGCATATACTCCCTGAGCTAACCCTTTAGCAATATATGGTGCAAGTGTAAAGGTAATTTGAACTGGTAAACTCATAATTTTTTCTTAGTTGATAAACTTCCGTCGCAGGATATTTAATGAGAAGCAATTTTACATCTAGGCAATAAATACTCCTGCTTGACTAAGTATTCCCACTTCGAGTGTCTATTTATCAACTAGCGCTAATTCACATGGAAAGCTGTAACTCTAAAGGTTTGGATGGAATTATATACATTAATTTTGCACCCTCTGGTTTAACTTCTGTAGACGGAGTTAATTTAAGCCAGTCATGAAAGCTGATTCCTAATTGAGATATTGCTTGTATTTCTGTTTGATATGCTTCAAAACGGCGATTGGTTTCAATCATAGATTCCATTAGTTCCAAAGTTTTAGGAAGACGTGCGTAAATCTGAGGCTTAGGATCATCCCAAATTGCTTTTCCTACCCAATCTACCTTGGA
The DNA here is from genome assembly GCF_034530635.1 of Nostoc sp. EspVER01. Taxonomy (NCBI): domain Bacteria; kingdom Bacillati; phylum Cyanobacteriota; class Cyanophyceae; order Nostocales; family Nostocaceae; genus Nostoc; species Nostoc sp. EspVER01. Next base: position 163,194 of record NZ_JAVRCS010000011.1, read on the forward strand.
ATCCCAAATTGCGGCTGGTATCGATTCTACCCACTTATTAGGGTCTTTAGCCAACATGAATAGATTCATCCGTTGCCTATCAAATACTGCATTTTCATCTAAAGTTGGGTCGAGCCATTGGTAAATTCGGGTTAGCCTCCGTAAATCAATCTGACCTCTGAACTCAGGCTGTAAATATATTGCTGGGTTAGAAGTAAGCAGAAGCTTCACATATTTCTGAATACGAGAACGAATAACTATTGCTCCTTCTTGAAAGCGGCGAAGTGCTGTATCGTGTTCTTCTAATTCTAAATAGCAATGTGCTTCAGCTAGGTAGGCTAAAGATAAAGTCAGCAGATATTCATCAGCAATTTGGCTTTTTTGCTCAATTTCGATATCAGTATATTCAGTGTAGATATGTTCTGCTTCTAAAAAACGGTTAATAGCTTGTAGGGCGCTGCTTCTACGATTTTCAGTTTTGGTCATTGTAAAAGCATTAGTTGCTAATTCGATTGCAGCACGAAAATTAGCATAGAAACTAAGGTCGATTTTACGGTTAATGTGATTTAACAGTTTTTGTGCTTGTTGTAGCCGTTGCTCTAATTCTTTTAAGCGTTGTGCTATCACAGCAAAGCCTATAACTGAGACACCCAAGTTAAGTATACTAACTGCACTAGTTACCTGCAAAATTCCTTGAGTTAGTAGCATACTTCGCCCAAGTTCCCCTAACTGATTTCCAGTAGGAGATCCCTCCTCCCGTAACCACGTAACGATATGTTTGCTTCCTACTTCTCGGATTACACCTCCAACCCTTTCCAATGTTCCATCTGCAATTCCTTTAATGATCCAATCAGCAAGCATAAAGGTTACTGTCACTGGTAAAGTCATAATCTTCTCCAAGTTGATAAATACTCAGTAGGGCTATATCTGGCAAAAAGTCGCTTGGATTCTCCGCAGCAAATAACCGCACTTTACTTAGTATTCCCAATTTGAGTTGTAGTTTTTCTAATAAACTAGCGATCGCTCTTTTTAACGAACCGCCAAGACGCCAAGAAAGAAAAGCAATCGCTCTTTTTTAACCCAATGATGTGAAGCAAAACAAGAGAGCGATCGCAATTTTTAAGAAATTCAACTAACTAATAGCAAAATCTGTATATTTACGCACAGAGGGTAACTGAAAACCTAAAACAATATCCTCTTTTGGGACACCTAATTCAACCAATTCATTAGCAATTCCTACCTCTGTCCCATCTTGCTGAATCCAGATTTTATCGTCAATAATATCTAGATGGAGAACAGGCCCATATATGCGGTCTTGTTCGCGCCAACCTACATAAACTAATTGATAACGATCGTGTTCTGTATCAAAAATTGTCTGTGCTTGAATACGATTATCCCAAACAATACTGGCGTGTTGTTGAAGTAAATTCTTAATATATTCTCGATATTCGTTTAGCTTTGCCATTCTGCGATCGCCTCCTGTTCAATATTATAAATTAGTAAACAGAGTTGATTAGTTTTAATTACAGATTGGATAAATGGAAGGATAAAAAACTCATTGTAAACAGTACTATGAACTGCTAAATATAAAGTGCGATTAGCTTCTTGTTTTTGTAAAGCAATTCGGTAAATAATAAATTGTCCTAATGCAGCATAAAGTTCTGTAATTTTTGACGGACTTAGAAAACTTTTAATTTAAACAGCTATTTTTTGTCCTTGTTTTTCGGCTGCAATAACTTTTTCTGCTCCTAAATCAACATATAATTCAAGGGTTCCTGCCTGTAGAGCATAAGTATCGTGAGTGATTAACCAGCCATCTTTCTCAAGTGCTGTTTTGACAACTGTATGAAAGGCATCTTTAGCAGGCACAGGTTTAATTCCAATTTATGGCGGTGCTTGATTTAAGAATTTCCATTTTGTTAATATATTGACAACCTAGTGAAACTTTTTTTAACTAAATTTAATATAGTTCTGTTTCTTCTCGCCTGTCTATTTACTCCAGATGCAGAGAAGAAGAGGATTGAATGAACCGCAGATGAGAGAGCGATCGCACCCTTCCCCACAAACTTCGATAAAATCACTATGGTGCTAGTTAACCTTTCCTAAATCTGATGAAAAGCGATCGCCCTTCTTCCCAACTTTCTCTTCAACGTCCTGAATTACTTGCGCCAGCAGGTAATTGGGAATGTGCTAAAGCTGCTGTGGAAAATGGGGCAGATGCGATTTACTTCGGTTTGGATCGGTTTAACGCCAGAATGCGGGCACAAAATTTTACTGAGGCGGACTTACCCCAATTGATGGCATTCCTGCACCGTCGGGGCGTAAAGGGTTATGTCACCGTCAACACACTCATATTTCCCAAAGAACTAGCAGAAGCACAGCAATATCTCCGCACAATTATTGCAGCTGGTGTGGATGCAGCGATCGTTCAAGATATCGGTATATGCCGTCTCATCCGTCAACTTTCGCCCGATTTTCCCATCCATGCTTCCACGCAAATGACAATTAACAGTGCGGCTGGGGTGGAATTTGCCAAATCTCTTGGCTGTCAATTGGTGGTATTGGCGCGTGAATGTTCTCTCAAAGAAATCAATAAAATACAGCAGCAGATTGCCCAACAGGAAACGTCGCTGCCTTTGGAAGTTTTTGTTCACGGTGCTTTGTGTGTAGCGTATTCCGGCCAGTGTTTGACTAGTGAGGCTTTAGGCGGACGTTCTGCTAACCGAGGTGAATGTGCCCAAGCTTGCCGGATGCCCTACGATTTAATCGCTGATGGGGAAGTTGTAAATTTAAAAGAACGCAAATATTTACTCAGTCCTCAAGACCTAGCAGGGTTAGATGTTCTGCCCGATTTGGTGAAATCTGGAGTAACTTGTCTCAAGATTGAAGGTCGTTTGAAGGCTCCAGAGTATGTTGCTAATGTCACCCGTGTTTATCGGCAAGCTTTGGATAGTGTAATGACGCAATTGGAAAGACCTAACCCCCTAACTCCCTTCCCTGCAAGGGAAGGGGGAATAAAAGCTCCCCTCTCCGAAACGGAGAGGGGCTGGGGGAGAGGTCAAACAGATCAAGAACACTACAACTTAGAGATGGCATTTTCTCGCGGACTTTACACGGGTTGGTTTGGCGGGATTAATAATCAAGAACTAGTTCACGCCCGCTTTGGTAAAAAACGTGGGGTTTATTTAGGTGAAGTCAGCCGCATTCACAACGAACAGGTAACAGTCAAATTGGAAGCGCCTGTCAAACCAGGGGATGGAATTGTGTTTGACTGCGGTCATCCAGAGGCGAAGGAAGAAGGTGGCCGGGTTTATGCTGTGGTACACAAAGGTAATGAAACCATGCTGACCTTTGGTCGAAATGACTTGAACCTGCGCCGAGTGCATATAGGCGATCGCATTTGGAAAACCAGCGATCCAGAATTAGATAAGCAACTACGTCAGAGTTTTGCTGGAGAGAATCCCCAATTTCAGCGTCCCATTGAATTGGAGGTTTATGGAGAAGTTGGTCAGGCGTTGATTGCGATCGCTCGTGATCAACTTGGTAATATTGTACAGGTAGAGTCCGCAATTTCACTAGTTGAAGCGCACACCAAACCCCTAGATACAGACCGTTTACAAGAACAATTTGGTCGTTTGGGTAACACCCCTTTCTGTTTAGGAACACTAACCAACCACCTCAGCGGTGCTATTATGCTACCCGTAAGTGAATTAAACCGGATGCGGCGGGAAATCGTAGCACAGTTGGAAGAATTGCGAAGTCAACCCAAACGCTGGCAATTACATTGTGATGTCTCTTTCCAAAACTTACTCCCCTCATCTCCCACCCTGCGGGAAGCTAAAGCTACATCTCCCTCACTCATCGTCCTAGTACGAAATCTCAAGCAACTCCAAGCCGCCCTCAAAGCTGGTGTTGAAACACTGTACTGTGAATTTGAAGACCCCCGTGCCTACCAAGAAGCGGTGCAAATGGTGCGCCAGCAACAGCAAAAAAACAAAGCAGAAAATTCTTCACTTTTAACTCATAACTCAGCACTCCTAACCCTTCGACAGGCTCAGGGCATCGCTCCTAACTCCCAACTTCCCACAATTTGGGTTGCACCACCCCGAATTACTAAACCGGGGGAAAATTGGATTTTACAGCAAGTACGTGCCTCGGAAGCAGATGGCTATCTGATACGGAACTATGACCAATTGCAATTCTTTGCTCAAGACCGTTGCATTGGAGATTTTTCGCTCAACGTTGCTAATCCCTTAACAGCAGACTACTTTCAGCAACACTTTGGTTTAGAACGGCTGACGGCATCCTATGACCTGAATATTACCCAACTGCAAGACCTGCTCACCAGTTGTCCACCCCAGTGGTTTGAAGTGACAATCCATCAACATATACCAATGTTTCACATGGAACATTGTGTTTTTTGCGCCTTTCTCTCGACGGGTACAGATTACACCAACTGTGGACGACCTTGTGAAAAACAGGAAGTGAAATTAAAAGACCGTGTAGGCAGCGAACACGTCATCAAAGCAGATGTAGGTTGCCGTAATACTGTATTTAACGGCACTGCTCAAACGGGAGCCGAGTACGTACAGCGCCTTATAGAACTGGGATTACGTCACTTTCGCATCGAGTTTGTGAATGAAACACCAGAGCAAGTGAGTAAAACAATATATTTTTATAGTCAATTATTGCAAGGCGAAATTACTGGTTCCCAACTCTGGCGTGAATTGAAGTTGCAAAATCAATTAGGCGTGACTCGTGGCCCGATGGGAGTGTCAGCACTGCGGTCATAATTGATTTTCTGAACGCCCAGCTTGAAAAATCTGTTTAGCAGTCAAGTTTAATTCTGGGAATGTAGGGGATAAGCTGTTCCACATTTAAATTACATATCAAAATCATTAGTTACATAAATTTACATACAAACTTAAATAGGGCTTGCTGAAAAATAAAAAATAGTAGTCTAAGCTACAAACAGACTTCAAGACTTGTATAGCAAAAGATAATCTCACGCAATCTTGAGAAAAGTCATAAGATTTCACTGGATATGGAATCAGAAAAATGGTGCGCGCAATTTCAGTATTAAAGCGTAAACAACATAAATTCACTTGCTGGAATTCCGCAATTGCCACAAAGACAATAGCAAAAACGCAGGGTAGCCTTTAACTAGAAAAACAGTATTAGGTAATTCCTAGACACAACTTTTATATTATTTTTCTTGTTCTTATGACTCCAAAACACACCAAAATTAAATTTCCTCTTTGGCAGTATCTGAACCAGCCCTTATTTAGTAGCGATACTAAATTAGTATTGAATCCCCAACGCTTTGTATTGATCTGGCGTCTGCAACTTTTAGAACGTTGCTGGACTAAAGCATGTGACGCCAAAGGACCTCAACAGCATTAGATATTTGACAAGCTGCTGAACTCAAATAAAAGCTGGCAAACTAAGCCTCGTCTACAGAACGTGGCTTTTTGCCGTCAAGTAGAGCGCTAACAGTCATATCTCCCATAACATTAATCGCGGTACGGCAGCGATCCAAAAACCAGTCTACAGTAACTAGCAAAGCGATGTACTGGGTAGGTAAGCCGACAGAAGTGAACACCAGTGTCATCGTTACCAGTCCCGCATTGGGAATATTTGCCGCACCTACCGATGCAAAAATCGAGGTAAGGATGACAATTAACTGCTGTGTCAGACTCAAATGTTGCCCAATTAGTTGGGAAATATACAACGCAGACATTGCTTCATAGAGGGCAGTACCATCATTATTAAAATTTGCCCCAACTAATGCCCCCAAGGCAGCAGAAGATTCCCTTAAACCGACTTTTGTTTGCAAAACCTCAAAGGTTATGGGCATTGCTGCCGCAGAGGAAGAAGTTGAGAAAGCTGTCAAAAACGCATCAGAACCACCAGCTAGGAATTTTAGCGGGTGTACCCAAGAACCAAATTTTACTCTGATCAGGTAGTAGCAAGCCTGCAATACCAGTGCTAATAATACGGCGACGATAAATGCACCTAAAGATTTAAATGGGGCAAAGCCCTGCATCGCAATAGTTTTAGCCACAATCCCAAAGACTGCGAACGGCACTAAAGCAATTACCCAGTTGAGGATGCGGACTACCGCTTCAAATAAAATTCCGATGACATCCTCTATCGGCTGGAATCCATTCTTCCCTTGGGCGATTTGTTCAGATTTTAAGCCCCGCAGGACGATGCCAAAACTTAGGGCAATCACAATCAGCTGGATGACATTATTATCAACCAATGGCTTGAGGACAGCTTCGGGTACAGCATCTTTGAGTATTCCCCAAGGATCGAGACTCTGAGCAGTTATTGCCGTACTTATTGAGGTGTTTACATTGCCCCAAGTCCCCGGACGCAGTACATTGGCTACGAACAGTCCCACCAAAATAGCTACGGTAGTGTTAGTTAAAAGTAACACTGCCAACCGCCGTCCGGCTGTACCAGGGATATTGGTAGTCATCAAAGTATGCAGCACCGCTACCAGAATTAGGGGTGTAGCCAAGGCGCGGAGAGCCTTTAGTACCAATTCAGCCGGAATTGCTAAATTGTTGATTAAGGCGGCGTTGCTAGGATTGGGATTCCCTGCACCAAGGGTAATTCCGACGCTGACCGCTGCTACTAAGGCGATGAGAATTTGCAACGTGAGAGGGATACGCTGCCACCAAGGGCTAGCTTTGGTTTCAGGCGAAGTAGTTCTCTCTGTTTGACTCATTGGCTAGGTACTGTTTAACTGCTGTAACTATTAAAACAACACTAATGATAGTGATAATTCCCGAAAAAGAACAGCTTTAATTTTGGTTAAAAACTGTTAATCTAAGATTCCGTTGCTTTGCAAAATCTGCCTCGAAAGGGTATACCACAAGGTAGGCCCCTAGAGATATCTTGGCTTGTGGTTGGAGATGCTTATGTCCTTTGTGCCTTTACATATTCACAGTGACTACAGTCTACTTGATGGGGCAAGTCAGCTACCAGAGTTGGTAGATCGAGCGATCGCACTGGGAATGAAAGCGATCGCTCTTACCGATCATGGTGTCATGTATGGAGCCGTTGAACTAATAAAAATCTGCCGTAGTCAAAATATTAAGCCGATTATCGGCAATGAAATGTATGTAATTAATGGCGATATTGAAAAACAAGAACGCCGCCCGAAATATCATCAAGTTGTTTTAGCTAAAAATACCAAAGGTTACAAAAATTTAGTAAAATTAACTACAATTTCTCACCTTCAAGGTGTTCAAGGCAAAGGAATTTTTTCTCGTCCTTGTATTAATAAAGATTTACTAAAACAATACCATGAAGGCTTGATTGTCACCAGCGCTTGTTTGGGTGGAGAAGTTCCCCAAGCCATTCTTAGTAATAGACCAGATGCAGCCCGGAAAGTTGCTCAGTGGTATAAAGATGTATTTGGTGATGATTATTATCTAGAAATTCAAGACCACGGCTCCCAAGAAGACCGAATTGTGAATGTTGAAATAGTTAAAATTGCTAGGGAGTTAGGCATTAAAATTATTGCGACTAATGATTCACATTTTATTTCTTGTTTCGACGTTGAAGCCCACGACGCTTTGCTATGTATCCAAACGGGCAAATTAATTATTGAAGATAAGCGGATGCGTTATAGCGGCACAGAGTATCTCAAATCTGGTGAAGAGATGCGGCAGTTATTTCGCGACCATTTGCCGGATGATGTAATTGCCGAAGCGATCGCAACTACGGAAGAAGTCGCTGATAAAGTCGAGCCTTACCATATCATGGGTGAGCCTCAGATTCCTACACCTCCCATTCCCTCTGGTCATACTGCTGACACTTACGCCGAAGATGTTGCATGGAACGGACTTTTAGAACGCTTAAATCGCAAATCTCGCCAGGAAGTTGATTCCGTCTATAAAGAAAGATTGGAATACGAACTGAAAATGATTCAGCAGATGGGTTTTTCCAAATACTTTTTAGTTGTTTGGGACTACATCAAATTTGCTAGAGATAATAATATTCCTGTAGGGCCAGGTCGGGGTTCGGCGGCTGGTTCATTAGTCGCTTATGCGATGCGAATTACTAATATTGATCCTGTACATCATGGGTTACTATTCGAGCGTTTCTTGAACCCAGAACGGAAATCCATGCCTGATATTGATACGGATTTCTGTATTGAACAACGGGATAAAGTTATTGATTATGTCACTGAGAAATACGGCGCAGATAGAGTTGCTCAAATTATTACTTTTAACCGCCTAACTTCTAAAGCAGTTTTGAAAGATGTCGCCAGAGTATTAAATATTCCCTATGGGGAAGCTGACAAAATGGCGAAAATGATTCCTGTGGTACGCGGAAAACCAACGAAACTCAAGGTAATGGTTTCCGATAAAACTCCAGAACCAGAGTTTAAAGATAAATATGATAAAGAACCCCATGTTCGCCATTGGCTTGATATGGCAATGCGAATTGAAGGAACTAACAAAACTTTTGGTGTTCATGCAGCAGGTGTGGTAATTTCTGCCGATCCACTTGATGAAATTGTCCCGCTACAGAAGAATAATGACGGTTCTGTAATTACCCAATATTTCATGGAAGACTTGGAATCAATGGGTTTGTTGAAAATGGATTTTCTGGGTTTGCGGAACCTGACGCTGATTCAAAAAACTGTAGATTTGATTCAAGAAACGAGAGGATATCGGGTTGATCCTGATGAAATTCCTCGCCAAGAAAGAAAAGCCCAGAGGATATTAGCTAAAGGTGAACATAGCAGTTTACCTAAAGATGTCCAAAAAACTTATGAGTTATTAGAAGCAGGTGAGTTAGAAGGAATATTTCAATTAGAATCTTCTGGTATGCGTCAGATCGTGCGAGATTTGAAACCTTCTAATATAGAAGATATTTCTTCAATTTTGGCACTTTATCGACCGGGCCCATTAGATGCGGGACTGATACCTAAATTTATTAACCGCAAACATGGTCGAGAAAAAATTGATTATCAACACCAAGTTCTGGAACCAATATTAGACGAAACCTATGGAATTATGGTCTATCAAGAGCAAATCATGAAAATTGCTCAGGATATGGCTGGATATTCTTTAGGACAAGCTGACTTGCTGCGTCGGGCGATGGGTAAAAAGAAAGTTTCGGAGATGCAAAAGCAGCGAGAAAAATTCGTAGATGGCGCAGCGAAAAATGGTGTTCAGAAAAAAGTTGCGGATGAATTATTTGAGCAAATGTTGAAGTTTGCTGAATATTGTTTAAGTTATGACACGGAAATATTGACAGTAGAATATGGATTAATGCCGATTGGAGAAATTGTAGAAAAAGGCATTGAATGTAATGTGTACAGCGTTGATAATAATGGAAATATTTATACGCAACCTGTGGCACAGTGGCACGATCGCGGACAACAAGAGGTATTTGAATATTGTTTGGAAGATGGTTCAATAATTCGGGCTACAAAAGACCATAAATTTATGACTGTTGATGGTCAAATGTTGCCAATTGATGAAATATTTGAACGGGAATTGGATTTGATGCGGGTAGAGGGTTTACCGAATTGAGATGAGGGGTATTAGTTTTAACTATTGTGGGGTGGAAACCGCGTAAAATTAAAGAAGATGCGCCAATAATACCAGGGTTTGATGGGTTTTAGTTGGTGGCATCCCGCTAACCAAATTCATTGGTTTAGCAACCAAACCGCCAGTTTAGCAACCAAACCGCCAGGGAATAGAATTCCCTGTCTAATGGTGCAAGTCCTCTAGAAGAGGACTAGAAAAAACTTGGTTTAATTATTCACTAGTTTCACATAGTCGTCTTCAGACGACTTTAGCTTTCAGGGAATTTCATTCCCTGGCTGGCTGCTGCCTTCTGGCTGGCTTACGGACACTGCTAATATGATAATTTTTTCCAGCAATATGGGAAACATAAATGTATGTAAATAAATACAAAATTTAAAAAATATTATGTCTCTGTGGCGACTTTATTATCATATTGTTTGGGCAATAAAAAAACGCCAACCTCTAATTACCTCCGATAAAGAAACTGAGCTTTATAATTACATCATTAATAAATCCAATAGTTTAAATTGTAGACTCCATGCCATTGGAGGTATTGAAGACCACATACATTTAGTAGTATCTATCCCGCCGACAATAGCGATCGCAGAGTTTGTGAAAAAAATTAAAGTAAGTAGTTCTCACCATTTCAATCACAATCTTTACCCTACATCAGAAAAATTTACTTGGCAAGAAGGATATGGTATATTTTCTTTGGGCAGTAAGCAACTTGAGCAAGCTGTTATATATGTTCAAAATCAAAAAATACATCATCTTGAAGGCACAGTAAATTCCCATTTAGAAAAAGCAGGCGCATAACCAAGAAAAAGAAACTGCTAATATCTACGGGCAACTCAAAGCTGATTAATTTAATCAATTTGCACCCAGAGAAAAAAGTAAGCGGAGAAAAACTAAAATAACTGATTTAGGTTTTGGTGAAGTAAAGAGCGTCATTTTGAATTTTGAATTGTTAATTGCGGTTTTCCCCAAAGTATAGTTTCCTGCTTATAAATGGCAATTCCCGGTTTTGCTCCTTTGGGTTTGTAGACGTGTTTTGGCTGAGTGTAAACTACTGGCACTTGATCGCTTTGACGGGCGCGACTGTAGTATGCAGCAAGATTAGCTACAAATTGCAAATCACCTTCTTCTGCAACAGCACCGGGTTCTAGACGTAGTAACACATGGCTTCCTGGAATTTCTTGAGCGTGGAACCAGATGTCATAATCCCCTGCTACACGAAAGGTTAATTGATCATTTTGGCGGTTGTTACGACCGATTAATACTTCAAAGCCACTGGGGGTAAGGTAACGATGAAAGTTGGTGCTGGGGGGTTCATTGGCACTGCGGCTGCGATATTCTGGATCTTCCAGATACTTTTGCCCAATCAACTCTTCACGGATTTCTTCTAAAGCTCGCAAATCTTCTGCTGTTTGGTAATTATCTATTTGGCTTATCGCAGCTTCTACTTGTTCTAAATACTCAATTTCTGTCTGCACTTCCAATAGTAGCGGTTCTACGGCAGCACGAGCGCGTTTGAGCTTTTGGTGCTGTTTGTAAAGACTTTGGGCATTTTGGACGGCATTTTTATCTGGCTGAAGTGCGATCGCAATTGGCAAATTTGTCTCAAAATCAGCAAGGATAATTTCTTTCATCCCCGGTTCCCAGTTTTGCAAATGAGCCATCAATAAATCAGCTTTCTGTCGATACTCATCGGCTTGATCTGATTGCTGCAAGCGCGTCTGAAAGGTTTGAGCTTTATTCCGTAATTTCGTCAGAATATTATTTAATTTCTGACTCAACTGATGGCGCAATTGAGAAAATAACTGTTGGTCAATTTGGTTACTGTAGTATCGGTTAAGTAACTCCTGGATATTTTTGACCTTTTCAACTGCACCCCAACCCATTACGGTGTAACCATCTTTTGTCCAAGCGGGTTGAAATTCTTTGGAATCTAGTGCTTGCAGCCATTCTTGCCAACGCTCAAACAACCGTCCCCAGTCGTCGGGGTTGAGAGTATCGGTGGATGTTTCTGGCGCGATATTTGCTTCTAGCAGCATTAACTCCACTAGTGCAGCACTTAAGCCACTATAACTTTTGAGCAATTGCCGCTTGATTGCTCCTGGGACTAAACTTACCCGTTCTTGCCAACGTTCTTGAGATTCGCCCAAACTGGGGACAGTTCCAGTCAGTTTCGGTGGGGTTTCATAAGGTTGTCCGGTTTGGATGGGACGGACACTAGATTGTTGCTGACTGACTTGATGGGCGGCGGTGATAATTATATTGTTAGCGTCGGTGAGAATAACGTTGCTATACTTGCCCATGATTTCTGCATAGACATGATACAGGGCGCTTTCTCCGGGACGACGGGCAAATTGCAAATCAATCACACGCTCCCAAGGAGCGATCGCTTCAATCGCCACCAGTGCTAAACCACCCAATTGGTGTATTAATTGTTGACTAAAGGTAAAGGTATCTGGCGATCGCGGTGGCGGATCACCAATACAAATATGGGCAGCTTGGGGATGCCAAGAAATCTGTAGCCAATCTCGCTGTTGTAGGGTGCGTAATGCCATCGCAATCGTGTAGCGATCGCGCTGGTAAACCTGTTCTAAGCGTGATGGTAGCCAGTTAGCGCGGATTTCGCTACAAGCAGCTGTGAGAGTGGTAAAGTCAACTGGTTGCAAAGCGATTAGTTTTTAACATTCAAATGGTAGCGATCGCTATGCTTTTATTTTTGTTTAGTTAAAGCATAACAGACCTCAACTATCATAGCGGTTACTTGGTTTGGTGATAGCTGCGAATCAAAAAACGCAGAGTTCTATCATGAGATAGACTTCTACGTTGAGGTGACAAGTTACTTTTTTATACAGTTTGTGTTTGGTGTTGAGTTTTCCAAGCTCAGGCGATGCCTACGGCGGGCTTCTCTACGAGAGGCTACGCCAACGCCTACGCTGCCAAAGTTAAACCCAAAATCTTATCCGAGTTACTCACGCATCATTATCTGTTACGCAAGAGAATTATTTAGCAACCAAAACTGGTTTTAACTGGCTTTTTTGCTGTTGAGTCCACTAGTTATTTTGCTGTTGACGCTATTGGTTGTGGCTGCAACAATTGGGTGTAAAGTTCACTCAGCTGATTTGCTACACCATCCCAGCTAAATTTATTTTCGACGCGCTTTCTACCAGCTTTACCCAATTCATCTCGCCATTCTGGATTTAAGAGAATTCGGTCTATGGCAGACGCAAAGCTATCTACATCTTGTGGTGGAGCCAATAAACCAGTTTCTTCATTAACTACAGTAAACTGAAGTCCGCCGACATCACTTGCTACCACTGGTGTACCGCTTGCCATAGCTTCAATCGCCACTAGTCCAAAGGGTTCATAATGACTGGGAACAACACAAACATCAGCAGCTGCGTAATAAGTTGGTAGAATCTCTTGACTCAGACGACCAGCAAAGATAGTAAAGTCGCTCATTCCCAATTCGTTGACGATTTGCTCAATGCGATCGCGCTCTATCCCGTCACTGTTACCTGGAGTGCTACCACCACCAATAATTAGCTGGGGATTGTTGGAATCGCGTAGCCCAGACTGGTTTACTGCCCGCACCAAGGTTTCTATACCTTTGCGTTGGTCAAAACGCCCTACATACAACACAACTTTGGCTTCTTTGCCAATTCTCAATTCCGCCCTAGCTGCTTCTCGTGCAATCGAACCAAAGCGCTGAATATCTGTACCACAGGGAATGATGTCGATACTGCCTTTTGTGGAAACTAGCGATCGCATATGTTGCTGTTCTTGTGGACTTGTCGCTACAATTCGCTCTGCTTTTTCCAACACATCTTTTTCCACGGCTAATCGCTTATTAGCAATCAAAGGAATATCTTCTACAGTGTTGTACTTGACTGCTCCTAAGGAGTGGTAGGTGTGAACCTGTTTACTCTTTTGGATTTCCTTTAACTTCATGCCCACCCAACCAGAGAGCCAATAGTTAGTGTGAACCAATTGGTATGTAATGTCATTTTCTACTTGAAATTGGAGGAGATTATCCACAAATTCTTGCAGATATTCAAAAATCTCATCTCGCGGCACAAACTCAAGAGGGCCAGCTTTTAAACGAATAGTTCGACAATTGTCGCTATGTTCAACAATCGAGTCTTGCTTCAGACTCACCTTGCGGGTAAACATATCAACTTGCCATCCTAGCTGTGCTAGTGCTTTGCCCACCTGGCGTACATAAACATTTTGTCCTCCAGCTTCTTCTTTGCCTATTTCAACCGCCGGATCTCCGTGGACTGAAATCAAGGCGATACGTTTTTCGGTGGTAGAGTTCATAGTTTGTGTGTTGCTGATTTTGACAAAGATTGATTACGATATGTCTAATTTTTTTACATCCTCTGCCAGAAGTATACTTTTAGATTAAACATTACAGCTATTTTCAGGTAAATAGACCACCCCCTAGGGGCAAAGCATTGCTATGCCCTTACGACAGATGTGGTTCAAATACATGAAAACTGCAAATACAAATAGATTAAATACAAATATTGAATTTGCTCTCCACCCAGAGACTCAAATCTCCGACTTCTGTCTTCTGTGAGGATACAGCGAATAAGGGGTCTGACCCCCTAACCGATTTCAGAACAGCAACAGCGTTAGGAAAAAATTAATTTTTTCTTGTTGATTTTATCGCCCAAGGGGATTAAAAAAAAAGCCCAAAACCGTAACCAACTTGCGTCAGCACAGAGATGCTACCCGCTTCGCCTTCACTGACTCGAAAAGATGATGCAATATCTTTGAGGATTGGCTGATTATAATAAACATTAGCAACACAGACACCAGATGCGATCGCCATAGTCACTACCTGGACTTTAGTTAATCCGCTACTTGAGATTTGTTTTTCCATTCCACCTCAAATTTATACAGGAAAAAACTGGTCTACAGTACAGCTAAAACCAGGCAATAGTGGAGAAATTATATTATCATTACTAAATAAGGTTGCTACCAAGTTAAGTTGACTTTGTTCGCGTCGATAGACCTCTAGTTTACGCGATCGCCAATCAGCAATCCAATATTCTTTTACTCCTCTGGAAGAATAAAGTTTAAGTTTTGCTTCCTTATCCCGTCTTTCATCTGACTTACTTTCAGACAAGACTTCGACTACTAAATCTGGTGCGCCAGTTAAATGTCCCGCTTCATCCAATGTTAGCGCCAAGGTTTCTTTAGTAGCCCAAACTACATCAGGAATCACATTATCTGATTCTGAAAACAAAACACCAGGATTGATTACAGCTTCTCCTAAACCAGTAGAATCTGACCAAATGTTAAGCTGTTGAAAAATTCTGCCGCAAGTTTGCTGATGTTTAAAGTGAGGTGCCCTAGTCATAAATAATTCTCCATCAACTATCTCGTAGCGCGTCCCTTCATTTTCTGCAAATAGTTCCACATCGTGAATTGTCCAGCGTACTCCTGTATTAAGTATCTGACTCATTGGCTAACTCCTTTGATATTGCTCTTGTATTTTAATCATAAGATTTAAATTGAGCTTTCTTATCTAGTTTTTCAAAAAACAAATATATGAGCAAATAGTAAGACTTAAACAAAATGTACCAAATAAAACGCAAAACCAGCCACCTAATATAAGTGGGTTAGAATTGTCTTGAGTGAGTGTCAGAACTTTCTGTTGAGAATCATTTACAAAGGCATTAATTTTGTCAGCAAGTTTTTGTGCTGATGGTTGCCAGTAGGAGGAGTTAGAAATGCGATAATCTTTTCCATCCTTGATAACAGGGGCGACATAATATTGTTTGCCTCCATCATCATTGATTGCCTTAACTTCTACGCCCATCCATAAATCTAATTCCGAATAAATTTTCACAGACGACTCCCACCAATCTCGATTAGTCAACTGACAATTGATGTGTTTTGGTGTTCGCTCACAAGAAAAAGTGGTAATCTTCTCTGGTGCAGATATTAACTTGACTCCAAATGCAATAAGCGAAACACAAAAAAGCAAATATATAAAGTTAAAGCAGTGTATTGATTTTGGCATATTTGAGAGTTTTGATTTATCTCTCTCGTTATTTTTTTGATTGTCATTCATAACAAAACAATCATTGTGTTTTTTTATTACTTGTCCTAAGCAAATTATCTCTTGCGATTTTCACGCCGCCACTTACTCCGTACTAAGCGAATTTCATCAAAAGTGTACCTTTCGCCTAGTTGTTCTTTGATGGGAGTGAGAGAAATGTCACCGAGTACTTCTAAAACCTGCCAAATTTTTTGTTGATGTTCTAAAGGTACTAATTGATTTAAATCAACTGGCTGATTTTTCTCAATTAATTTTTCTAAATGATTGCTAACTGTTGCCGGACTAAGGTTGCGTTTTTGGGCAATTTGAGCAATATTTAAACCTTGTTGATGCAATTGTAATGTCTGTAATTCTGTGTAAGAAGCTGAGTTGCTAGAGGGTACATAATTATTATTAGCCGATTTATTTTGCAAACCTTTTTCTTGGCGGTAAGCGCGAATTTCTGTAAGAAACTTTTCACCATATTGAGCGAGTTTGTGACTACCTACACCAGAAAGTTTGGCAAATTCAGCTAAGTTTTGAGGTTGCACCTGTACCATCAATTTTAAAGTGGAATCATGGAAGATCACGTAAGGTGGTACAGATTGCTCATCAGCTAATTGTTTACGGAGCGATCGCAACTTCTGTAATAATATTTCTGCAACTTCTGCTTTTTCACTCCCCTGTTCCCAGCTAATCTTTTGGACTGTGGTTACAGCTAGCGAAACTGTGCGCTGTTTTCGCATTACTTCCCAACTGTGGGCATTTAGTTTTAAAACTGAGTAACCATCGCTAGTTTGTTCTATTAACCCTTGATGTAAAAGCGATCGCCCCAACATTCGCCATTCATCTACAGTTCTATCTTTACCAATACCATAAGTAGAAAGTTTATCATGTTCGTACTGGAGAATTTTGTCTTTTTTTGCCCCTCGCAACACATCGATTATGTGTAGCATCCCAAATCTTTCTTTGCAACGCGCCACACAAGATAAAAACTTCATGGCTTCAACTGTCCAATCTTGCATGGGTTTGGGATGACGACAATTGTCACAGTTACCACAATTCCCAGGAAACCTTTCTCCAAAATAACCTAGTTGAATCGTTCGCCGGCAATCAGTGCCTTCAGCATAATCGATCATCTGCCGCAGTTGTTGTTTAGCAATCAACTGTTCTTGAGGATCAGTTTTTTGATCGATACTCCATTCAATTGTTTTAACATCACCAAAGCTGAAAAATATCGTACACCGAGATGGTTCTCCATCTCTACCTGCTCGACCCGATTCTTGATAATAACTTTCTATATTTCTGGGCATATCAAAATGAACTACAAGCCGCACATCGGGTTTATTAATTCCCATCCCAAAGGCAACTGTTGCTACCATCACCCGGACATCATCTCGAATAAATCGCGTTTGATTACTACTACGTTCCTCATCAGTTAATCCGGCGTGATAAGGCAGAACACCAATTTTATCATTTTGTAGTTTAAAAGTGAGTTCATCAACTTTTTTACGAGTTAAAGAATAAATAATTGTCGAACCTTCAGTTTCTCGAATTAGTTCTAACAATTCAGCGTAAGCATATTTAGTTTTAGGACGAACTTCATAATAAAGATTTTCACGATTAAAGCTAGCAAGATGAATGCTAGGTTGCTTTAGCCCTAATTGTTGAATGATATCACTACGGACGCGATCAGTTGCTGTGGCGGTGAGGGCGACCGTAGGAACATCAGGATAGCGTTTTCGCAGAGATTTCAACTGGCGATATTCTGGACGAAAATCGTGTCCCCATTCCGAAACACAATGTGCTTCATCAATAGCGAAGCTAGAAATCCCGATTTTTTCTTTAACTAAATCGAGAAACGGTAGAAACCTTTCACTCAAGAGGCGTTCAGGGGCGACGTAGAGTAATTTTACTTTACCGTTGAGGATGGCTTCTTCCCGCGATCGCACTTTGTAAGCGTTCAAACTGCTATTGAGAAATGTCGCGTTAATATTATTATTTCGCAGTGCTTCTACTTGGTCTTGCATCAAAGCAATTAACGGCGAAACTACCACAGTTAGTCCATTTTTCAACAATGCTGGTAGCTGAAAACATAGAGATTTTCCCCCGCCAGTCGGCATCACAACCATTAAATCTCGATTTTGCAGCGCATCTTCGATAATTTGCCGTTGTCCAGGGCGGAATTGGTCGTAACCGAAGTGATATTTTAGCGCTTGTTCGAGATGGGGATACTGAAGCATAGCGATCGCTTTTTCGGAGGCTGTCTGCGTGAGTAGTGATTGAAGATATCAGGATTTTAACTCACATCATTGGTAGCCTTGGTCAGAACTTTCTATTCTGGCTTGTAAGTCAGCATGACGACGAGTAAATTTTCGGAAAGCTCTTTTAAATTTGCTCGTGATAACTAACTTATACATCGGCTGCACTTGGGTTATTGAGATATTCCCGTAATTCTTGAATTGCTTCGGTAGCAGTCTGGACTTTGAACCTACCTGCTTGAAATTCAGCAATGGAAGCTGCTGCATCTGACGCAATTTCATCTCGCCGACTTTCAATAATTCGGTTTTTGAGAATTTGTACCAGTATTTCTTGCTGCTCTAAAGTAAGCTCCATTGCGGCATCTAAAACTCTATCTAGGTTACTCAATTGCTTGATCCTCTTAATTATTTGCGTTGATAACAGAACTCGTAAGATATAAAAAACTTAAAAGTTTTATCCTTATCGCTTTTTGAGCTTCGTCAAACTCATATTAATTTATCGCACTAAATCAACCTTCATACATGAGAGATGTCTACAACGGGTGGTTTCTGAGCGCAGCCTCTCGTAGAGAAGGGCTATGCCTACGTTTGACTTTAAAGACTGTCGCTACAATATTAGCGATCGCACTTGTATTGAGCTAATAAACATCGTCATAAGTAAGTCAGCATTACGACGAGTAAATTTTCGGAAAGCTGTTTTAAATTTGTTCGTGATAACTAACCTATACATCGGCTGCACTTAGATTATTGAGAGTTTTTTATGATCGTTATTCTGAGGTTTCCCTAGCAGTTTTTGACTTTGGACAGTGAGGAAATTGAAGGGGTGTAGTCGGCTCGGCACATTTTAGCTGTGATTCTAAAACATCAATCTTTCGTAAAAGCGATACTCCCCACACTATAGAAATCACCAACTTGATAGTCATACCCACGAGCAAAAGTGTCACTATTGTGGCATTTTTCTTTTGTTGAGCTAGCCTTTTTTGTTGCTCAAAAAGTCGTGCTTCGACTTCTTGAGCGCGTTCAGCCTCTAATGCTTGCTGTACTTCTCGCCGATCTAATTCTTCACTAGCAGCTAAAAACCGATAATCTAAGTTACTCAAGCTTTTACCATTTGCCCACGTTTGAGCATCGATCAAGGCTTGTCCACGCAAGAGGCGAGATTTATCTTTTTCCTCTGAGGCTACCCATGCATTAAAGGTTTCGTAGTAGGGGCGCAAGTAAGCTAATTTTTTTCCAACCCATTCTAAATTAAAAACTTCTTGATAAATTCGGTTTTTTACTTGGAGACAACCTTGTTTTTTGATTACCAAACCAGACAGCAACAGTTCTACCTGTTCTCGACTATCATCGGCTGTTACTTTCAATCCTTGGAGTATTTGTTGATAAATTCCTAACAATCTGGCGGCAAATTTTTCGTTTCTGAGAATGCGATCGCGAATAGTTCGTAAATGCTCTGGTTCATCTTGTGATTCCCATTTCTCGATGATGTACGATCGCACCACATTTTCTATCCAAAATTCTTCTGTGCCAGGAGGAATTTTCAGCTTTCTACCTATATCATCTTGAGATAAACTCACAAGTAATCGACACAGCTTTTGAGTAAGAAATGGTTGCCCATCTGTCCAAGCTAATACTTCTTTCAACACTTTCTGAGGATGGTTGTCTTTAATATCTAGTCCCAAAGAAAGTGGTTGAGCTTCTTCAAAGGTGAAACCATTTACTTGGATGGTTTTACCAAGATTAAAGGGGGTAGTATTATTTTGATATATAATTAAGTCTGAAGGTGTAGCAACCCCAAAAATTGCAAATGTAATCCGATAATACTCTGGATTTATTGCCCGTTGATTGTAACAAAACCGAATCAATTTAAAAAAGTCATCAACAGAGAAATCGAGGCTGAGTATACTATCAACTTCATCAATAAAAATAAATAACTTTTCATTAGGAAACTGAGCTAACAAAATTTCCGAAATAAATCTACTGGTTTTCTGAACTAAAGAAAGATCGTTTTGTTCTTGCCACCAGGTTTTTAAATTAACTTTTCCTAACAGTTTAAAACTCAACCATAAATCGCCGACAACTCCTTTATACCACTGTTCTGGAGTTATATTTTCACAACCAATATTAGTCATATCAACGGTGGCACATCTAAAGCCCTCTTTTTGCAAGCGGTGCTTTGTTTTTACCATAAGTGAGGATTTACCCATTTGTCTACAGGTTAAAATGTGGCAAAATTCACCCTGTTTTAAAGCTTCGTAAAGTTCTACATCCGCTCGGCGCTGAACATAGCTAGGAGCATCATTTGTAAGAGTACCACCAACTTGGTATCGATAATTTTTCATTTAATTGATTTTAATTTTAAATTATTTCTATATCTCAATCAATAAATGTGCATAGGTAAATTTGATAACATGCTCATAATTTCGATGAGATATTAGGTTCATAGTAAAAACTATAGTACTTACTATGAACTCTTAAAACTAGTGCGGAAGTTTAATAGAAGCATTAGCACTATTTTGCTTTCTAAACTGTTGACTAAAATAAAGACGATATAATTCACACATGGCACTAGCTTGATTGCCATTTAGTTGAACCAAACCCATACTTTCTAGTTTATAAGCAGCGATCGCATTTAACTCCACTTTTTCATTTGTTGCAATTACCTGCTCCATAGCTGACATTAATTCTGGTTCTTCTTGCAGTAGTGTCAACAGTTCTCGTAAATGTTGACCGTAAATTCCTATTGCTATAGATGCAGTTTCTAATAACACCTCCAGCGTCATTTCTCCCTGACATAGATGATAAAATGCAAGATTCACCAGATAGGGATGTCCTCCTACCATTGCTTGTAGGGGTGCAAGGCGTTTTATCCCTTCCGAGTTTCCTGCCCAATCTAGTCCGTAACGTAATGCTAAATTCTGTACCTGCTTGAGGGTAAATGGTGGCAGTGTAATTGTTATCCCTACATTGAAAGGCGATTGGTTGAGCTTAAGCGGAATATAAATTTCTGTGGTGTGAACCACTACCATCCGTAGTTTTTGCCAAGTCTGATCTTGCTTTGCTTGTTCATGCCAAAATCGCAGCATTGGCAGAAAGTCTTGGGCAATATTGGGATGTTCAAAAATCCGATGGACTTCATTCAAGGCCAAAACTAAAGGACTATCATTAATGTATTGCAACAGATAAGCTTCAAAATAGATTTTGCAGCTTACCTTGCTGCCCATTTCTATATCCCAAAAATCATCTACACAAGGAAGGAGATTTAACTGCCTACTGACATTTACACAAAACCAACGTAAAAATTTATCCAGGGAAGCAAAAACGTCTTGGTCAGCTTCTTGAAAGTCCAAATAGACAATTTGATAATCTTGCTCTTTAGCATAAGCAATCATCCGATTGAGCAGAGAACTTTTTCCCATCTTTCTAGGTGCTTTGATCCGGATTAAGCAACCAGGGTGTAAAACCTCATTACAAACAAGTTCTTCCAGGGAAGGGCGATTGATGTAAAAAGGAGAACCTAGCGCTACAGGACCGCTAGGAAATTCTATCTTGCTTGCTGAAAAAAAGTCTGGAGAAACCATTTTTAAGCTAGATTCTTCACCGAACTTTTCTTGGATCTGATTTTCTTGATTACCTATCTCGTCTTGGAAGTGTTTATTTAAGGCTAAATGCAGATTTTTTTTCGTTATTCTTTTTCCAAGTGCTACAGAAAGGTCTTGCCACAACTCAGAACCAACTTCCTTGATGTAATTGTTGCCGTAGCCTGACACCTCTGCCATCTCACCATAAGTTTTACCCAACCACGATTGATAGAGCACAAACCACTGAATTGAATCGAGAGGCTTGTCTTGGAGAATTTTTTTTACAGATTGTAGAAGCTTATCCACAGTGTATAAATTGTTAAACAGGTAGGCAATTTACTTATAGCGGTTCTAGGTTTAGTAAGGTATGAGAACCCCACCCCAATCACCTCCCCACTAGCGAGAAGGTAACTATGATGTACTTTATATGATTAGGAAACGCTATAAAATTTTTGGCCCAGTAATAATATACATCTGAAAAAATACTTGAAACCAGAAAAATTCAACATTGCATTGATACAATTTTAAACTCTATTAGTAAATCACAAATATTATTGTAATTATATTTTTTGGAGCAGTTTTTGTATAATTATATACTTTTTTTATTAACTATTAGTCTCTTTTATTTGGAGTACGAGGTTAGTTCAGCCTAATGCAGCCTTGAAAAAGCTGATGACAATCATGGCTCACTGGTATGAGATCCTAGAGACAGTCAATGGAGTGCGAACACAATGGAACAACATCAGAAGCCAACGGTTGTAATTACGGGTGCCTCTTCGGGGGTGGGTTTGTATGCTGCAAAAGCTCTTGCTGATAAAGGATGGTATGTGATACTGGCATGTCGGGATTTAGCGAAGGCACAAAAAGCTGCTCAAGCTGTGGAAATCCCCTACAACAGTTATACCAGCATACATATTGACCTTGGCTCCTTGGAAAGTGTTCGACAATTTGTGAAGAACTTCCGAGCCACCGGCAAGTCTTTAGATGCTTTGGTGTGCAACGCTGCAATTTATATGCCCTTAATCAAAGAGCCTTTACGCAGTCCAGAAGGTTACGAGTTAACTGTCACTACCAATCATCTGGGGCATTTCCTTTTGTGCAACCTGATGATAGAGGATCTGAAGAAATCATCTTTAGAACCAAGGCTGGTAATTTTAGGAACAGTTACGCACAATCCAGACGAACTCGGTGGAAAGATTCCACCACGTCCCGACTTAGGCGATTTACAAGGCTTTGCAGAAGGGTTTAAAGAGCCAATATCGATGATTGATGGCAAGAAATTTGAACCAGTCAAAGCTTACAAAGACAGCAAAGTTTGCAACGTGCTGACTATGCGGGAACTGCACGAGCGCTATCACGAGTCAACCGGTATCGTCTTCAATTCTCTTTATCCGGGATGTGTTGCAGAAACGCCGCTATTTAGAAACCACTATCCCCTGTTTCAGAAAATCTTCCCATTATTCCAGAAGTACATCACTGGAGGATATGTGTCTCAAGAGTTAGCGGGAGAACGGGTTGCTGCTGTGGTTGCCGATCCTGAGTATAATCAATCCGGTATTTATTGGAGTTGGGGAAATCGTCAGAAGAAAGATGGCAAGTCTTTTGTGCAAAAAGTCTCTCCTCAAGCCCGTGATGATGACAAAGGCGATCGCATGTGGGAACTAAGTGCCAAATTGGTTGGACTTGCATGACGGAACAGGACTTGGCGTTACCCTTGTGCATGATTCATAAATTCATTTTTTTGAATGAATTAGTATTATTGTGCAGGTAAGTAATGCTTGAGGTGATTAAGCTAAAACACATCTAATTTGCAGATAAAATTTTATCAATATCTTGTGGGGTGGGCATCTTGCCCGCCCTGATTATGCAACTTAAATGCTGATTAGCTTATTACGTCACCTCTAACTTTATTAAAGTTGTAGACAATTGGCAATTACTTTAGTCCGTAGGGTGCGTTAAACTTTAACGCACCGATGTTAATTGTAAAGATATGTGAGATATTATCTAAAGATTTCTGATGGAAACTGCTATGTCTTCCCTAAAGGCACATTCCCAAACCCTATATGAAACTGATTACTTGCAATGGATAGAAACGACTGTAGAAAAATTGCAAAGTGAGGATTACGCAAACGTTGAGTGGGAGAACCTAATTGAAGAAATTGCCGATATGGGAAGGAGTGAGCGCCGGAGTCTCAAGAGTAATCTGATTGTAATTCTCATCCATTTGCTCAAATGGCAATTTCAGCCCGATAAAAGAAGCGGTAGCTGGGAAGGAAGCATAATTGAACATCGTAGACGTGTCAAAGAAGCTCTAGATGATTCACCTAGTCTCAAATCCTATCTTGAGATAGTTTTTGCTGAGTGTTACACACAAGCGGTTAAGCAAGCAAAAGCTGAAACTGGCTTGTCAATGGAATCCTTTCCTCTGAACTGCCCATACCAGCTAGCAGAAGTCACAGATGATGAGTTTTTACCTCAGTAAGCCCTGAATCGGTCTGTATGTAACGCTTCACTCTACAGTTATACCTCGATATTAGCTACTCTCTTGACTTAATATATGGAAAATATGTATAATTACGAACGCATAGAAGGGGAGTAGCTGCTGGCAAAAAACTTGAAAGCCAGTACATCTGAATCAACATACTGGCGATGAGCCTGGTTCAGGTGGCAAATAATTAATATTTGAAAGCGAGACCTTCACTAAGTTCACACCGAAAAGTGTAAACTTGGTGAGGTCTTTTGGCTCTCATCAAGCTTCACATCGGTAAACGATTCTTCAGGAGCTTGAGAGAGTGTTAACAGCTTTTACCGCAGGTTTATTACTAATTACAGTTTCAGAACTAGGCGATAAAACGTTTTTTATCGCTGTAATTTTGGCAATGCACCACCCGCGGCGGTTGGTATTTATAGGTGTGACAGCTGCTTTAGCCGCGATGACAATCCTTTCGGTGATATTTGGACAAGCGGTATCTTTTTTACCAAAAGTTTTTATTCATTACGCTGAAATAGCTTTATTTATTGCCTTTGGTATCAAGCTGTTGTATGACGCTAGTAAGATGTCCAATGCTGCTTGTGATACAGAAGTTGTACAAGAAGCGGAAGCTGCGGTGAAACAAGCAGATTTGCAGTTGCCAAAACAAAAGACTGGTTTGGCAATTGTCATAGAAGCCTTTGTGTTGACATTTATGGCAGAGTGGGGCGATCGCACCCAAATTGCCACTATTGCTCTAGCAGCAGGTAATAATCCGATTGGAGTGACAATAGGTGCAATTTTAGGACATGCCATTTGTGCTGCGATCGCAGTTATCGGCGGCAAAATGATTGCCGGACGCATTTCTGAGCGTCAACTCACCCTGATTGGCGGATGCTTGTTTTTAGTCTTTGGTATTGTTGCTGCCATTGAAGGAGCGTGAGGGGAAGAAGCAGGGGAGCATACTTCTCTACGAGAGGCTGCGCCAACGACTGCGCTCAGTAACCAGCGGGGCAGGGGAGACAAGGGGGACAAGGGGGGACAAGTCTCTCCCTTATCTCCCCCCTCTTCCTTGTCTACCTTGTCTCTTCTCCATGCCCCATGCTCAACGCCCCATGCCCATTACTTAGGCGTACTTTCCGGTAAAGATGCGGGAGAGGTAGCAGATTTAGGAATGGGAGAAACCGTTCCTGCCTTCTTAATTTCGTCTCTGTACTGAGCAGGTGCTAAAGCTGCGGCACTATCAAACAAAGGTTTTGCATCTGCATCTTTGCCCTGTTGTTTCAAGAGCATCGCTTTTGCCACAACGGGGCGAAAATCCTTGGGATCTTTCTTAATTGCCTGGTCATAAACAGAGCTAGCTTGAGCATAACGTTTCTGGGAAGCATGAACAGAACCTAACAGCACCTGCACCGCTACTATATCGACACTTCCAGGCTGAATTGTATTTGCTTGGGCTGCATTAGCGAGGGTTTCTTGCAACAAACCAATGGCTGCTTCGGGTCGTTGCTGACTGATCAATAAAGCCACCATTCCTTGCAAAGCCTTCAAATCGCCTGGTTTCGTCGACAAAATCGAGCGATAAGCTTGAGCGGCTCCTTCGCGATCGCCAATTTGCTGTTTGGCTTGAGCTAGTAACACTGAATATTCCGACTGTTCGGGATTCAGCTTGGCTAGCTTTTCTAAAGGTTCAATGACAACTTGGATATCAGCTGGTTTAACCTCACTTTTATCTTTTTGACTCAGTAATTGCAGCCGCGCCTGTAACAGACCCTTAAGCGCAGTCTGATTTTCTGGTTCCCTTTGCAAAACCTGTTCATAACCCCGTGCTTCGTCTTCCAGTTTTGATTTTTGGTCAGCGGAGGTCAAACTGCCTCTAGTGCTAGCGGTATTTTGGTTTGAGGGTGGCGTATTATTAAATGCTCCAATTATGGGAATCACCGAAACACCCACAAAAGCAAGAATTGCCACCGCTAAGACGACTTGAACTATCCAACGATTGCGCGGTTGAGACACGGTTTTGTCTTTCTCCTAAATTTTAATGACATTATCATTTACACAAATCGTAAAGTTAAAAATTTCCAAAACTTTGCGGAATACCGCCAATTGCCTGTGAATTTTATAACAATTAACTATCCACACTGCTAAAGTAAGTGATGACTTTAGGAGGAGCCGTCAGAATTGTAGCTATGATATGCTTCCGAAACTAGTGTAAAGCCGCTAAATTAGACATTTAGTGTTTATACATTAAATTTAGCGCCTTTAGGATTGTATAGAGTACCCTAGTGTGATTTTGTGAAAAGCCAATATACTTTCATCAGTCGCACAAATGCTCTTTCCAGCTGCCTTTGTAAAATCCCACAATGGGATGTGTCTCCGCCGCAAGGAGTTTTTATGAATTCCGACCTGATGCCGTTGCCTGAATCTTCCAATTCTTCTGCCTCTAACCAGGGCCCAACTAACGTAGAGGCAGCCGCTAATGTTCATATAGCAGCCCAGTCCTCTAAACAAGTTGACAATTTGCCTGTCAACACCAGCGAGACTGACTCAAATGGGAACTTGATTAATCGCCAGCAACCGATTCCGCCTCCCAGTGAACCGATGCAGTATCGAGCGATCGGCTTAGTCCGGGGTCGCTATCATGCTAGCAGCGAACAATTTACTCAAGGTACGTTGCTGACTCCAGATGGTGTAGAACTCAATGCCGTCCTCCTAGGCCGGATTATGAGCTTAGTCAAGAATCATCTAGACTTAGAAAAAGAACACTTGTGGGTAGTATATCCACGTACTAGACAAGAAAATGATACCTTGCACATCCAAATCGTCGGAGTTTGGGAACCAGAAAATCTGGCTAAAAACTCAACAGATGAGGACGAATCGGATTTGGAGTTGCAAGAGTTAGAGACACTCGATGATGGCTTATCCGAGAACTCTGAACTAAATACAACTGCCCTGAAACCTTCATCAGAAGTTGCAGATGGTGGTTTTTCTGTTCGTGGTGAAGTAGTATACCAATCTTTTGATGCTAAAAGCTTGGTAGTCAAAATTAGACAGGCTCCACGCAAATCAACTGACAAACCCAAATATTTTAAGTTGAAATTGAGGGGTGTGCTAACCACCAAAGCAGTGGGAAAATTTTGGGACTTCCAAGCCAAGCGGGAAGCAGACGTTTTGATAGTAGAAAAAGCCGAGGCGATCGCTGATTTGCCCAAAAAACGCAAACCACCATTTAAAGGTGGGCCTCGTGCTGGTATTGGTGGTGCTGGTGGTAGAAAACCATTCCCCCCCAGACGCACTGGCGAAACCCCTCGTCCCATCAAGAAAACAAGTACAGGCGGCGACCCTTCAGTGGTGTCAAAACCTATACCAAGAACACCCACTCCTAAACCCATCAAGCGACCGAAACCGACTCAAGAGTAGGGTATGGGGAAATTCAATTTTGGATTTTGGATTTTAGATTTTGGATTAAATTCCAATCTAAAATCCAAAATCTAAAATCTAAAATTCTTACTCCCCACTCCCCCAATCAAAAATCCGTCCGACGGTCTTGGGGTAGAAAAGATCGCTCCATCGGAATTGGAGAAACTGGTTCTGTCAGGGTAAACGTACCTGCTTCGATCCACTTTTTCAACTCTAGGGCGACTTGCCTAGAAAAAAACAAACTCGCTAAGGGGGCAGAGCGTACTGCTTTGCCCTCTATAGTTATCCGCCCAGATTTGAGTTGGGCGTAACTCACCAAACCAAAGGTGGGACGGACACGCCGGGGAATGGAAAAATCTACTATTGGGGCTACTAAGTCTTGATCTTGGACGGCGCAGTGTTCAATTACTTGTTCATTTAATACAGGTAGTGGTACACCAACCCCTAACATTAATGAGGGGCCATAACTTTTGAAGTAACACCCCCGCACCCAATGAGCATCCATTTGCTTGGCATCACCAATTAAAGCTAAAGTGGCAGAAGGCCCAATCGGTGTACGATTAGCTAAACGCTTTTGTAAGGGGAAGTGCTGAGTGCCTTCCCAAGCGACATAGCCAATACCGCCGCCTAAAAAAATTCGAGTACCTATACCAACGAGTTGCAAATCGGGATCGTTGAGTAAGGGGGAAATCGCACCTGGGTTAGAATAAACCGCATTCCCCAGACGTGGTTGTAAAGGGCCGAGATATGTAAAGAGAGGGCGATCGCCACCATTGACACCAACAATAAAATTTTGATAAAGATTGCGCGGATTAAATAAATAAAACTGATTAATTGTGTCACTGGTAATTGTAGTTTCAAAATTTGCTCTGGGGTAACAATCTGTTACTTGTCCTTGCGCTTTCACGTGTATAGATTTACCAGCGATCAAATCTTCGATTACATGACCGCCACCACGTTCTCGCACTTCTTCCCCGTCTGTCGTCTCCACAGCGCAACTCGCACCTAAATATAAATCTACTGCCCCAAAACCAGAGTATGCTGGTACACCATCTAACCAACAACGACGAATTTTTATTGGGGGATCGGTATGTCCCAGATTGATAATTGCACCACTTGATTCCATCGGCTCAAAAGTACCAGTGGTAATTACATCGACTTCTTTAGCAGCTTTAGTAACACCGATTTCTACAACTCGTGCTTTTAATTCTTCAGTTGTCAACACCACCGCACGTTGGCGCTTAATTTTCTCGTTAATTTCTGCAATTGTTCGCATCTTATCAGTGCTTAGGCTTCCTGGTGAGTGGGAAATGAGGGTTAGGGAGTAGGGAAAAGAAATTTTTATTGCTCTTTGTGAGCGCAGATGATCGAGACTATTGGATAATTTCATCTCCAAATGGCGATCGCCAATCTCTGCGCGACAGCTTACCCCGAATAAAGATAAATTCCAAAAAATAATTCAAGTATTGCAAAATTAAAATGATAGATTTTTTGGGGCAAACAAGCTGCCTGTATCCAAAATAGTTTTGATTCTACGTAAAATTACCATAAAAAAAGCCTTGCATTATCAATCAAATGTATGTATGGTTAGGATTAAGTGGACTTACTGGACTTAAATAATTTTACGTCAACCGAAAGAAACATTTCTGGTTTTTGTAAAGCATTATAAGCCAACTAGTCAATCGCAAAGTGGGAGTTAATCGCAGATACTAGAAAGTTTTGAGAAGGTAGAAATTATTTAAGAGCATTAATAGAAGCGAAGTATAAGCAAAAATAAGTTGCTTTCTGGCGGACTTGTTCTGACTTCTACCTCCTCAAAGCAATTCTACTTATTGCTATTGATTTGATTGCTACATTTGACCCGATAATGAATTGAGTAAGAGGCAATGACTACTTCAGAATTAGCTAATCTTGAGCAAAAAAAACAAAGTAAGATTTCCGATAGGATTGAAAATTTATCCTCTTCATCAGATGAAAAAAAGTTATTTAACCTGAAGGTAATAGAGTATTTATTACTTGCAGCTTTTGTCTCTGCTGGACTTTTTATTATTTTTCTTTCAGATGATAAAACAGTTGTAATTTCTGGAGCAGTATCTCTAACTTTTTTGTTTTTTTTGTTGCTCATCAATAGACAAGTTTCTCAGAACTATAAGCAGGCCGCTTATAAATCTGAACTCACCAAAAAAGCTGAAATTTATAGTTATTTATTGACCAATCCTAATTCCTGGGATAAAGATACACTGACTCTGACAAGAGGGAAAGCTTTACAATACAGCCAAGACTTAATTGACGATTATAAAAGAATTAGGGGTTTATCAAGGAACCTTTACTATAGTTTGCAAATTGCGACAGTGATTTTATCAGGAGTCACACCGATTTTAGTTCTGGTAGACAAATTAGAAGCAGGACAAGCATGGCTGAAGTGGCTCCCTGTGCTTTGCCCAGCTATTGCTTCTATAGTTGCTAGTATAGTTACCTCTTTTCCTTTTCAGAAGAATTCGCTTGCTGCTAATACAGCCGTTGAATTATTAGAAGCGGAACAAGAGAAATTTATATTGGGCGTGACTCCGCCTTATCGTTGTTATGATGTATCTGACGAAACCCAACAGCAACAAAAGGCAAGTCAGGCATTAGAATATTTTATTGTTCAAGTGAACAATATTCATCTCAACCAATTGCAACAAACTAGTGAGACGCAATCAGAGAAGACAGAATCAGCTTCATCTAATGAGTCAAACAAAGCAGAAGCAGAGGTAACAAACCAGAACAAACAATAGCTGATTAGTTAATTGTTTTCATGCTTATAGTTATTCTTTCAAATAGGATTTCTTCAGACTGACTCAAAAGTATGAGATTCCCAACTTTTTTAAGAAGTTGGGAATCTTATTGTTTTTGCACTCCAGCACTCATTATCCCAATCGTTTCAAAATTTGCAATAATTCACATAACTCGTGTCATTGAGTTTTTTTGCTTTCCAGGGATTATTGTTGCTATCATCGTTTAAGGCAAGAGACGCGATGAATCGCCGTCTCTACAATAATTGGTCTTTCGTCTTGACGGCGATTTATAGCATCTTTGTTGATCTAAAATTTTCATCAAAAAACCTGAACCGAACTCTATTGCCGCATTAAAAGTCGAGTGACTAATCTTATTTTTTCAAGATATCATCATCAATCGAGGGATTCTCATTTATATCTGGATTTTCTGCCGTCCAATTATCATCTGTTCTAGGAGATTCAGAAACTATTACAAACTCAGTCTCTTTTTTATGATTATTTCCCCATTCATCTAAAACATCTTTAATTAACACCTCTTGTAACCAAATCTTAGCGACAACAGTTAAAGGTAGTGCTAGAAATAATCCTAAAAAGCCAAAGAACGTGACGAAAAATAGCTGGGCAATTAAGGTTATGGCTGGCAGTAATGAGACTTGATGCGCCATGACAACAGGCGTGATGAAATTACTCTCAATCTGTTGAATAATGAAGTAGAGAATCAAGACAGCGATCGCTTTCCAAGGTTCATCCAAGAAAGCGATCGCCATTGCTGGGATTACACTCATTGTTGGCCCCAGATTGGGAATCAAGTTAAAAAATCCCGCTAAAACCGATAAAGCAAGTGCTGCCTTGACATGCAAAATTGATAAGCCAATCAGACTCATCACCCCCACTACAAAGATGGCGATGAAAGCGCCTGTAATCCATCCTTCCAAAGAGACTTCACATTTATCTAAAATCCCATCTACCCGTCGCCGATAAAATGAAGGGAAAAGCCGGACAAATACTTTGCGATAAGCAATTGGGTCGGCTAACATCATTCCTGTTAAAACCAACACTAGCAAAATCTTGAGGACGACTTCTAAAGAGCCAGATACAAAAGCAAAGGAGTTTCCCAGTAACCGATTAGCGAAGGGCTGTACTTGTTGAATGAGGCTATTGATATCTGGAATATAAGGAACTAACTGGTCAGGAATACGAGTTCTCAGGGCATCAAGCCAACTATTAAAGCGTCCAAACCCTTTAGGAACTTGATATGTTAGTTCTTGAAACTGCTGGGCAAATGGCGGCACAATTAGCCAGAAAAAACCCACGACACCTGCGAAAAAAATAGCTACTGCTAGGAGTACGGCGAATCCCCGCCTCATCCCAAAGCTTTGGAAGCGTTTCGCTAGGCGATTTAAGGTGGTGGCTAACACAACTGCGGCAAACATCAGCAAAAGCACTTCCCGAATTTGCCACAGGATGTATAAACAAAGAAGTATGGCGATTAAGCCGATCCATTGACCCAGGTTCACAGGCTAACTCCCAACGGTTGGCAAGATGCAATTTTCTTGTAATTCAGCTAGGTTAGCTGATTTTAGGAACTTGTGCGTAAAACTATTGAGTTAATTTTGTTTTTGTGCTTGAAATCGCCACAGTAGAGCGATCGCTACGATCGCAATCGGCAAGAATACTATAATTAGCGCGTTGGTTGCTGTCGCCGGAATTGGTAGACTTGGCCCTGCATACTTAATCAATACCGATAACAAAGCCGAGAGTAAAAGCAGTTTTAGAATTAATCCTAGTTGATTTTCCATAAAAGTACGGCAATACAGATTTTTGTGGTACATACAAATTTACGCTGTACCATGTAGTTTCTAGAATAAACCCACAGATACAATCCTTGTAGTTTTCACAAAAATATAATTTATATTACCTGTCAGAAGCGAAGGATGTGAGGCGCGATCGCTATTACAAGTTGTTAGTGCTGCCTGAACCTCAGACAGCACATTATACACTATTAAAGCTTTACAGAAAGTAACCAAAGCAACCTTTGAGTAATTTAAACTAAGCACAAAGAAATGCAGAGTTTTAGTAAGCTTTATTTCCTCCGAACTGGCTCAATTCTATATTTAGCTTTAATCAATTCAGGCAATTCTATCAAAAGTTTTTTCACTCTAGCTTGAATATATTTAGGATTTTTAGGTACACGTTTAGCTATGTATCTTAATAAAGCAATCTGATAGCCAAACTTATATTGCATTGCGGAAAATATATTGGAATTGATCTGGTTAGTGGAACCTTTGTCTAGGTTTTTTAACTTTGTTACTTCACGATGATATATGGGATGCTCTCCCCAAACGCAGGCAAAGTGTACAAGAGCAGGAGACACCACCTGATTATATTTTTGAAAAGTAGATTTACCTTTAATAGCATCTATATTAAAAGAACCACGAAGACCTATAGGTGTTCGCATCATCTGACCATTATCTTCAAACATACTTTGATTGTGTAGCATCATAGCTAGACCAAAAATACGTTCATCATTAGGTCCATCACCACGAAATTCGCTAATCCCTAGCTTTTCCCAATCCTTTGCCAATTCTAGTGCTGTTTCAAAAAAGGCTTTAGCAGTATCGTTTTTTTCAAAATAATAGAGACCTCCATTAAATCTAGGTAACTTTTTCAGATGAAACCGTTTGAGTGTGTCATTTACATCAATGAATGTATCTTTATCACCTACTTGAAGATATACATTACCTGCCACACTAAAACTTCTACCTTTAAAATCATCAAAAATAAAGTTAATATCCCTCACTGCTATGCAATCACTATCAATACAAAGTGTATATTCAAATGGAGAATAGTCATAGAGGTGAAACTTTTGCTTTACGTTAGAACCATATTCCTTTTTAATATTTATAATGTAATCATAAAGCTCTAGTAAATCTTTATCATTTTCACGATCGGTAACAATAGCACGTGGAACATTTGGTGAATGAAGCCGTAGAGAACGTGCTAATGACTTTGCCATTTCTAGATAATAGGATTCTCCGTAAGCATAGGTGATAATGCCACGTTGTGAAATAAACATTATTTTTATTAATTAACAGTATCTAAGCTTTCGTTTTCTAATCGCATTCTACCTTACACGCCAAAGTGTAGATATCTACTAATATCAATTAAGCTTAAATTCTGTGTAAAGTGTCCGTAAAGTATAGTCTAAATTTTATTGAACCTGTTGAAACCAACCTGATTGATTGCTTTTAGAATAATATTTTAAAAGTACAGATAGGTTAAAACAAAAAGAGATGCGTGCAGCAAAAAACAACACAGATATCGGATTTTATATTCATCCAATCCTAATTAAATGTAGAAAATGGATTTCTATTACATCTATTAACTTGATAGATATTGAAATCAGTGCCAGAACATAAGTAGGTCGGCGGCAATAAACAGACCATATTGGTGAGAGAATACATAATCAGGTTAAAACCCATCCATTTTGGGGCGCGGATCGAGGAATCAGGATGTGGCTAGATTAATTCCTAAAATATTAAATTTAAGCGATGGTGAGTCATCGAGCGTCAGGGGTGGTTTATTTCCACCATGTTGTACTAGTTGATTGTTCACCTATTAAGAGATACTAAAAGCAGATACATAGGCAAGAAAATATGGAATCCCTAACCTCTCGTATGCAGGCGGTACAATCGCCAATTATTCCTGTGGTTGGGGAACTGATTAAAAACTCTCCTGGAACCATCTCTCTAGGACAAGGTGTTGTTTCTTACAACCCACCACGTGAAGCCATAGAATTTTTAGCCAAATTCTTAGCCGAACCAGCCAATAATTTATACAAATCAGTTGAGGGAATTCCCCCTTTACTGACAGCACTTGCGGGAAAATTGCAAGCCTTCAACGGGATTGAAATCAACGGGGAAAACTGCATCGTTGTCACAGCAGGGAGCAATATGGGATTTATGAATACCATTCTTGCTATCACTAACCCAGGCGACGAAATTATTCTGAATACGCCCTACTATTTCAACCACGAAATGGCGATCGCAATGGCTGGTTGTGGTGCGGTATTAGTGGCGACGGATGAAAATTACCAACTACGCCCAGAAGCGATCGCTCAAGCAATTACTCCTAAAACACGGGCTGTGGTGACGATTTCACCAAATAATCCCACTGGAGTTGTCTATTCTGAAGCCGCATTGCGCCAAGTAAATCAAATTTGTGCTGCTCACAGTATTTACCACATCAGCGATGAAGCTTATGAATACTTTACATATAACGGTGTAAAACACGTTTCACCTGGCTCATTTGGTAATAGCAGCGAGTACACCATTTCTCTGTATAGCTTTTCTAAAGCATACGGTTTTGCAAGTTGGCGCATTGGCTACATGGTGATTCCCCAACACTTACTTGTTGCCGTTAAAAAAGTCCAGGATACAATTTTGATTTGCCCGCCAGTCATTTCTCAATATGCAGCTTTAGGGGCATTGCAGGCAAAAAAGGATTATTTGAAGAGTCATATAGGAGCCATTGCTCAAGTACGCCAACTAGTATTAGACTCCCTTAATCGTCTACAAGGCTTATGTAGTATTATTCCTGCCAATGGTGCGTTCTATTTTTTCCTCAAAGTTCATACCCAGATGGATGCTTTTGAGTTAGTCAAACAACTGATCCAGGAACATAAAGTAGCAGTTATTCCAGGTACAACCTTTGGCATAAATGACGGATGCTATCTACGTGTCGCCTATGGGGCGCTGCAAAAAGAGACAGCAAAAGAAGGTATAGAAAGATTAGTACAAGGTTTGGAAACTATACTTAGGAGTTAGAAGTCATTCAATTCCTGTCTCACTTCGGCTACGCTCAGTAACCACCTGCCTCCTGCCTGCAATCCTAAATATAAAATTCAACAGATGCCAATTATTCATAAGTTAATTGAAATTGAAACTGAGCCAAAAATTAATATTCATCATATCACCTCACAAATTCAAGATTTTATTGCCTCAACATCAATTAAAAATGGACAAGTTTTAGTATTTTCTCAACACACGACAACAGCCTTATCTATCAACGAAAATGAAGTCAGATTATTAGAAGATATAAAAGTGTTCTTGCAAAAATTAGCACCAGAATCAAACCGCTATTTGCATAATGATTTGCATTTAAGAGATGTCCCGGAAGATGAACCGATTAATGCTCACTCTCATTTAATGGCAATGATGCTGAACACTAGTGAGATAATTCCCATTGTGGATGGGAAATTAGCTTTGGGAACCTGGCAATCTGTGTTGTTTTTTGAGTTGGATGGCCCGCGTAAAAGAACAGTATTTGTACAAATTTCTGGCGAATAATGCAATTTCAAACCTGCAATCCTCTCAGAACAACCTAAATCTGAGAGAATTACGAACACGACTAATAAGTACATCAGTTGAACTTACCTACAGCAATTAAAAACCTGAAAGAATGTTTTCCAGCATCACCTTCCTCTCCACAAACCAGGACTTTCGTTGTGTCAAAGGCAGAGGCCATTAGTTATGAAAAATAACGATAATTTTGTATTACGTAATACTTGGTACTATGCTCTGCCTAGCGATCAAATCAAGCCAGGTATGATGATCAGCCGCATTTTCTTAGGAGAACCGGTGCTGTTAGTTCGTAGCCAGGATGGCAAAGTGTCTGCGATGACGGACATTTGCCCCCATCGTGGTGTGCCCTTGAGTTGTGGGAGATTCAATGGGCAAGAAGTTGAATGCTGTTACCACGGTTGGCGCTTTAACTCCGCTGGGCGCTGTACTGCGATACCTTCTCTTGTAGAGGAACAGCAAATGGATTTGAGTCGGTTCGACGTGCAGTCATACACAATCCGCGAAGCCCAAGGGAATATCTGGATATATATGCCCGATCCCGATAACCCTCAACCTGCATCTGAGATGGAAATTCCGGTAATACCAGGCTTTGGCGATCGCTCTCACCAGTTCGTAGAGGTGGTAAAATTCCCTTGTTTTATAGATCATGCAGTAGTAGGTCTGATGGACCCGGCTCATTCACCTTATGTTCATCGTGCTTGGTGGTGGCGAAATGAGCAATTACACGAAGAGGTAAAGCAATTTGATGCTTCGCCCTACGGCTTTACGATGCGACGACACCGATTACCAGCGAATGGGGGTCGGTTATACTGGCTGATTGGCGGTGGTGTCCCAGAAACGGAGATTTCCTTTCGTTTACCTGGAGTCAGAATCGAAGAAACCACCATTGGTAATAATCGAGTCGTTAATTTGACGGCAGTTACACCAATTTCAGACACAGAAACGGAGGTAACTTTTGCTCTTTACTGGACACTTCCTTGGGTGGGATTTTTCAAGCCACTGTTACACGTGCTGGCGCGGACTTTCATTGGCCAAGACCGAACGGTTGTAGAAAAGCAGCAAATTGGTTTGAAATATAACCCTGTGCTACGGCTGATTAAAGACTCAGATATGCAGGCGCAGTGGTATTACCAGTTAAAGCGGGAGTATGCTCGTTCTGTTGCTGAAAAACGAGAATTTGTCAATCCTGTCAAGGGTCAAATACTCCGCTGGCGTGCTTAAATTACTCCACAGTAAATTCGGCAAATTCTCTTTGTCCGAACAGCATATTTCGGTCTACGGCTGACAATATTTTATTATTAGCGCGTTGGCTATTTAAACTACGACCAACTAACTGCGCCACATCTGCACGATTGATGCTACCAATAATGTGCGGATCTTCGGTTAAAACGCCATTACCCGTTGCTGGTTCTGACTTTAGTCCACCAGGACGGATAATTGTATAGGTGAGTCCACTGGCAATTAAGTGTTGTTCGGCTTTGTCTTTCTCAGCTAAAACTTTTCCCAGTACCTCTAAAACTTGGGGTGAGGCAGCAACAACACTATTGCCAGCACCGATGGAAGATACAAGAATAAACTTTTGCACTCCAGCTTTAACTGCTGCATCGATCAGATTTCTATTACCAGGGTAATCTGGTCTTTCTACATCTGATGGTAAACCGCCAATTGTACTGATAACGGTGTGAATAGGTGTATCTGTCAGCATTGCGCGTTCGACATCGCCAATATTCAAGGCATCTCCCTGAACTACTTCAATACCCATTGTTTCTAGTTCACTAGCAACTGCTGCTGTTCTCAGGAGTGCTTTGACTTTTAGCTGTTGCGCTGTGAGATATTGAGCAATTTCTCGACCAACACCGCGACTTGCTCCAGCTAAAAAAATATAAGATGCACTTGTCATAATAAACTTAACTATTTACGCTCAATGGATTTTATCAGACAATTGCTCAAGTTCCTGAGATGCTTCTGGTTGGTGGCGAACATAAGCGTCAATAAGCTTACACTATAGCGTGCTGTTGTTAGCAATAACTCCATTGCAGGTTCCTCCCATCAGTAGAAGTGGTAGCGAATCTGGTAAAATTCCAATCTAGCGATCGCAAATAACTGAGTAACTATAATTACAAAAATATATAAGATAGCAATTATACCTAACCCAATGGTAGGAAGTATTTTAATCAGCAATTGTGTCAATCTAGCAAATAACTTTTCAATGGATTTACTTATGGCTAAAAAATCTCAACTCAATGTAGAACCATACCAAGATGTCAGATTATCTGCTACCACTAGAATTTGGGTAATTACAGTAGCCATTCTAGGAGTTTGCGTCCCACTATCAGCCGTTACTAGAAGCGGTGCTATTCTTCCTTTAGTTGCTATTGGTGGTGCAGCTGTTGGTACAGTTGCGGTTTGGCGTTCTGATGAGCAAAAATCCAAAACTAACTATTTGCAACAGCAGCAAATAGAACTGCTAGAACAAAGATTAGCGAATTTAGAAACAATTGTTAGCAGCGATGACTTGAACTTGCAAATGAAAATTAAACAGATCGAAGCAAGGGATACTTTTGGTGACTCTTCTGATGTAAGTACTACACCCAGACAACCAAAACGCAAAGGTTAAAATAAGCCAATCTTCACCATTTATTTCGATTTCAGATGATATTTCCTAGAATTATCTTTACTAGGTTATTTTTATGTAGCTATTTGCTGACTTAACTTACTGTAATCTTTTAAATCCGTCTCAAATTCAACTTTCCTTTACAGTTAGAAGTGTTTCTAGGGAAACAGTATCTCGTTATCCATCTCCGTTAGAATTGACTGATATCATCTAATTCTATATACTTCAACGCATCAGTTCATGAAATGTCTAAGTGCTATCCATCTATCTCTTTCACGGAAACATTTGTCAATGGCTGTGTTTTATTAGACTGTTAATATTACTGAATTTTTAATTAACTAAGGTTATAAACTTGAGTAATTGCATTTGTATAGCTTACCGTAGGTATGCAATAGTTTGCCGCAGGAATGCAGATGGATTGGATTAGCTTACTCAAAGCTCAACAAACTGACTTTCTTCAACGTGTGAAAAAACCTAAAACTTACGACTTATCTTTGCTGGAAAGTCAAGTTAAAGGTTGTCACACTGAAGTTATAGCCTTTTGGGGTGAGCCATTGGCTAGACTCCAAGAACTTTCTCGCCAGCAAGCAGAAGTTCTCGCCAAAAATCCGCCGCCAACCCCGCCGGAATATCCTGAGCCTCCTGACTGGACGATACCTTTTCCCAAATACTTCCAACAACAAGCCCAAGATTATCTTTTGCGGGAGCATATTGTTGACAGGGTGATAACTGAACGCTTGGGCAAGTTAGTAAAAAAGGTGTCACAAGATACTTTGCAAAACATGATTTTAGATGATGAGGGAAATTTGTGTGGCGAAAGTAAA
Organism: Nostoc sp. EspVER01; assembly: GCF_034530635.1. Taxonomy (NCBI): domain Bacteria; kingdom Bacillati; phylum Cyanobacteriota; class Cyanophyceae; order Nostocales; family Nostocaceae; genus Nostoc; species Nostoc sp. EspVER01. The sequence continues at coordinate 202,104 of NZ_JAVRCS010000011.1, forward strand.
TTTCCTTATATACTCAAAGATCATCCTCAGATAAGTGTTCAAGTTTACGTTGCTGATGGAGAAAGTTTTAATGGTATTAAGAAAGACAAAATTAGGTGGTCTGTTACTCAAGAAGATTTAAAAAATCACCAAGTATTAATTTTTTTGTGTTTATTTTATCCATCTACAGGTAATTTAGGTTACGAGAAGCAAAGCGTAATAACAGGTTTTTTACCTACAAATCAACTTGAATTTCCTGAACCAAAACTGTATGTCACTCCGAGTAATTTGTTATATGCAGGGGGGTTAAGTTGGTATTTAGAATCACTTATGGGTAAAAAAGACACGTCGCCAGTAATTAATGAGAGAGCGATCGCACATACAATACAGACTCTACCATCAGAACATTGTCTCAAGGCTATAGTCGGTGACTGGGAATGCTGGCAGACTTTGCAAGGACACACCAGAGGCATTAATTGCCTAGCTTTCAGTTCTGGGTGCAATAATGGCAAAGCCTTACCCATATTGGCGAGTGGCAGTCGTGGAGAAACTAAACTCTGGGATTTAAGCAAGGGTGAATTAATAGAGACATTATCAGAATATCCTTGGGTAATATCTGGGCTGGTGGATGAAGTGAATTCCCTAGCTTTTAGTTCAGATGGACAGACTTTAGTCAGTTGCGGTGCAGATTCGACAATTAAGCTTTGGCACGTAGGTGCTTTAGACTTGATAGATATTTTGCACAAACACAATGGGGTAGTGCGGTGTGCTGCTTTCACCCCAGATGGCAGAATGTTAGCGACAGGTGGAGATGACAGAAAAATTCTGTTTTGGGATTTGATGCAACGTCAGGTTGCGATCGCACTTTCTTTAGATGATACAGCGGCTCATTCCCTAGTTTTAAGTCGAGACGGCGAAACTCTAGTTACAGGTAGCTACCGCAAAATCAAAGTTTGGCGCACTTCACCCCAAACGGGAATCAAAAGTTTAAAAGATGCACAACCACTACACACCCTCATGGGTCATTCTCACATCGTTTGTTCCTTAGCAATCAGTGCAGATGGTAAACTGCTCGTGAGTGGTAGTTGGGATCAAACGATTAAAGTTTGGCAATTGGAGACTGGGGAATTACTTCATACCCTTAAAGGACATCGAGATAGGGTATATGCGATCGCTTTAAGTCCCGATGGAAAAATTATCGCCAGCGGTAGTGCTGATAAAACTATCAAGTTGTGGCATTTACCAACCGGGGAATTGCTGGGTACATTTACAGGTCATGGGAATATAGTCACAGCATTAGCCTTCACAGCTTCCGGTGAAATGTTAGTCAGCGGTAGTTTGGATAAGACAATTAAAATTTGGCAACGCAGTTAAATCATGACACTCTCTACGTAGTTTGCTGCTTTACAGGAGTACAATGACTCGCTAACGTAACTCGTAATTGTCGAGTCTTTGAGACTCGTGGACAACAAACTTTAAAAACTCTCCTGCTCAAGCCGTATTATATCATGTCCGCATAATTAGTTATGCTAACCACAGTCATTGCACCCCACACGCCAGATGCTCCACTTGGGGAGACCCCATCGCCCTTGGCGTCTCCCCTTGGGAGAAGCCTGCACTGGCTCCCCTTAATCCCCTCCCCGCTCTTCGGGAGGCAGGGTGGATTAATTGTCGGGAGAGAAAAAGT